>JAFTKX010000051.1 GCA_017453045.1 Clostridia bacterium | reverse complement strand
GGTTTCGGTGGCTTTGGTGTGACCGGCAGTTACGGTGGTTCTTCTTATAGTCAGGAAGATTCTTATTATACATCCGCTGCAAACTATATTAACAGTCGACATTATCAAGAAGCTCTCAATGTATTTAGAAATATTGAAAAACGTAAAGCCGAAGTTACTGCGTCTATAACCGAGCAAGGTAAAATGACAGACGAGATAGCGGCGGCTCTTGAATTTGCGGTAACGCTTACCGAAGTTGAAGACGTATACAGACCGTTCAAGCAAAAGAAGAAGACGAGAGCGACTATTGCAATCGCTAAAGGTCTTGAACCGCTTGCGGATATTTTAATGGCGCAAGATATTTTAGAAGGCGATTTAGACGAACTTGCAAAGCCTTATTTAAACGAAGAATTAGGCGTAAAAACGGTTAAAGAAGCAATTTCCGGCGCTCAAGATATTATTGCCGAAAGAATTTCAGATGACGCTGAACTTAGAAAAAAACTTCGTAGAATTTACCTTAAAAACGGTGAAATTTCTTCTAAAATTACCAAAGAAGATGAAGAAGGCGCAAAAACTTACGAAATGTATAAAGATTACGCCGAGCCTGTTTCCGAAATTAAATCTCATAGAGTTCTCGCGTTAAACAGAGGCGAAGACGAAGGCTATTTAAAGGTTAAAGTTACTATTGACGAAGATTTTGCAGTAAGGGTATGCCAAGTTGGTTTCGTTAAAGAGGGAAGTATTACCACTCCTTGCGTTCGTTTCGCCGTTGCCGACGCGTACAAAAGACTTATTCATCCGTCGATAGAAAGAGAAATAAGAAACGTTTTAACTGAAAGCGCGCAAGAACAAGCGATTAAAATGTTCGACGTAAACCTTCGTCCGCTTTTGATGCAACCGCCCGTTAAAGATAAGGTTACGATGGGTTTTGACCCTGCGTATAGAACGGGTTGTAAAATAGCGGTTGTAGACGGAACGGGTAAGGTTTTAGATACTACCGTCGTATATCCAACGCCACCGCAAAACAAAACCGATGAAGCGAAGAAAGTTTTATGCGGTTTAATTGATAAACACAAAATTGACGTTATTTCTATAGGTAACGGAACTGCGTCGAAAGAATCTGAAATTTTCGTTGCGGACATGCTTAAGGAGTACGGTGGAAAAGTTAGATACGAAGTCGTAAACGAAGCGGGCGCGTCCGTTTATTCTGGCTCTCCGCTCGCCGCAAAAGAATTTCCGCAATACGATTTAACTCTGCGTTCTGCAATTTCTATTGCGAGAAGACTTCAAGACCCCCTTGCCGAACTTATTAAAATTGATCCAAAGGCGATAGGCGTAGGACAATATCAGCACGATATGCCCCCTGCAAGACTCGACGAAGTTTTAAACGGCGTTTTAGAAGACTGTGTAAACAGCGTTGGCGTAGACTTAAATACGGCAAGTCCGTCCCTTCTTTCAAAAGTTGCAGGGCTTAACAGCGGAATTGCAAACAATATCATAACTTACAGAGAAGAAAACGGAAAGTTTAAAACGAGAAAAGAACTTTTAAAAGTTCCAAAACTCGGCGCAAAGGCGTTTGAACAAAGCGCGGGCTTTTTAAGAATAAGAGACGGTAAGAATATTTTAGACAACACGGCAGTTCACCCCGAATCTTATCAAGCGACTGAAAAACTCTTAAAACTTTTCGGTTACACGGATAAAGACGTTGCCGATAGAAATCTTGCAAATCTCCCCGAACAAATCAAAAAGTACGGCGAAACGAAGGTCGCTGAGGAGTGCGGTCTTGGCGTTCCTACTATGAACGATATCGTTATTGAACTTTTAAAACCGGGTAGAGACGTTAGAGAAGTTGAACAGCAGGTTGAACTTCGTTCGGATATTATGGATATAAACGATTTAGTCGTCGGTATGGAAATTACGGGTAAGGTAAGAAACGTTATCGACTTCGGCGCGTTTATAGATATCGGCGTTCACCAAGACGGTTTAGTTCATATTTCGGAAATTTCGGATAATTACGTAAAACACCCGTCCGACGTTTTAAAAGTTGGGCAAGTCGTTAAGGTAAAAGTCTTGTCGGTTGACGTAAAAAAGAACCGTATAGGGCTTACGATGCGTAAAAACCCCAAAAATAATTGACAAAGGCGTTTGGGTGTGCTATTATAATAAACGGCTAACGCCTTAAAATAAAATTCAACCTTAAAGGAGAATAAAATGGATACTTTTACTAAAGTTGCAGAACTTTTAGCATCTCACCTTGGTCTTGATGCAAGCACGATTACACCTGAAAGCGATATTGTAAAGGATTTGGGAGCAGACTCTTTAGACGTCGTTCAACTTCTTATGGAAATGGAAGAAAGTTTTGGTATCGTCGTTTCTGAAGATGACGCTGCTAATTTAAGAACCGTTGGAGATATCGTAAATCTTATTTCTAAATAATTTCAAAACTAAATATTTAAGGAACGGCAAGTCCGTTCCTTTTTTTTATGCTACGTTCCATCTCGTGACTGATATTCAAAGGTTTTATGCTACGAAATACTATGTTTTTATGGCTTTTTACAATTCCTACAACAAACAAGGTCGTTTCATTGTAAAAGTCTCATAAAAATCCGTCTTACTTACATCTAACCCTTTTTATAAATCAGTCATACGGTGACACAGTCTTTTTTATCTAATTTCGCACAAGTTGTGTATAGAGAAAAATAAAAACACGAAATATTGTATTTTTGATAAAATATATTTATCAAAAGATTGTCATTAAAGTTGAAAAAAAATAAAGCGTGTGGTATAATAAATTTAAGTAACCATTTTGGAGCAGTTTATGGCGGACAAGAAAAAGGAAAACAAAGTTGCAGATTTTTTAAATAGAGAGTTTTGGGGGATGATTTTAACATTCTTCTCGGCTTTTGTATTATTCTGTTTGTTTACGGGCGGAGCGGTATTCTATCCGTTTGGCGAAAGCACGCAAACGTTTTTCTTGGGTGTGTTCGGTTTTTTTTCTTACCCACTCTTTTTGTTCGCTCTGCTTTGTGGAATAATGATTATTTTCGGCAGAAAAATAGGTCAAGGTAAAACTACGCAAATGGCGATAAAACTCATTATTTTATTGCTCGTAGTATTTTGTTTTATTCACCTTATATTTTCTCCCATAGGCGAAAAACAGTTTGGCGAATACCTTTCTTTAGCCTATTTAAGCCCGCAAAACAGTGTTTGGTCGTCAACCTTTGGCGGAGCGGTGTTCGCAATGCTCAACTTCGGTTTATCTTCGCTTATCTCTACGGTTGGCTCGCTCATTTTATATATCGCAGTTTTGATTTTGCTTATAGTCGTTTTCTTTAAAGACGCGTTTTTCAAAACTAAAAAAAGCCAAAAGACCGCTAAAAATAAGGACGACGAAGAAGACGACGAAATTGACGGTTACGATATTAAAAGACCTTACGGAACGCAAAATTCTAATCAACAACCGCCCATTACAAACGTTTACTACGGCGGTATGCCTTATCAATATCAACCTGCGCCTCCACAACAACCAAATCAACCCACAGGGCAAAGTTATTCGCAAGGTAGAAAACTCGTAGTCGGAAACCCGTCGTTTGAACTTAAAACAGACCAAGATTACGAATACAAGTCAAATTCTGGTGGATATTCCGATTATTCGCAAAAAACGGAAAGTTCTTACGACCAAACTCAAAAACCGTTTTATTATAGCGAAGTTTGCGAAGGAGCGGTAAAAGGCTCTGGCGAATACGTTAAACAAACCGAAAACGTTTACGGCGAAGGTCAGCCTTACCGTCCGCAATCTAAAGAAAGCGGTCGATATGAAGAAAAGAGTTCTCCTATCGTAGACGAATTTGATTCTCCCGACGTGTTCGACGATTTATATATTCCCAAAAACTATACCGAGTCTATGAAAGACGAAGACTACGACGAGCCGAAGGAAGAACAAAACGACGAGAGCGATTTAAGCGAAATCGTAAACGAGCAAGTTACTTCCGCGTCTGACGAAAGTATCGTCGATTTAAGCGGTATCGACGAAGCGCCTTTTGATTTTAGCGCCGAAGAAACTTTTTTCAACGAGCCTAAAGTTAAACCTATGCGTTCGGAGAGGACGTATTCCGAACCAAAAAAGACCGAACCTATAAAATCAGAGCCTAAAGAATATAAGGCGAGAGAAAAAAAGGAAGAAGCAGTACAGCAAAATATCGACGATATAGAAATAAACCCTATAGATACAATGCCGTATAACTATAAATACAACGCTCCGCCTACGAGTTTGTTAAATTCTTACGACTCAAGCGTTGACTACGGTCAAATCGAAGCTTTCAAAATGGACAAAGCCGCCAAGATAATGAACACTTTAAAAGTTTTAGGCGGTATTGAGGTAAAAGTCGTAAATATCGTTCACGGACCTACGGTAACGAGATTTGACATTTCAATTCCCGAGAACGTTCCCGTAAAGTCTGTAATGAAGTATAGCGAAGACTTGTCTTTAAGGCTTGAAACAACCGAAGAAATCCGCTTTGCGCCCATAAAGGGAACTCCGTTTATAGGCATTGAAATACCGAACAAAACCAAGTCGATGGTCGGGCTTCGCGACGTCGTTGAAAGCGACGTATTTAAAAACGCAAAACCCACTTCGCTTACTTTTGCAATAGGTAAAGATTTAGTAGGTAACGTAGTCGTGACGGATATTTGTAAGATGCCTCACCTTTTGGTTGCAGGCGCGACTGGTACGGGTAAGAGCGTAGGGCTTAACTCTCTTTTAGTAAGTCTTATGATGAAATATAGCCCTGCCGATTTAAGATTTATAATCGTAGACCCTAAATTCGTAGAATTCGCCGTCTTTGAAAATTCTCCGCACATGCTCTTTAACGAGATTTTAAACACGTCCGAAAAAGCAGTCGCTATGCTTGACTGGGCTGTTGAAGAAATGGACGCGAGATACGTTTTGTTTAGAAAGGCTCTCGTTCAGGGTATTGACGATTATAACGCGCAAATCGATCCGAGAAAACAACACAAGATGTACCGAATAGTAATTATAATCGACGAATTTGCAGACCTTATGAGTAAGAATAAAAAGCAAATCGAAGAAAAGATTGCTCGTATTGCTCAAAAGGCAAGGGCGGCGGGAATTTATCTTATTTTAGCAACTCAACGTCCGTCGGTTAATATTATGGAAGGTTCAATAAAAACCAACTTTACTTCGCGTATGGCGTTTAAGATGTCGAACGCAATCGACTCGCAAACTATTTTAGGCGAAGCGGGCGCTGAAAAATTGCTCGGCGCCGGCGACCTTTTGTATAAAACGAGCACTATGAGTAGCGTTGAAAGAGCTCAAGGCGCGTACGTTTCTATGGAAGAAATTAAAAAGATAATGGCTTACATTAAGGAAAACAACGTGCCTTATTACAACGAATTTGCTCACAAAAAGATAAATAAAGAAGACGAACCGCAAATTGAAAGCGTAAACGGCAAGAGCGACGGCGCGAACGGACAGGTTTCCGACGATTATATTAAGGCTCTCCGCTTTGCAGTCGAAACAAAGAGCATATCAATATCTTTAATTCAAAGAAGGCTCGGTTACGGTTTCCCAAAAGCCGCTAAAATTTTCGACTGGATGATGAATCAGGGTTTCGTTTTAAACTCTCAAACGGGCAAGCAAAAGCAAGTCGTTTTATCAATAGAAGAATTTGAGGAAAAATTTGGCAAATATGATATTTAAACGAAAGAAAATCGGCGTAATTTCACTCGGTTGCGATAAAAACCGAGTGGACACCGAAAAAATGCTCGCAATACTTGGAGCGGAAAATATAACGAGCGATATTTCTCAAGCGGAGATAATAATCGTAAACAGTTGCGCGTTTTTAGAAAGCGCGAGAAAAGAAGCATTAGAAACCGTTTTCGACTGTAACGAATATAGACGAAACGGCAAACTTGAGAAGTTAGTTTTAACAGGCTGTTTACCGCAAAAATTTATAGACGAAATATACGACGAACTCGTTGAAGTAGACGTGTTTTTAGGAATTGCCGATTACGAACTTTTGCCCGACGCTATCGAACTTGCTTATAGCGGTCAAAGGGTAAATTTCGTAGGAAAAAAAGACTGGGTTGAAAAAACGGAAAGGGTAGTAACTACGCCGCTTCATTACGCGTATTTAAAAATTGCCGACGGTTGCAATAACTTTTGCACTTACTGCTTAATTCCAAAAATTAGGGGTAGATACCGTTCTGAAAAAATTGAAACTCTCGTAAGCGAAGCCGAGAGTTTGGGCAATATTTCCGAATTGATTTTAGTAGCGCAAGACGTAACGAGATACGGCGTCGACCTTTACGGTAAACCCCAAATCGTACCGCTTATTAAAGAACTGTCAAAACTTGAAAATATCCAAAGTATAAGGCTGTTATACTGTTATCCCGATATGATAACGGACGAACTTATCGAAGAAATAGCGACTAACGATAAAGTCGTTAAATACGTCGATATGCCCCTTCAACACGCCGACGATACGATTTTAAAGCGTATGAACAGAAAGGGAACGGCAAGCGAATATTTGGATTTAATAAAAAAATTAAGGTCCAAAATTCCCAATATTGCAATTAGATCGACTTTTATCGCAGGTTTCCCAGGCGAAACGGACGAGCATTTCGCTAATCTTTTAGACTTTTTAAAAGACGCAAGGCTTACAAACGCAGGCTTTTTCGCTTATTCGAGGGAAGAAGGAACTCCGTCTTATAACTATGACGGTCAAGTAGACGAAGATATAAAAGAAGAAAGAGTTAAAAAACTCTACGCTGTACAAAAACATATTTCAAGAATTTATTTACAATCTTTCGTAGGAAAAACTTTAGAAGTTTTAGCCGACGGAATAGATTACGACAAACAAGCGTTTTGCGGTAGAGCCTATTTATCCGCCCCAGAAATAGACGGAGTAGTTTATTTCAATTCAAACGGGGAAGTTTGCCAAGGTCAAAGATACTTGGTAAAAATTGAAAAGGCTGACGCGTACGACTTGTACGGAGGTGTAGAAGATGAATTTGCCGAATAAACTCACGCTTGGACGACTGATTTTAATACCGTTCTTTATCTTGGCGTTTTATTTAGATTTTACGGGGCATTATTTAGTTGCTCTCGGAATTTTCGCAGTCGCCGCTTTTACCGACTTTTTAGACGGATATATAGCGAGAAAATATAATTTAGTTACCGACTTAGGCAAGTTTTTAGACCCTATTGCAGATAAAGTTTTAGTTTTATCGGCTCTTGTCGTTATGCTTGCCGATCCTAAAATTACTAACTTATTTTTCGCGGTAGGCGAATGGGGCTTTTATTTAGGCGGTATCGGCGTAGCAATAATTATCGCAAGGGAAATGGCTGTGTCTTCACTTCGTATGCTCGCCGCTAAAAACGGAAAAGTTCTCGCTGCGGATAAATCGGGTAAAATTAAAACTTTCTTTACCGACGTAACTATTATAATAATGCTTTTTGCAGGCGACTTTTTAACGATTGCGCCAAAATTTGGATTTATCGTTGATAACGTTGGTTTGGTATGTTTTGGAATTTCAGTTCTTTTAACGGTAATTTCCGGCGTGTCTTATCTCGTAAAAAACAAAGACGTTTTTTCTGAAAAATAAGAAAACTGACAAGCGTTTGTCATATTTAAAGTGTTAAAATCAAATCGAACAATGAAAGTTGAATTTATAGATAATTTTTATCCCGAAGAAATTGATAACGCCGAAGTCGTTTTGGTAGAACTTTTAAAATCAAAATCGTTGAAGGTATCGGTTGCCGAATCTTTTACGGGTGGTAAAATATCTTCTTTAATCACTTCCGTTTCGGGAGCGAGCGCGGTGTTTTACGAAGGGATAGTCGCTTATAACGAAAATGCTAAAATGCAAAGACTTGGCGTTGAAAATCAAACGATAAGCGAGTTTAAGCCCGTATCTTATCAAGTAGCAAGCGAAATGGCGCAAGGGCTTTTAAAGAGCAAAAACGCCGATTTAGGCGTGTCTACTACGGGTATTGCAGGTCCTAAATCTGACGAGTCTGGTTTTCCAGTAGGGCTTTGCTTTATAGGGATTAGTTACAAGCAAAAAATCGCCGTTTACAAATTCAATTTTAACGGCAATAGAGAAGAAATAGTTAAAAAGGGCGCAAAAACCGCGTTACTTTTGGCAATAAACACAATAAAAACATATAAAGGGTGATATTATGTTAGAAGAAAAACAAAAAGCGTTAGATATCGTTTTAAAAGAAATTGAAAAGCAATACGGCAAAGGCGCGATTATGAAACTCGGTCAAGACGCAGCGGATAAGTCAATTGAAGTTATCCCTACGGGTTGTCTTACTTTAGACCTTGCGTTAGGCGTTGGCGGTGTTCCAAGGGGAAGAATCGTCGAAATTTACGGACCTGAATCTTCGGGTAAAACCACCGTTGCGCTCCACGTCATAGCCGAAACTCAAAAAGCAGGCGGTATCGCCGCTTTTATCGACGCTGAACACGCGTTAGATCCAGTTTACGCGGCAAAACTTGGCGTTGACCTTGAAAACTTATACGTTTCGCAACCCGATACGGGCGAACAAGCGCTTGATATTACAGATAGTTTAGTAAGAAGCGGCGCGGTTGACCTTATCGTAATCGACTCGGTTGCGGCTCTTACTCCAAGATCGGAAATAGAGGGCGATATGGGCGATAGCCATATGGGTTCGCAAGCAAGACTTATGTCGCAAGCGCTTAGAAAACTCACGGCAATTACCAACAAAGCAAAAACTTGCGTAATATTTATAAACCAACTTCGTGAAAAAGTCGGTATTATGTTCGGTAACCCCGAAGTAACGCCGGGCGGTAAGGCTCTTAAGTTCTATTCAAGTATTCGTATCGACGTAAGAAAAGCGGATAATTTAAAAGACAGTAGCGGTATGTTTGGTAACAGAACTAAAGCCAAAATCGTTAAAAACAAACTCGCTCCACCGTTTAAAACCGCCGAATTTGACATTATCTACGGCGAAGGTATTTCGCAGTCGGGCTGTTTAATTGATTTAGGCGTAGAATATGGCGTTTTAGAAAAGAGCGGTTCTTGGTTCTCTTATAACGGAGAAAAAATCGCTCAAGGTAGAGATAAGGCTAAAGACTACGTTGAATCTAACCCCGAAGTTAAGGCTGAATTAGAAAAGAAAATCCGCGCCGCAGCAACGGGAACTGCAAACCAAGAAGATTAAGGAAAGAATAAAGGCGTTGTGATATAGCCAAAAAAGACCGTAAATCTTCAACGATTTACGGTCAATATTTTATTATATAAGAACGTAGCGCTTTGATTGCAAAGGGCGATAACTTCGCCGTTTTTCAAACTTCTTAAGTTTAAAAAACTGCAACTTGAGTGCACATAGAAGTATCGGCAAGTTTTTCGGTTTTCCCGTCTTTTACTAATAAGACGTGTTTGCCGTTCGTATAAACTATAGAGCCGTCGTCTAACAAGACGTAATCAATAACGCTCGTCGCCAAAACTATTTTATTGCCGTCGGCATCAACTTTTACAAGTTTCCACGCGCGCGGTACGTACCCTGCGAATTTATCTTTGTGTTTAAGGTTATTTTTATATTCTTTATCAACGTTTATTAAATTGCCTTCAATAAAGATTTCGCCTTTGGTTTTGTTCTTCTTTTTTACGTTTCCGGAATTAGAAGTTTTTACTAAACTTTTTCCCGTGAAAGAAGAAGTGAAAATCTCGATAAACGAAACGAAGGCTTCTAAAATACGGTACGGAATTAAAATTATATCGAGTAAAGTCCTAAAAAATCCGCTTTTTCGCTCTTTTTTTGGCTTTTCTATGTAGTAATAATTCCCGAATTTATCGTCGCGCGGTTTTTCTAAAGAGCAATTTTCGTCAGTAAATAATTCTTCGATTTCCCACGCGTTTAAGTCGTATCTTAAAATTGAAGAATTTGAATATTCTACGAAATCGCCGTCTACGTCGCGACCAACGCCCTTGCTTGCAAACAAAATTTTACTTGGGTTAGTTTTTGAATAACAAGGGTCAAAATCGTAGCAATCGCCGTCGGTAAGAGTAGATAAATCGTTCGTTTCAAGGTTGAATATAGCAAGGTGAGCGGTAACGTAATCTTCTTTTAAAGACGTTGCGATTACCTTTAAATCGTGATTTGGGCAAGAGCCTGAAAATACGTGTTCATGCGAGTGAATAACGTGAGATTCGCTATCTTTTTCAACGCTTAAATCTTTTATGAATATACCCGAAACTTCGTTTATGGTAACAGTAAACAAAACTTTATCGTAACTTCCAAAGCAATCGAGCGAAGTGTAATATGAGTTTTTGGTGTTTATTCGTTCGATATTGAAAGAATCTCCGCGAAACGTAGCGCCTGCGCCGTTATATTTCCATTCTTGGCTCTTTGCCATTTTTTCAACAGTTTTTACGTAGTTGTTGTAGAAGTCGCACGGGTATTCGGTTATCTTTCCGTTTTCTAAAGTTTTTATAGTTAAATTGTCGTTAAAAATAATTTTCATAATAGTAATATTATATTTTATTGTAGTAAAAAAGTCAATAAATTCGAGTAGACGAATAATCTACTCCTAAAAAAAGTAAAAAAGGTGTAATATGTCAAAAGGAGAGTTAGCAAAAAAGTATTTCGAAGAAGGTTACAGTTGCTCGCAAGCGATTGTCCTTGCGTTCGCCGATTGTATTAACGTTGAAAAGAGTATTCTTTTAAAACTTTCTTCGTCGTTTGGCGGTGGCTTTGGCAGACTTAGAGAAGTATGCGGGGCGTTTAGCGGTATGAGTATGGTCGTCGGTTATGTTTTTGGTTACGATAAAGACGACGGTCAAAATAAAATGGCTCATTACGCTTTAGTTAGAGAACTTGCCGAAAAGTTCAAACAAAAAAACGGCGGTTCAGTCGTTTGTAGGGAACTTATTGCAGGAACAGAAAAACTTTCCGCCGAAAATCCGTCGGTTAGAACGGACGAGTACAAACATAAAAGGCCGTGCTCTGAAATCGTTAAAAACGCGGGAGAAGTTTTGCAAGAACTTTTACTTGAAAAGGGTTACAGTAAATAAAATTTTGTGAGAAATTATGGCTAAAAGAAGTAAAAAGAATAAAAATAGTAAAAAGTATTATTACGCGTTTATCGCGGTGGTTTTAATCTTGGTTATAATAGTTGCTATTATAGATTATAATTTTGGGCTTGGCATTGTAAAATGGGATAAAGTTTTCCAAAAGGAGTCCAAAACGAGCGAAAGTTACGAAAGCGTTGAAGTTGACGAAATAGGTAATTTAAAGATTACTTTTATAGACGTAGGTCAAGGCGACGCAATCCTTATAAATTTTCCCGACGGAAAGAATATGCTTGTTGACGCAGGTGAAAACTGCGCAGACGTTTTAGACGAGTATTTAACAGTAAACGGTGAAAAGTTAGTTTTAGATTACGTCGTTGCAACGCATACCGACAGCGACCATATCGGCGAAATGGACTACGTTTACGAAAATTATCAAGTAAATTATTCCTATCGTCCCTATGTAAAGTATTCGGGCGACTATACTTTTGGCGGTGCGTTTTCTAACGCAGGATATCATCCTAAAAGCACGGCTACTTACGGCGACTACTTAAAAGGTGTGGAAAACGAGGGAACTCCAAACGTCTTTTTTACAGACGACAGCGATTTTCACGTTTCGGTAACCGCTGAAGATAAACAAATTGATTATTCTGTTGATTTCATTATGCCGTATGCAAAAACTGTTGAAGGGTTTAAAGATTTTACCGATTCAAACGACTTTTCTTCGGTTATGATAGTAGAGTTTGCAGGCGTTAAAATTATGCTTACAGGCGATATGGAAAAGGACGCTGAAAAACTTTTTACCGAATATTATGCAAGTAATACGGGAGAAGTTGCAAAACTTGATTGCGACGTTTTAAAAGTTGCTCATCACGGTAGCGCAACTTCGAGCACAATGAGTTTTTTAAATTTGATTAAGCCTGAATATTCGGTTATATCTTGCGGTGTTTGTCACGGAACTTATATGCACCCAAGAGCAGAAGCGTTAGATAATTTAACAGCGGTAGGCTCGTCAATTTATAGGACGGATTTGCAAGGTACGGTAACTTTAGTCGTTACGACAAGCGGAGAAATAACCTTTACCACGCAAACTCACGAGTACGACGAATTGCTTTATAAAGACGCTTATGAAATAGAAGATTTAAAAGAC
This sequence comes from Clostridia bacterium, assembly GCA_017453045.1. Classification (GTDB taxonomy): domain Bacteria; phylum Bacillota; class Clostridia; order Christensenellales; family Borkfalkiaceae; genus UBA10281. Next base: position 20,765 of record JAFTKX010000051.1, on the reverse strand, counting down.
GAAATTAAAAATTTTAAAGAAAACTTATAAAGATAACGGCTTGCATTTTACTGCAAGCCGTTTTTTATCATTTATTTATATATTATTTGTTATCAAAATCAAACGTAACCCGTCCGCCAACGTCAAGTTTTAACTTGCTATCAAATTCTTTACCGTTTTTAGAAATGAACTTCATTTTTTCGGTAAAACCTGTTGCAAGTAACTTTTCGGCTTGTTTTTTTGGAAGTAGCGCGCTTAAAATTTTGAAATTTATCTTAAATTTACAACCTTTTGAATAAGCAGAGCAACCGTAACTGTACACACCCCTTAAAACGTCGCTACCGCAGAGCGGACATTCGCCGATTTTATCGCCGTAAAAACCCGTTCCTTGATTTGGGTCGTTTTTGAAAACTTCCGCAATCTCGTCTTGCGCCATTTTTACGCTTTCGTAAATTGAAATTTCACCGCGGTAAACCTTTTTAAGCGCTTGACCTAACTGACTCGTTTTATACTTGTCCATTGATATATTCATATCAATGAGTTGTTCAATTAGATGTCTTCCGCCGTTTTCGATATGGTAAACGTCTTTTTTAAGCGAAATATAACCGCTTTTTTTAGCGTTGTCTATAATTCCCGTACGCGTTGCTTCAGTACCGAGTTCTAAACCTTTAAAAATCGCCTTGTAATCGTCTTCGTCGCTTTCGTCCGCGTTTGCTTTATCTTCTTTGAACGGATTTTTTAAATAGTTGTTAAGCGTTTCAATAGTGTAGTGTTTGGGCGGTTGAGTTTGTTTTTCTTCGGGGTGGAAATCGACGTTAATTTTGTCGCCGACTTTTAGATTTGGTAAAAGTTTGTCTTTTTTATCCGCGCCGTCGTATTTCGTCCAGCCTTGCGTAACGATAATAGAGCCTTTTAAAACGTAATCTTCTTTTCCGCCTAAAGAAACGGTAAGTTCGCTTTTTTCTATTAAACAGTCTTCTTCGCAAAAAACTGCTACGAAACGCCTTAAAATAGTTGAATAAACGAGTTTTTCATCTTCGTTTAAAGCGTCTTTTGAGGGTATTTTATAGGTTGGAGTGAGCGCCGAGTGAGATTCTATCTTGCTGTCGTCGAAAATAGTCTTTTTGTCTTTGAAAACTATAGGATACCCCAAACCTTTAACTGTAGAAATAATTTCTTTTATCTTACCTTTTTCGTTGGTGGCAAGATATTCAGAGTTAGTTCTCGGGTAACTTATATAGCCGTTTTCGTAAAGTTTTTGCGCAATAGAAAGGCTTTTTTCCATTGACATTTTGTATTTTTTACCAAGATAGTTTTGCAGTTTAGTTAAAGAGTAGAGTTTACCTGCGTTTAAAACTTCTTTTTTAGATTTTTTATCGGTTACTACAGCGTCTAAAAGGTTCATCCTTTGACAACAAATTTCCGCTTTTCTCTTTTCGCTTTCAGTAAATTTGTATTTTGAAGTCAGTTCGATTTCTTCGCCGTCGGTTACCGCTTTAGAAACGAGCGCGTAAAAAGTTTCGGGTTTAAAATTTTCGATTTCTAAATCTCTGTCGTAAATTGCCTTAACGATAGGTACGATAACTCTGCCAACGCGTAGTAAAGTGCCCGTTTTAATACTTGCGTATCTCGTTAAATTTACGCCGTAAAGCCAGTCGATATAAGTTCTCGAAAACCCTTCGTTCGCAAGGTTTTGATAGTGGCTTTCTTCTTTCATTTCAGCGAGCGCTTTTTTAACGGTTTTTGGCGTTTGGTCGGGTAGCCAAAGTCTAAAAAAGGGCTTTTTTTCTTTTAAAGCATTTTCAACGCACAGTCTAATTATAATTTCACCTTCTCTATCCGAGTCGCCCGCGTTTACTATTTTATCAACGTCAGAGCGATTTAAAAGTGTTTTTATAACGTTAAACTGCCTTGCAATTCCTTCGTCAACCTTACCGTCGCTACCTTGTTTTAGTTTGAATTTGAATTCGCCCGGGAAACACGGTAAGTTGTCAAGCGTCCACTTTTTATTTTGAACGGGTACGTCGGAATAATCTTCAACGTCGCAAAGGGAAAATAAATGCCCAAATGCCCAAGTGACGATATATTCGTCGTTTTCAAAGTATCCGTTTTTCTTTTTCATTTCGCCTATACCTGCAACGATATTTCGCGCAAGGCTCGGCTTTTCAGCAATTATAGCAATCATAGTTAAAATTTTAACATTAAACGAATATAAAGTCAATTCATAATTGACAAATTACTATTAAATAAAGTATAATCATAATAATAATTAAAGTGGGAAGAAACGATGTACGAAATTTTAGATTCTCGACAATTAACTGAAAATATAGTCGAATTAAAAATTTTAGCGCCTTGGGTTGCAAAAAAATGTTTGCCGGGGCAATTCGTAATAATTAGAACGTCGGACGACGGCGAGCGTATACCGCTTACAATTAGTGATTACGACAGAACGGAAAAAAGCGTATCTATCGTAGTGCAAGTCGTAGGAGCGTCGTCGCATAAACTTGCAAAACTAAAAAAAGGCGACTTTATTCACGATTTTGTAGGTCCTTTAGGAAATCCGTCTGAAATTATTTTAAAATTTGACGAATTTAAAGATAAAAATATGCTTTTCGTTGCGGGCGGAGTTGATACAGCCCCCGTTTATCCGCAGGTGAAATGGCTTTTTGAAAACGGAAATAAAGCCGACGTAATAGTTGGCGCAAGAAATAAAGATTTACTTATTTTAACCGAAGAAATGCAAAAGGTTGCAAACCAACTTTATATTTGTACTGACGACGGTAGTTTTGGTTTTGGCGGTAGAGTTACCGAAATGATAAATAGTCTTGTAAAATTGGGTAAAAAGTATGACCTTTGCGTTGCGATAGGTCCTGTAATTATGATGAAATTCGTAAGTCTACTTACAAAAACTCTTTCTATTCCAACTATCGTAAGTATGAATCCTATTATGGTCGACGGAACGGGAATGTGTGGAGCGTGTAGGGTTACCGTTGGCGGTGAAGTCAAGTTTGCTTGCGTCGACGGTCCGGAATTCGACGGACATTTAGTTGATTTTGACGAAGCGATGAAACGCCAAACTCTTTATAAAACGTTTGAAGGTAGAGCCTACCTTAAAGAGAAAGAAGGCGACTCTCATCACGGCGGATGCGGTTTTTGCGGAGGGGAAAATGATTGATTTAACTAAAAAAATTCCTGTAAAAGAGCAAGAACCAAAATTAAGAGCCTTAAATTTTGAAGAAGTTTGTTTAGGTTACACGGCTGAAGAAGCGAAATTAGAAGCAACGAGATGTTTAGACTGTAAAAATCCGCTATGCGTCAAGGGTTGTCCCGTTCAAATAAATATTCCCTCCTTTATAAAGGAAATTAAAAACGACAATTTTTTAAACGCTTACGAAATTATAAAAAGAGATTCGTCCCTTCCCGCAATTTGCGGTAGAGTTTGTCCGCAAGAAACGCAATGTGAAAGTAAGTGCGTTAGGGGAATAAAGGGCGAGGCGATAAATATAGGAAAACTCGAAAGGTTTTGCGCCGATTTTGCCTTAGAAAACAGTCAAAAACCGCAAAAACAAAAAACAAACGGAATTAAAGTCGCCGTCGTTGGCTCTGGTCCTGCCGGGCTTGCTTGCGCGGGCGATTTGATAAATTTAGGCTATGAAGTTACCGTTTTTGAAGCCTTACACGAGTTTGGCGGAGTTTTAGTTTACGGTATTCCCGAATTTAGACTTCCTAAACAAAAAATCGTTAAAAAAGAGATAGAAAATTTAAGGCTTAAAGGTGTAAATTTTGTAAAAAACGTAGTCGTTGGTAAATCGGTTACTATTGACGAACTCTTAAGCGAAGAAGGTTTTTCCGCCGTGTTTATAGGTACGGGAGCAGGGCTTCCTACCTTTATGAACGTAAAGGGCGAAGGCTTAAACGGAGTTTTCTCGGCTAACGAATATTTAACGAGAAGTAATTTAATGGGAGCGTTTTTAAAAGACAGCGCAACGCCTATAAAAAAGAGTAAAAAGGTCGTAGTTGTCGGCGGTGGTAACGTCGCTATGGACTCGGCGAGAACTGCCGTTAGATTAGGCGCTGAAGTTCACGTCGTGTATAGGCGTGGCGAAGAAGAATTACCTGCAAGGCGCGAAGAAATTGAACACGCTAAAGAAGAAGGCGTTATTTTTAATCTTTTAAATAACCCAGTAGAAATTTTAGGCGACGAAAACGGAAACGTTTGCGGTGTTAAAGTAATAAAAATGAAACTTGGCGAGCCCGACCAAAGCGGAAGGCGTAAACCGATAGAATTGCAAGGTTCGGAATTCGTTATCGACGCTGATACCGTCATTATGGCAATAGGTACTTGTTCTAATCCGCTCATATCAAATTCGACGAGCGGTTTACAAACGAACTATAAAAAATGCCTTTTAGTAGACGAACGGTTGATGACGACTAAAGACGGCGTTTTTGCAGGTGGCGACGCTGTTACAGGCTCTGCAACTGTAATTTTGGCTATGGGAGCAGGCAAAAAAGCCACAAAATCAATAGACGAATATTTAAAAAATAAACTAAATATATAAATTTAAGTTTTAGCGCCGTGGCTTTCGCCACGGCGCGTTTTATTTTTAACGTAGTGTTGTTTTATGAAAGTTTAATTATAATAAAGGATAAATTATTTAGCGTAAAATCATTTTCGCCACTATTTCGTATATCTACTACCGTAGATCCATTTGTTTGTAAAACGGTTGAGCCGTTAAGCGTAGCCGTGTCGGTTGCAGGTTGTAAGTTTGCCGACGAAACTGAATTTGGTATTTGCGTACCGTTTTGATAAATAGACAGTTCAACGTTTCCGGTTGCGCCTGTTGCGACGCCTGAAAAATGAAGAAGATAAGTTCCTGCAGTAAGGGTAACTTGGTCTGTCGTTGAATCAATCGTAATATCGCCGTCAGAAGTGTTAACAACGGCAGTTAAAGGCGCTATTGACGAAATTTCAATTTCGCCTGAAGACGTTGCGAGAGCAGTTTCAATTACCGCCGTCGCGCCAGTAGGTCCAGTTGCTCCCGTTGGACCAATTGCCCCAGTTGGACCAGTTGCGCCAGTAGGACCTGTTACACCTTGAATACCTTGTAAGCCTTGCGGACCAGTCGCTCCAGTTGGACCAGTCGCGCCCGTAGGACCTGTTATGCCTTGAATACCTTGTAAGCCTTGCGGACCAGTCGCTCCAGTAGGGCCAGTCGCGCCCGTAGGACCTGTTACACCTTGAATACCTTGTAAGCCTTGCGGACCAGTCGCTCCAGTTGGACCAGTCGCGCCCGTAGGACCTGTTACACCTTGAATACCTTGTAAGCCTTGCGGACCAGTCGCTCCAGTAGGGCCAGTCGCACCCGTAGGACCTGTTACACCTTGAATACCTTGTATGCCTTGCGGACCAGTCGCTCCCTTAGGTCAGACAATCGTTTGACCGTCTCTACCTGCAGGTCCTGTTGTTCCCGTAGGTCCAGTTGGTCCGGGAACGCCTTGCGCGCCACGCGGTCCCATAGGACCTGTTGGACCGGTAGGACCTCTTAAACCGCTTTGTACGTTTTGAAAACCACCGCAACGCGGACATCTTCTTCCGCATTGATTGTTAAAAAAGAATCGACAATTAGTCGAAAAAAATAAATCGTCCAAGATTTAAACTCCTAAATAATGAATTAAAGTTAACATTTAACTTCATTATATAATATGAAATAATCGACTTGTGTGTTTAACAAAATCTATGATAATTTAATAATATGTACTATAAGAAGTTTGAAATACGGCGAAATTGTAAATCCTTACAAGTTTCCAATTTCTTTTATTTTGAATTATGAAAATATCTGTTTGTATAATTGCTTTAAACGAAGAACGAGTTATAAAAAGAGTATTAAATTGCGTAAAAAAATTTGCCGACGAAATAATTTTTGTAGATACGGGCAGTTGTGATAAAACTGTCCGAATTGCAAAAGAATTCACAGATAAAATTTACTTTTTTAAGTGGATAGACGATTTTTCAAAAGCGCGAAATTACGCTTTTTCAAAGGCGACGGGCGACTATTTGTTTTGGATAGACGCAGACGATTTTATATCCGACGACAATATTGAAAAAATACTCAAAATAAAAAAATCAACTGATCTAAAAGATACGTATATGTTTAAATATTCGTGCGGGTTTGACAAAGACGGTAAGCCGAGTTTAACTTTTTATCGTGAAAGACTTTTAAAAAATTGTTCAAAAGCAAAATTCGTAGGTTTTGTACACGAAGTCGTCGCGCCTTTTGGAAATATTGAATATTCGGACGTCGAAATAGAGCACCGAAAAGAAATTTGTTCAAACTCAAAACGCAACTTAAACTTATATAAAAAGCATTTGCCGATAAGTAATTTTACCGCGAGGGAGATTTATTATTTTGCAAAGGAATATTTTTATTTAGGATATTACAAAACAAGCGTAAAATTGCTTAAAAAATTCCTTAATTGTACCGATAAATTTGCGCCCGACGAAAAAGACGCTTTATTAACTTTAAGTTATTGCTACAAAATTTTAGGCGAAAATAACTACGTCGATTTTTTATTTACGGCTTTAAAAACCGTTGGGTTAGATTGCGAAATATTATGTAAAATAGGCGATTATTTTTTAGAAAAAAACGATTTTTTAAACGCCGAAAAATATTTTAAATGCGCTCTTTCTTTATCAAAAAACGATTGCATAGGCTTTTGCAATACCGAATATTACCATCTTTATCCGCTATTACAGTTAATCTATCTCAATTTTAAAGTTGGGAATTACAGTCGTTCGCTTTATTACCACGAACTTTGTAAACTCAATTATTTAACGGATAAAAGGGTAGAGTTTAACGAAAACTTTTTCAAACAAAGTCAAAAGAATAAATAAATTTGTAAAACCGCTTAAAAATTATTGACTTAAATTAAAATTTGTTGTACAATTACACCGTTGAAAATTTAGGGGAGTGGCTCAACGGTAGAGTAGCGGTCTCCAAAACCGTAGGTTGCGTGTTCGAATCGCGTCTCCCCTGCCAAAAGTCGACAAGTGGAACTTGTCGGCTTTTTCTTTTTTTACCTTGCAGTTTACTACGTTTTTAGTTTTATAAGCGAAATTTCAAGCGTAATAATATATTATTATGAAATATAAAAAAGTTAAACTAAATTTAAAAGGCGTTCTTACGGTAACCGCTTTGTTTCTACTCGGTTTATGCGCTATAAGTTTTGCCGTTTTGTACGTTGAACGTAGCGAAATATCGTTAATAAAAAATAATAGATTTTTGGTTGAAACGACGGTAGTTATCATAGTTTGTCTACTAACGATAATTTCCTATTTATTTTCTCAAAACGACGATTCGTTTGCTCCAAAAATTACGCTTACTTTTTTAGTTTTAATAAGCGTTTTAACTTTAGGTTTATACGCCGTAAAAGTGAGCGGTTTAGAAAATAAAATAGATAGCGTAAGTTCGTTAAGGCGGTATATTTTGTCCTACGGACAATTCGTAATTCCCGTTTTTATGCTATTGCAGTTTTTACAAGTCGTAATTTTACCTATTCCGAGCGTCGTTTTGCTCGGCGCGGGAATTGCTTTATTCGGCGCTATATGGGGAGCGGTCTTAAGTTATATCTCAATAGTTTTAGCGTCGCTCGTCGCATTTTTTATAGGAAGAAAATTCGGCGTAAAAACGGTAGGGTGGCTAATAGGCGAAAAAAATCTCAAACGCGGATTAAATCTTATTAAAGGAAAAGATAAAATCTTTATTACATTTATGCTTATTTTTCCGTTTTTTCCCGACGATTTGCTTTGTTTCACGTCGGGACTATCGACGGTTTCGTACAAATATTTTGCAATTATAGTTTCAATTTCCCGATTTATTAGCGTTTGCTTTACGACTTTGATACTTTGCGGAAAACTTTTGCCTTTTAATACCTTGTGGGGAGCGATTATATGGTTGATTTTTTTTGCGTTAACGGTTATAATTTGTATATACATATACAAAAACGGCGAAAATATTGAAAGGGGCTTTATAAAAGTTTTTAAAAGAAAAAATGGAAAGGACTATTCTTCACGTAGATTTGAATAATTTTTTTGCGAGCGTAGAATGTAAATATCGCCCCGAACTTAAAGACGGTTTTATGGCGGTTTGCGGAAGCGTTGAAGATAGACACGGAATCGTCCTTGCAAAAAACCAAAAGGCAAAGCAAATGGGCGTAAAAACCGGTATGACTATTAAAGAAGCCGAAAATCTTTGCCCAAAAATAGTATTCGTCGAAGCCCATCACGATAGGTATATAGAGTGGAGCAAAAAGGTTAAAAAGATATATTCGGAGTATAGCGACAGGGTAGAGTCGTTCGGAATCGACGAAGCCTGGATAGACGTTACGAAAAGTTTGAAACTTTTCGGCTCTGGAAAAACGATTGCCGACCAAATTAGAAAAAGAGTAAAAGACGAATTTGATTTGACCGTTTCCGTAGGCGTAAGTTTTAACAAGGTGTTTGCAAAACTCGGTAGCGATATAAAAAAGCCAGACGCGACGACCGTAATAACTAGGTTAAATTATAAAACTCTCGTTTGGAAACTTCCCGTAAGCGACCTTTTATTCGTCGGGCGAGCAACCCTTTCAAAACTGAAAAGAGTTGGCATAAACACGATAGGCGACTTGGCGCAAGCAGATTTAGATTATATAGTAAAATATCTTGGTAAATGGGGCGAAACCCTGTGGTGTTACGCCAACGGTAAAGACGAAACGCCCGTTTTAAAAGAAACCGAAAGCGAAGAAATTAAATCAGTCGGCAATAGCATTACTTGTTATAGAGATTTAACCGACGAAGAAGACGTTAAAATAATGTTTTCATCACTTTGCGACAGCGTTTCCGAAAGAGTCCGTTCGTACGGGCTTGGAAAAGCGTCGGGCATAAGCGTTAGTATTCGCGACGGAAGTTTAAACTGGTTTACAAGGCAGGCTAAACTTGACAGACCGTCGGTTTTATCGGACGACTTTTTTAAAAAAGCAATGCAACTTTTCAGGCTTAATTTTAGGTGGGAAAGTTCGATTAGAAGTTTAGGCGTTTCCGTATTCGATTTTATAGAAAAAGAGCAGTTGAGTTTATCTACCGAAAGCGCCGAATACGATAAAAAGTTAAAACTTTTAGAAACGGTAGGCGAATTGAAACATAAATACGGTAGCGACGCAATCCGTCGGGGAATAGCCTTTAAAGACAAAAGGCTTACGAAAGAAGGCGAAGGACACGGGTCAAGCCTACCAAATTCGCGCGATAACCCTTTAAAATAGCGATTTAATAACATTTCCGCTAAAATTATTGCAATAAAATATTCGTTTTTAATTGTATAATCTTAGGTTATATGTTAAAATTCAATGGATAGAACTTGCGCGAGAGCGCTTTACGGAGTATTATGGTAAACGGAAAAATTCTTGTAGAAAAATTGATAACTTACGCAAAATCGTTTCTTTACTTAAACGATAACGACGAAATTTACGTTAGAAATACGATTTTAACAATTCTTCGCTTAAATTCTCCCGCAGAAGAAATTCCAAACTTAAAGTATATCGCGGAAATGACAGTTCCAGACGTTCTCTTTAACGAAATTAAAGACTACGCTAAAGAAACTAACATTGCCGAAGACGATCTTCAAGCCGAACTTTTCGCCTCTTTTTTAATGGGAATTTTAACCCAAAAACCTGCTGAAATCAATCAGACTTTTACCTTCCTTAAAGAGAATATGGGGTCGCAATCGGCGTGCGATTATCTTTATAAAATAAGCGTTATGAACAACTATATTCAAAAGACCGCTATTTCAAAAAATATCGGTTGGGAATACGTTGATAAAGACAACGTTTTAGAAATAACGATAAATTTGTCCAAGCCCGAAAAAGACAATAAAGATATCGCAAAACTTGCCAAAGAAAAAGGAGTTTCCAACAAATATCCCAAATGCGCGCTCTGCGCTGAAAACGAAGGATATTTCGGCTCGTACACCCATCCGCCGAGAGCAAATTTAAGGACTATTTCATTGATGCTCGGTGGCGAAAAATGGCAACTTCAATATTCTCCATACGCTTACTTTAACGAACATTGTATAATTTTTAACAGTAAGCACGTTCCTATGGAAATGACGAGAAGAACGATTTTTAATCTTTTAGATTTTGTTGAAATGTTCCCGAATTACTTTATTGGCAGTAATTCGGATTTGCCGATAGTCGGCGGTTCTATATTAAATCACGAGCATTACCAAGGCGGTAAACACGAAATGCCTATGCACAAGGCAAAACCGCTTGCAATGCTTTCTAATTCCGATTTCCCCGACGTTGAGATTGCAATTCTCAACTGGTACAACTCGGCAATTAGACTTACGAGTTACAATAGAAACACTCTTTGCGAACTCGGCGGAAACATTATCGACGCTTGGAAAGAGTATAGCGACGAATCCGTTGGAATTATAAATAGCAAAAAAGAAAGGCACAACACTTGTACGCCGATTGTAAGATATTTACCTGACGGAAAGTTCTGTTTGGAAATAATACTTCGTAACAACGTTACCACCGACGAGTATCCGGGCGGTGTGTTCCACGCTCATCCAGAGTATCACAATATCAAGAAAGAAGGAATTGGGCTTATCGAAGCGATGGGCTTATACATTTTGCCCGGTAGACTTAAAAAACAAATTGAAGATATAGTTAAGGTAATTTGTAAAGAGCGTCCTTTTGATTTTGAAAACGTAGACGAAAACGATTCTTTATTCGTACATAAAGATATGATAAAGACTCTTTTAAAGGCTCACGGCGACGAAACTGATCCTGCAAAAGTTAAAGAATACGTCATAGATTACGTAAACAGAACTTGCGTAAGTATTTTAGAAAATACCGCTGTGTTTAAAAAGGATGAAGTAGGCAATATTGCTTTTAGAAGATTTTTGAACACTTTAGGCATTAAATAGACCTTTTTTTACATAATCTTTCATAAAAACTATATAATATAAAAAATTTTTTAAAAGGCGCAAGGAATTGCGTCTTTTTTATTGAAAAAATTTTTCAGATGTATTATAATTATTTTTGATAATTATAATGGAGGAGTTTATGGACAAAATACATTTACTCAGAACACGTAGGGAGAAACTTCTCGCAAGCGGAAGTGAAATAAGAAAACAAATCTCGGCGCTCGTTGACGAGAGCAGTTTCGTTGAACTCGACGCTTACAGTTTTTCTCACAATGACTTTTACGGGGAAGACGCTCAAGGCGAAGGCGTAGTTACAGGTTACGCAACCATTGACGATACTCCCGTTTATATCGTTGCTCAAAACGTTAAGGTTCTTTCGGGTGGCGTTAGCATGGCGAATTGCAAGAAAATCGTTAAGTGTCTTGACAAAGCCGCTCAATCGGGTTATCCCGTAATCTATCTTTTAGATTCTATGGGCGTTCAAGTTGGCGAAGGCGTTAACGTTTTAGAAGGCATGGCTGAAGTTTTGGCTTGCGCGGTTGACTTAAAGGGTGAAATTACTCAAATAACCGTTGCTCTCGGCAAGGTTTACGGCTCGTTTGCCCTTCTTTGCGCAAATGCAGATTATAACTTTATGCTTCCTGCAAGTTGCGTATCTTACGCAAGTCCACTCGTTATTTCGGCAACTTCGGGCAAAAACGTAGCAAGCGATGAAGTTGGCGGAGCAAAGTCTTCTAAATATAACGATTTAACTACGTTTAGCGTAGAGTCGCTTGACGCAGTTAAGGAAAATATCGTTAAAATCTTCTCGATTTTACCTGCATTTTCACAAGTTATAGAAGATACTGAAGACGATTTGAATAGAGTTAGCGCAAATCTCAACGATAACGTTTGCCATAAATGTTTGATAAGCGCTGTATTCGACGATGGAAAATGCCTTGAAATGAACAAGGATTTCTGTCCCGAAGTTGTTACCGCAATCGGCAGAATAGGCGGAATTAGCGTCGCAACCTTAATTTTTGCAGGCGAAGAAAAGGGCGTTGAACTCAATTTAAACAACGTTACCAAAATTAAAGATTTCGTTTACTTTGCAAATGAAAACGGTTTACCGCTCGTAACTTTCGTAAACACGGTAGGCATTAAGGCTGACCTTGAAACGAGCAATAGTCCTATTTTGATGGAAGTTTGCCACCTTATCGGCGCGTTAAGACAAAGCGTAGGTCTTTCGGTTGTTTACGGAAAGGCAATCGGTCTTGGTTATACGCTTTTCGCGTCAAAATCAATGGGCGCTAACTACGTATACGCTTTTGCAAATTCCGAAGTCGCTCTCTTTAGCGGAGCAAACGCTTCGGCTCACTTTGGCGAAGTTAGAGAAGACAAACTCGACGAATTTGCTCAAAAATACGCAGAAGAAAACGCAGACCCGATAAACGCCGCTAAAAACGGATACGTCGATAACGTTATCGAACCGCAATTCGTTCGCGCGTACGTAATATCCGCGCTTCAAATGCTTGTGAGGTAAGGGTAGATGTCTGTTAATTTATTAGCGTTATTCGATAATTTAGGTGAAAACGCGTTTTTAGGCGGTTTTACGTTTGTTCTCGGTATGGCGGTAGTTTTTCTTGGGATGGCTGTTTTGGTAATTATCGTAGAGGCGATAGGAAAAATAATGTCGTCGCCGTCAGAAAAAGAACCGCGCGAAAAAGAACCTAAAGTCGAAAAGAAAGTTGAAGTGGTTCAAGAGCAAACCGACGATATACCCGAAGACGTAAGGGTTGCAATCGTCGCTGCAATATCCGCTTACTATTTAAGTAACGGTGGACGTCAAAACGAATTTAAAGTTAAAAAAATTAAGAAAAGATAAGGAGTTTTATATATATGCGTAATTTTATAGTAACAATTGATGGAAAACAATATCAAGTTGGCGTTGAAGAAGTTGGAGTAAGCGAAAACGTTGCTCCAGTAGTAACTACCGTACAAGCAGTTCCAACTGGTCCTACCGCTCCTGTAGCGCCTGCCGCTCCGGTTGCTCCAAAAGCGCCTGCCGCTCCTGCGGTAACGAGCGGAACGAAAGTTAACGCTCCAATGCCGGGTATGATTAAGGCGTTGAGTTTAGAAGAAGGCGCGCAAGTTAAAAAAGGCGACGTTATTCTCGTATTAGAAGCAATGAAAATGGATAACGATATTACCGCTCCTTGTGATGGTAGAATTTCTTATAAAGTTACAAAAGGATCAAACGTTGATACGGGCGCTTTGATGGCTATTATCGGTTAAGGAGAAAGTTATGAACTTTTTACATAATATTTGCGAGGGCGGGCTTGATATAGGCGCTTCTCTCTTAAGATTATGGGAAAGTACTGGTTTATACGATTTGTTTGCTAATTTTACAACTTACGGTTGGCAAAATCTCTTAATGGTTGCGATTGCTTGCTTTTTAGTATATCTTGCAGTCGTTAAAAAGTTTGAACCACTTTTATTACTTCCCATAGCCTTTGGTATGTTTATCGTTAATATACCGGGCGTATATAAAATATTGTTCGGAACGAAAGGGTATATTGTAACCGACAGTTTATATCAAGTCGAAGTTGCAAGGGGTACGGCGGACGAACTTATTAAAGCCTTTGGAGTAACGAGTATAGAAAGTTTGGAACAGTTGTTCAAAAATACGGGAACGGTTTTAAACGGCGCGATTTTTGCTCCAGGACAACTCGTTCTTTCTACCGAACAAGTAGTTCGCGATTTTGGTCTTTTCTATTATATTTATAAAGGCGTAGACTGGGTAATTTTTCCGCCGATTATTTTCCTTGGCATAGGCGCAATGACAGACTTTGGTCCGCTTATCGCTAACCCAAAGAGTATGCTTATCGGCGCGGCTGCTCAACTTGGTATATTTATTACCTTCTTCGTTGCGCTTTGTTTCCTCGGTTTTACACCGCAAGAATCTGCTGCAATCGGTATTATCGGTGGAGCAGACGGTCCTACTGCAATTTACGTTACTAAAAAACTTGCAGAGCATCTTCTTCCAGCAATAGCAATTTCGGCGTATTCGTATATGGCGCTTATTCCTATAATTCAAAAACCTTTAATGCGCCTCGTTACGACTGAAAAAGAAAGAAAAATCAAGATGAAACAACTTCGTAAAGTTTCTAAACTTGAAAAAGTTGTTTTCCCAATACTCGTTTCGTTCGTAGTAGGTATTCTTCTTCCCGACGCAATGCCACTTTTAGGTATGCTTATGCTCGGTAACTTATTAAAAGAATCGGGCGTTTGCGGAAGACTCGTAGATACCGCTCAAAACGGACTTATGAACACGGTTACCATATTTCTTGGCGTTATGGTTGGCTCAAAGGCAACGGGTTCGCTTTTCCTTTCGGGACAAACTCTCGGAATTATCGTTTTAGGACTTTGCGCGTTCTGTATGGGTACTCTCGGCGGACTTTTAGTTGCAAAACTTATGTGCAAACTTAGCGGTGGAAAAATCAATCCGCTTATCGGTTCGGCAGGCGTTTCGGCTGTTCCTATGGCTGCGAGAATTTCGCAAGACGTAGGTCGTGAAGCAGATCCTGATAATCACCTTTTAATGCACGCAATGGGACCAAACGTAGCAGGCGTTATAGGCTCTGCAATCGCAGCGGGCGTTCTGCTTGCTCTCTTTCTTTAATATTTAGGAGAATTCATTATGGCAAAAAAAGTTTTAATTACTGATACGATTCTTCGTGACGCTCATCAATCTCAAGCGGCAACGAGAATGACTTTGGCTCAAATGGAGCCTGCGCTCGACGCTCTTGACGACGTTGGATATTATTCGCTCGAAGCGTGGGGTGGCGCAACTTTCGACTCTTGTCTTCGCTTTTTAAACGAAGACCCGTGGGAAAGACTTACAACTTTAAAATCTCACCTTGAAAAAACGCCTATTCAAATGCTTTTAAGAGGACAAAACCTTTTAGGTTATAAGCATTATTCGGACGACGTAGTTGAAAAATTCGTTGAGTATTCGATTAAAAACGGTGTTAAGGTTATAAGAGTATTCGACGCGTTGAACGACGTTAGAAACCTTGAAACCGCAATGAGAGCAATTAAGAAATTCGGCGGAATTTGCGAGGCTACTATTTGTTATACGACGAGCCCCGTTCACACTAACGAATATTTCGTTAAACTTGCTAAAGAACTCGAAGAAAAAGGCGCTGATAATATTTGTATTAAGGATATGGCAAACCTTCTTCTTCCGTATACCGCTTAAGAACTCGTAAAGGCTATGAAAGAAGTTTTAAAGCCTGAAACGAAAATCCATCTCCATACGCACAATACGACTGGTACTGGAGATATGGTAAACCTTAAGGCTATCGAGGCGGGTTGCGATATCGTTGATACGGCTCTTTCGGCTCTCGGTAACGGTACTGCAAACCCTGCAACCGAGGCGTTCGTAGCAACACTTGCAGGAACGGAATACGACACGGGTATCGACCTTGAAAAACTCGTTCCTATAACTAACCATTTCAAAGGCGTGGCAACCGAACTTGAAAAGAACGGTTCGCTTAATCCAAACGTAAGAAAGGTTGACGTAAACACGCTTATTTATCAAGTGCCGGGCGGAATGCTTTCAAACCTTATGAACCAGTTAAAGCAACAAGGTAAACTTGATAAACTTGAAGAAGTTTTAGCCGAAGTTCCTAACGTAAGAAAAGATTGTGGTTATCCACCGCTCGTAACTCCGTCGAGCCAAATCGTTGGTACTCAAGCCGTTTTAAACGTTATTAGCGGTGAAAGATACAAGATGGTTACCAAAGAATTTAAGGCTCTTTTAAAAGGCGAATATGGCAAACTCCCTGCTGAACCTGACGCAGACGTAGTTAAAAAGGTTGTAGGCGACGACAAAATTATAACTTGCCGTCCTGCTGACCTTATCGAGCCTGAATATGAAAAATATAAGGCTGAAATCGCCGAATATTATACTAAAGAAGAAGACGTATTATCTTACGCTCTTTTCAATGAAGTTGCAATCAACTATTTCAAGTGGAGACTTGCAAATAAAAAGGCAGTTGACAAGGATTTAGCAACTTCAAAAGACGGCGTGTATCCTGTATGACGATACTCGTCGTAAACGACGATGGAATTTACAGCGAGGGCATAAAAGCCCTCGCCGATTTCCTGTCGGAAAAACATACAGTTATTGTCGTAGCACCGGACGGAAACCGTTCGGCGTTTTCGCATTCTTTGTCAATTTTTAAAGACACCGTTTTTAAAGAAGTTAAAATTACCGATAAATACAGGACTTTTTTATCGAGCGGAACTCCTGCGGACTGCGTTAAGTTCGCATTGCATAAATTTAAAGACGTAAAAATTGATCTCGTTTGTTCGGGAATAAATTATGGGCATAATTTAGGTAGCGATACCGTTTATTCGGGTACGATTTCCGCGTGTTTAGAGGGTAATTTTTTTGGTGTTCCGGGCATTGCTTTTTCTAATTTTGCTCACAAAAACTGTGATTTTAGTCAAAATATTAAAGTTTTAAGACGAATTTTTGACAAACTCGTAGACTTATCTTCTAAAGAATATACTTTAAACGTCAATTTTCCAAATTGCGAAGAAAAAGGCGTACGCCTTGCTCCGCTTGGCGTTCATTTATACAGCGATAACTACGTTTTGACGGGTGAAGACACCTATCAACTCGTTGGCGAACCGCTCCAAGAATTTAACGACGAAAATTGCGACGTTGCGTTAGCGCACAACGGTTACGTTACCGTAACGCCGATTATATATGATAGAACTGCAACTAAAATTTTAGACAAATTAAAGGATTTTGAATTTTAATGAAAACGGTTGTTATCGGCGGAGGACCTGCGGGGCTTATCTCCGCATATTTTAGCGCCCTTGGCGGAAACGAGACGGTTTTAATTGAAAAAAACGATAAACTCGGCAAAAAACTTTATATTACGGGCAAGGGAAGATGTAACGTAACGAACGACTGTACCGAAGAAGAATTTTTGGAAAACGTAGTGTCAAATCCGAAGTTTTTGACAGGCGCGATTTATAGATTTTCCCCCGAAAAATTTATGGAGTTTTTAGAGAAAAAAGTTTCGCTTAAAACTGAACGCGGAAATAGGGTTTATCCGTTAAGCGACAAGGCGAGCGATATAACCAAATGTTTAGAAAACTACTTAAAAGAAGTCGGCGTTTTGGTTAAACTTAACGAAAAAGTACTGTCGGTTAATCAAAAAGACGGGCAAATTTGTTCGGTTACTACTGAATTTGAAAAAATAGAGTGTGAAAAAGTAATCGTATGCACGGGTGGAGTAAGTTATACTGCAACGGGTAGCACGGGCGACGGTTTTGCGTTTGCAAAAAATCTTGGTCATACCGTAATCGAGCCAAAACCCGCGCTTTGCGGAATAAATTTAAAGGGCGATTTTTACAAATCGTTACAAGGTATTTCATTAAAAAACGTAAGATTGACTGTTTTTAGGGGGCAAAAAGAGATTTTTTCCGACTTTGGCGAAATGCTTTTTACCCATTTCGGCATTTCAGGACCAATCGTTTTATCTGCTTCAAGTTATATAAACAGGTGTAATTTATCCGATATTACGTTAAGTCTTGACTTAAAACCTGCGCTTTCTCACGAACAACTCGATTTGAGAATTTTGCGCGACTTTGATAAATATAAAAATAAACAAATTAAAAATTCTTTAGACGATTTGCTCTTAAAAGGGCTTATTCCCATAATAATTTCTGCGTCTAACGTTAGGGGAGAAATTAAAAATAACGAATTTAAAGCAGAAAACCGCAAAAAATTAGTCGAAACTATAAAAGGTTTTGTAATGAAACCTGCGTCCCTTCGCGATATAAACGAAGCGATAGTTACGGCTGGCGGAGTGTCGGTTAAAGAAATAAACCCCAAAACTATGGAAAGTAAACTCGTTAAAGGCTTATTCTTTGCTGGAGAAGTTCTCGACGTAGATGCGTTAACGGGTGGATATAATATAACTATTGCCGCATGTACGGGGTACGTTGCGGGCAATTCTTAAGGAGAATTTATGATAAATATTGCTTTAGACGGACCTGCTGGAAGCGGTAAGTCAACGGTTGCTAAAATCTTATCGAAAGAACTTGATATTTTATATCTTGATACTGGCGCTATGTATAGAGCCTGCGGTTTAAAATGCGTAAAACTTGGCGTTTCGGTAAAAGACGAAAAGGCTGTTTCAGCATTTATTGATGATATAGACCTTAAAATCGAATATAAAAACGGCTCGCAAGTTACTATTTTAGACGGAATTGACGTTTCAACTGAAATTAGAAAACCCGAAGTTTCTATGCTTGCGTCGGACGTTTCCGCCCTTAAGTGTGTAAGGCTTAAAATGGTCGAAATGCAAAGAAAAATCGCTAACTCGCTTGACTGTGTTTTAGACGGTAGAGATATAGGCTCGTTCGTTTTGCCAAACGCTAACTATAAGTATTTCGTAACTGCCGATAGTTTGGTTAGAGCCGAAAGAAGATTTAAAGAACTTATCGAAAGGGGTACTCCCGTAGAGAGTTTAGAAGCGTTACACGAGGAGATAAAACAGCGCGATTATAACGATAGCCACAGAGAATTTGCGCCTTTAAAACAAGCAGAAGACGCAGTTGTTGTCGATACTTCAAATATGAGTATTGAAGAAGTTGTAAATTTTATTCTTTCCGACGTAAGGAGTAGATAATGTTTCATGCAATAGTAAGAGCGATAGCGTTCTTCTTTTTCAAAATATTGTATAGACCTAAAGTTTTAGGTAAAGAAAATTTACCAAAAGACGGAAGTTTTATTCTCGTATCAAACCATCTCGGCAAAGTTGACGTGTTTGCCGTAGCAAGCCTTTTTAAAAGAAAAGTCTATTTTTTGGCAAAAAAAGAGTGGTTTGATAAAAAATTAAAAGCAAAATTTTTCAAATGGGCAGGCGGTATTCCCGTTGATAGAGATAACGTCGACGTAAATTCAATTAAAAACTGTTTTGCAACCCTTAAAAAAGGTAACGTTTTAATTATTTTCCCAGAAGGTACGAGAAATAGGACTCAAGAAGTTCCGCTTTTACAAATTAAAGGCGGAGCAAGTATGATTGCCTTTAAGTCGAAATCTAAAATTATTCCCGTCTATATGCTTAAAAAATATAAGATTTTTAGAAGAAATTATATTTGTATAGGCGAGCCGTACGATTATTCTGAATTTCAAGGTCAAAAACTTACGACCGAACTTGGCGACGTTCTTACCGAACAAATGACTAATAAATTGCTCGACTGTAAGACGAAAGTCGACGAGTTTGCAAAGAATAAGGGGAAGAAATGAAAGTCATTTTAGCAAAGAGCAGTGGTTTTTGTATGGGCGTTAAACGCGCGGTCGACACGGCTAAATCAGTTTATGGCGACGGCGTTTACATTTTAGGCGAGATTATTCATAACGAAACCGTCGTTTCAGATATAAAGAAACTTGGAACTACGGTTATTGAAAGTATAGACGAGATTGATAGCGGAACGTTAATTATCCGCTCGCACGGGGTTGGTAAATCAATTCTTGAAAGTCTTGAAAAAAAAGGAATAAACGTAATAAATTGTACTTGTCCGTTCGTTATAAAAACCCAAAAAATAATCGAAGACTATTATTCAAAGGGATATAAAATAATAATTACGGGCGAGAAAAACCATCCCGAAGTCGTTGGGCTTAACGGTTGGTGCGATAATCAAGCGGTAATTATCGACGAAAATTATCAAGACGTTGAACTTGGTATTAACGAAAAAGTATGTATAGTATCGCAAACTACCTATTCAGTAGAAAAATTTGAAAAAATATTAGAGTTTTTTAGCAAAAAAACGGTTAAAACGCTTGAAATTTTTAAAACAATTTGCTATACTACTAGAGAGAGTCAAGAAGAGGCGGAAATATTGTCGAAAACCTGTGATGCAATGGTTGTAGTCGGTGGTAAAAATAGTAGCAATACTAAAAAACTGATGAGCATTTGTCAAGGAAACTGCAAGAACGTATATTTCATAACAAGTCCTGATGAACTCGAGTATAAAAAATTTATAAATTTTAATAGTGTGGGTATTGTTGCTGGGGCGTCTACGCCCAACGAACAATCAATGGAGGTTTTCTTAAACATGAGTACAGAAGTAAAAAGCTCAAACGCAATGGAAGAAGCATTAAACGCAATTGATGAACAAAAGTTCAAAAGAGGTCAAAAAATCACCGCTACCATTTCAGCGGCTAACGACGACGGTTTATTAGTTTATCTTGTAAACACGAAGAAAGAAATTGCGCTTCCTAAAGACGAAATTGACTGCGATAATTACGATAAAGCAGTATACGCTGCAAAAGTTGGCGAAGAAATCGAAGTTATGATCGTAGGGCTTAACCCCGTTACTTTGTCCGAAAAAGCAATTAAGGCTCAAAAGGAAGAAGAAGAAATCGTTGCTAAGATTAAAGACGGCGAAGTTTTCACCGTAACCGTTACAGGTTCAAACAAGGGCGGTCTTGTTGCTAAACTCGGCTCTTACGACGTTTTCGTTCCATCTTCTCAAATTAGAATCGGTTTTGTAAAAGACCTTGAAAAATACGTTGGTAAGCAACTTCGCTTAAAGGCTGAAAAGGTTGAATCTAACGGAAGAAGAAAGCAAATCGTTGGTTCTCAAAGAGTTATTTTAGAAGCAGAAAAGGCTGAAAGAGACGCTGCAAGAGAAGCAAAAGAAGAAGCATTTTTCTCGTCGATTAACGCAGGCGACGTAGTTACCGGTAAAGTTGTAAGATTTGCCGCTTTCGGCGCGTTCGTTGAAGTTAACAATTTCGACTGTCTTGCTCCTTTGTCT
>JAFTKX010000050.1 GCA_017453045.1 Clostridia bacterium | reverse complement strand
GTTTTGCAGGTGCTTCTTTTGGTTTTGGCCTAAAATATGCATCTTTATTATCTTGCGGATTGGGGTTCTTATCTAACTTAATATTTTTGGTTTTGTGAGTAATAGGTGAGTGCGTAAGCCCTATAAAGACATACTTGCTACCAACTTTTTCATATATGTACGAAGGATGACCAGTATCCTTATTCTTTCTAAACTCATCCCTTTTCTCTTTCTTATTATTTTTTTTCATTAGTCAAATTCCTGTTACATGTCCGACTCGAATTCTTTGTATTTTTTTACGGCGCTATTTAAGTCGGTTGCGCCGTTAAAATAAAACTCCGGGTTAAACAACGTATCGCCTGAATACTTGTATTTAAGCATGTTACAGTCTACGAACGTCTTAATATGCTTACCTACCGTTTGCCTGGAGATAGAAAGATATTTAGATAGTTCGCTTTGGTTCGTTCTCACGGCGCCGTTTTCATCAGCGCCTAGAACAAGCGTTAAAAACACTTTTAAGCCCGTATCAAGATTGTCAAAATTACGTCTAATTTTTTCTACTTTTATCATGCCTAACCCCCCTTTTGAGTTTTAATTAAATTTTAATAAATTTTGGACAATGTTAAAAATTTTTGCTCCGCTTACGCTACGCAAAAATTTGCTTTTTACGTATTCTTCTATTCCCATTCGGTAATATTCGAAAACTTAAAGCGGTATTAATTTTTACGTCTACACGGTCAAATTTACATATACCGTCGCAATAGCGAAGACATGTCTTTCGCTATTTGCTTTATTCGGTATATGTAAATTATGACTCGCTCCGTTCGTCTTTTTTATCTCCGCAATTTTTGTCTACGCCAAAAAATGCTCCGAATTTGTCTCGTGTGTTTCTTTTCCTCTCTTCTTGTTTCTTTTCTTCTGAAACTTCCGTTTCAGAAGAGGCTAACAAAGAAGATTGCCCTTCAGCCTGCTCCAGCTCGTCTAGTTCTACGTCTACTTCTTCTTCGACTTCTTCTATTTCGTCGTCTACGTCGTCATTTTCGGGCTCGTTTTCTAAGCCTAAATATGTTTCTTCATTGTTTTCATATTTAAATGATTTTGCTAAGCAAAATTCATCTATGCCTACACAATACCTGTCTCTAAAATCTTGTTCTTCTCGTTCTTCAACTTGTGATAGGTATCTGTCAAGCCAATCATGAAATTTCTTATAACGGTTTTTTTGCCATTTATGTAACTTTTCCAACTTAAAAGACAGTTTACAGACTCTAGACATTTGGTATTTAATAGTGCTTTCACCTTTATTAACGCTTTTTACAAACTTTCCACGTAAAATATCCGTGTTTTTTTTACCAATTGCATCTTCATTATCAAGTATCATGTCAAATAACGGCTGGTTATTCTCTAATACTTGTGTCATTAAATTTTGTTTAACAAAACTAAACTCTGTTTTAACCTTTTTCAGTTTACCCATCTAAAATTCTCCGTAATTTATTGTAAAATCTTCTCTTTTAAACCCTTCATAGAACAATTCCTTGCAACTTTCAGGGTCGTAAAGCTCAAAAACGTCATAATCAGCAGTAATTTTTTCCCTGCTGTAATAGTGTTTCTTATCTTTTGGCCCAGCGTTAAGATAACCCTCTATGTTTCCAACGTCGATATAGTCAACGTACCAATCTATTCCAACAATCTCTTCATACTTGTTTTTTCTAACCTTACGTTCTTTAATATAAAACCCGTAGGCAATGTCTCTGATACGAAGGTCAATCATCTTTGCACGTGTTGTTGTAAGGTATAAATCAAGGTTATTATGACGGTGTTTTTCAAACGCCGAGAACTGATACCCTTCCACGTGCCCATCACGTGAAGAAAACCACGTCTGCGCCTCGTCGCAGCCAATTGATGCGTATGGTAAAATGAACTGACATTTTACGCCTTCAGGCGCTTCTGACTGAATACCGAACCTCGCAGGCTCGAAAATAAGGTTTGTCCTTTTTGAATAGCCTTCCTTTCTAAAACATGCTTTTCCGTTTAAGTACGTTAAATGTTTCGGCTTAGGAAGCTCTATGCCAAGTTCTTGACTCATTTTCTCTATTTCTCTATGCCCGGCTTTAATTCTCTTATAATCAAACGCTGACTCGTTTAGAAAAAACGTCATCAGGCTTGATTTTCCTTTACCGTTTGAACCAAAAATTATTGAAATCATTTTTTTAGCTTAAAATAGTTGACTTCATGTTTCGTATGTAGTAATATAAGTGTAAAGAAACGTGCGACCCTCGGGTCCGGCTAATGCCTTTTTAGGATGTTTGGCACCGCCGTTTCTTTTTTTATTTGCTTTTTTTACCCTTATTGTGTTTTGTTAAGGCTTTTGCGCCATATTGATTTGCTTTCTTTTTATCTTCAGAGTGCATTACACCTTTTCTCTCGTTGTAATACCTACTTTGGCCATCTACCGTGCCTTGCCTTTTCATATAAGACTGCTCGCTTCCACCAAGTGGATTGACTTTAAGTTTATAGTTAGGGGAATTCTTACCCTTAAACTTATCAGAAGTCAAACCAACCGAAACGTGCTTTTCGTTGACGTCTGCAACTATAATGTGTGGATGACCACCTTTTGAGTCATAATGCGTTTTAATTACAACCGGAACTAACACCAGCGCTTCCTTTTTCGTCGATTTTTGGGTCGACGTTTTTGTTTTATTTGACTTACTTTTCGTGCCGGTGATTTTCTTGGCTCTCGTTGTCGATTTCGCCGTCGTTTTACCCGTTGCCTTTTTGGTCGACGGTTTTTTTGTTCCTTTCGGCGCAGTTGACTTATTAGTCGTTTTCTTGGTGTTGTTTGTAGTGGTAGACTTTTTAATCAAAGACTTCTTTGTTGCCGGCTTTTTAGTAGTCGGATTAATTGCCTTTGGTGTTACCTTTTTCTTAGGCGTTGTAGTCGCCTTCTTGCCTGTCGACTTTTTAGTAGTCGACTTCTTAGT
>JAFTKX010000049.1 GCA_017453045.1 Clostridia bacterium | reverse complement strand
TAGCCGTTTGAACCAATTTAATAATTTTTAAACCGAAAAATTTAAAAAAACTTAATAAATATGTAAGTAATTTTATCATATTTTTTGTTTTCGGCCAACCTTAAATCACACGATTTTCTATAAATTTTTCTTATATCATCGCAAAAATTTAAGATATTTCCTTAAAATTTGCGATTAATACAGTATTTTTTACACCTTTTATAAGTTTGTCGAAAAATATAAAAAGTCAAATGAAAGTAAAATTTAAGGTATAATTAAGGTTTGCACCCATATGCTTATAGGTTTTGATATAATTTTAACTTATAGTATTAAGCAGGCTTATAACTAAATTTTATAAAACTGGATATTTTTCCAAATTTGACTTTATCATTATATAATATATATAGTTCACTTTTATTTTTTGAAAGGTAGGCTCTATAGTTTATGCGTTGGTAATACTGCCGTTTATACAAGGGGGACTCTATCGTTGCCTACGGCAACTCCAGAGTGACAGGTGCAAAGACAGGGTGACAGGCGCAAAGCCAGAGTGACAGAGTAAAAGACCAAAGTAATAAAGGAAAGATAAACTATGCTGGGAGACAAGTTAAAGAAAACTGCAAAGGCAAATCGTAAAAAGTATGCGCCCAAAGGTAGAAAAAATACCTTTGGGCGCTTTTCGGTTACGTTATAAAATTTTTTACGCTTTATAAACCACTTCTCCACCGATTACGGTTGCAAGAACTGAAAAATCTTCAGCAAGAACGGCAAAGTCCGCTCTCTTACCGAGTTCAATAGTTCCTCTTTCGTTAATTACTCCGAGATTTTTGGCTGGGTTTACGGTAGCAAAGTCGATAGCGTCGGTAAAACTTACGCCGACCTTTTCAACGAGATTTTTAACTGCAACGTTCATTTTTAAAACGCTACCTGCTAAAGTTCCGTCTTGAAGTCTTGCTTCGCCGTCTTTTACGATTACAACCTGCCCGCCGAGTTCAGAAAGTCCGTCTGGCATACCTTTTGCTCTCATAGCGTCGGTAATAAGGGTAAATTTATCGCGCGGTTTGTTTTTAATAAGCAATCTAATTGCTGGCGCGCTTAAGTGAATTAAGTCGCAAATGGCTTCGCAATTAAGTTCGTCGAAAAGCATTGCACTACCTACTACGCCTACTTCCCTGTGATGAACGGGAGTTTGCGCGTTATAAGTGTGCGTTACGTTGCGCGCGCCGTTTTTTACCGCAAGTTCTACGTCGGCATATTTTGACGCGGTGTGTCCTATCGACGCGACCTTGCCAAGTTTAGAAAGATGAGAAACGAGTTCCATTCCGCCTTCTTGTTCGGGAGCAAGGGTTACTATTTTAATATTTCCGCCCGAAACTTTGTCGTATTCGTCGAAAATTTCAACCGAAGGCTTTGCAACGTATTCAAGCGGTTGAGCGCCTATATGCTTTGGACAGATAAACGGACCTTCTAAATGAACGCCGAGAACTTCAGCGCCTTTATATTCGCCCTTATCCATAACGGTTTTAACTGCCGATAAAGCCTTTTTGATATTTTCGGGACTTTGAGTCATAGTAGTAACCAAAAAGCCCGTAGTGCCTTCCTTTGCAACGGTTTCGGAAATTATTTGGATATCGTTTTCAGTTCCATCCATTCCGTCCGAACCGCCTGCTCCGTGAATATGTTGGTCGATAAAGCCCGGAACTACAATTCCGTCAACTTTAACAATTTCGTCAATTTTAGCGTCGTCGTCGCCGATATACGCGATTTTTCCGTTTTCAAAACCTATATTTGTTACGACTACGCCTTTTTCGGGCAAGTATGCCCTTACTTTTTTAAATCCTTTCATAGTTCACCTTAAATTTTATAAGATTCTATTATAGTTTATAACTGCCATAAAGTAGTAGATTCTATCGCAGTTTTTAAGTGCTCAAAATGACAATAGAAAGCGCCACTCCTAAACGACAAATTAAAATGCTACAGCATTAAATGAGTGGTCTAATAGCAAACAAGACACCTCATCCGTCGCTTTGCGACACCTTCTCCTCGAGGAGAAGGCTTATATAGTGAAATCGACATTTTTCGCGGTCTACAACTTATCCAAAATAAGAGTAATACTTATTTAATTAAAGACGCAGCAGCCTCGTCGCAAACTAAAACGCAGTCTGGGTGAAGTTGGAGAACGCTTGCAGGAAGATTTTCGGTAACTTCGCCCTTTACTAAACCGTAAACAGCCTTTGCTTTATTTGCTCCGTTTGCCAAAATAAGCACTTTTTTAGCGTTCATAATATTCTTAAGCCCCATAGTGAACGCTTGGCGTGGAACTTCGTCGATACTTGCAAACATTCTCGAATTGTCTTTAATGGTACTTTCGGCAAGGTCAACGATATGGGTTACGCTACCAAACGGCGTTCCCGGTTCGTTGAAAGCGATATGTCCGTTTGAACCGATACCAAGAACTTGAATATCTTGTTGCATAACTTCAAGTAACGCGTTATATCTGTCGCACTCTTTTTGACGGTCTGTCGCCTTTCCGTTTTCAATATTGGTGTTAGCAAGGTCGATATCAATGTGGTCGAACAAATTACTTCTCATAAAATAAACGTAACTTTGGTCGCTCGAATAGTCAAGACCTGCGTATTCGTCTAAATTTACCGTTTTAATTTGCTTGTAACTCGTTCCGTTTTCTTTATGGTCTTTTATCATATTTTTATAAAGACCGATTGGAGTTGAACCCGTTGCTAAACCCAAAACAGCGTCGGGCTTGTTTTTAACGACTTCACTCATTACTTCAAACGCCTTTAAACTCATTTCTTCATAGTCTTTAACGATAATAACTTTCATAACTTCTCCTTATTATATGCAAATAATCAACTTATTGGTGCGTTTTCACACTTTTACAATATTTTTACTTACGAGACGCAGCGAGTGATGCGGCAGCGATAGACTGACCAACTCTCCTGTTCTTTTCGTCCGGCATTTCAACCCTAAAAGAATACTCGGGGAAT
Source organism: Clostridia bacterium (assembly GCA_017453045.1). GTDB lineage: Bacteria > Bacillota > Clostridia > Christensenellales > Borkfalkiaceae > UBA10281. The sequence continues at coordinate 2,351 of JAFTKX010000049.1, read as the reverse complement.
TCTTCGGCTAAAACTTGGTTTGCTCTATCCATTACGATATTTCCGCCTTCACCGCTCGTTACTCTACCGAGCAAAAGAATATGCTTAATATCGTAGAACATTGCGTAATATGGGAGAGTGTATCCAAGATAAGTTCCGATATCTTCGTAAATTTGACGAGCCAAAGGATTACCTTCCTTCATAAGACCTTGAATAACCTTTAACTTTTCGGCAGGGCTTAAGTTTTCGTCAAACTTAAATCCGCCGTATTCGGCAAGTTTAATTACGCTGTCTTGCGAGAAATACTTAACGCCACAACCGTAGTCGCCACTCCACTCGTCTACCATAGAATCTTTATCGTAGTCAACGGGAACGAAAGCGAGTTCGGAAAGCCATCCGTTTAAACCGCCCTTATCGTTTATGTAACCAACCGCTTCGCTCGTACCCATAGCGATACCTAAAACGCAGTTGTCGTTTAAGTCGATTGCGCCTGCAAGAGCGGTAACGTCGCCGTCGTTCGCAACTTCAAGCGGAATATTTTCGCCCATTTCTTTCGCTACGTCGATATACATATTTTTAACTTTCTTTTCAAAATCGTCGTCGTTTACTTTAAGGAAAAGCGACGCAACCATTATTTTATTGTTTACGTATACGCCCGCAGACGATACGCCGATAGCGTCAACTCTTGGCATTTTAGACGCTGCGGTTTTCATTGCGGTTAAAATTTCGTTATAGTGATAGTCGGGATTTTCTTGAATTTTGGGAAACCAAACTACTTCTTCGCTATAAACTACTTCTCCGTCGATAACGGCGCTTACCTTTCTATCGCTACCGCCCGCGTCGAAACCGATTCTACATCCGTCTAAATGACCGCCAACTGAAAGAGAACATTTCTTTTCTTCGGGGAAAGACTTCTCGTCGCATAAAACTACTTCAAACTTATTTTCGTACACTCTTTCCATAAAGTTTTTATCAAACGAACGGAGACCGTCGTTAGTGTACGCGTCTTTAAGGTAGTTATAAACGCCTTCGTCGCCTAAAACGTAGATTTTATATCCGCCTACAAGCCATAAAATTGTTTTAGCAAGCCTTTCTGCCATACGATTGTTTTCGTCTGCCTTGCAAGGACAAGCAAAAATATTATAACTGAAAATATAGTTATAACCGTCGTTTCTTTCAACGCAAATTTTTAAAGGTTTGTTATCGGTTTTGGAAACTGCTTCAGAGTATTTTCTAAACTCTAAAACCATAGGTTTGAAATTTTTGTCAAGTTGTGGAATATATTTCATAATCTACTCCTTATAATATTTTTTCTATAAATATTATAATATCATTGATTAAATATTAAAAGTTATAATATTTGATAATTTTTATATTATCTTTCACAAAAAAAGGTGTAAAATATATTGCAAAAAGTAAAGTTTTATGTTAAGATTAAAAAAAACAATGAAAAGGCAATTATTTTTTAGGAAAATGGAAGGAAAAATCTTTTATAAATATAAGATTTCTAACGTTTTAAGCGTTTCGGAAATAGTTACTATTCACTATCAAAAATTATCTAAAAACTATATTTTTCCAAACGAAGAACACGACTTTTGGGAAATGATTTATTGTGATAAAAACCAACTTTTAGTAAGCGTTGGCAACAATAAAAAACTGCTTAAAAAAGGCGAGATTTTATTTATTAAACCAAACGACGCGCATAGCGTTTTAGGCGACGGAAACGCCGATTCTAATATCTTTATCGTAAGTTTCGTTTGCAAGTCGAGAACGATGACTTATTTTAAAGACAAACAGTTTAAAGTGCCGGAAGACGCGAGATATTTACTCTCGTCGATTATGACCGAAGCAAAGCAAACTTTCGTCATACCCGACTTTAACCCTAATCTTTCAAGATTAGAACCTAAAGAAAACGCGAATATCGGCGGAGCGCAACTTATAAAAAACAACTTGGAAGAACTGCTTATTAAACTTATTAGAGCCGAGACGACGAAACCGACTTCTTCGGAAATTTTTATATCTAAAATTGAAAATTCTTCGTCGCTTGAAGACGAAATAATCAAGATTTTACAAAGCAATATTTACGGTAAGATAACCCTTGATAAAATTGCTAGCGAACTTCATTACGGAAAGACCACGGTTTGCAAAACTTTTAAACAAAAAACAGGTTTTTCGATAATAAATTATTACCTAAAATTAAAAATTGACGAAAGTAAAAAACTTATCCGAAACAATCATAATTTTTCGGAAATTTCAGAACTTTTAGGGTTTGATTCTTTACCACATTTTACTAAAACGTTTAAGAAATTAACTCAAATGACTCCACGAGAATATAAAAATAGCATATTAAACTAATTTTATATAAAACAGCC
>JAFTKX010000048.1 GCA_017453045.1 Clostridia bacterium | reverse complement strand
GCTGCTTAATTAATTCGGCGTTGTCGGGTATAGGGTTTCCGTCGCTTTATACTTCGGCATCATTTAAGGCGGAGAACGTTTTTAAAGGTCGCGGGGCGCTTTTGGAAATGAAATTTAGCACCGTGCGGTAAAAATAGCAGGTTTGCAAGCAGTTTTTACTTAAGAATAACAGCAAACTAAGTATGTAGAAGGCTTTTCGGTTTTTACGCAAGACAGGAGTTCAACTCTCCTCACCTCCACCAAAAAAACGGGGCGCAAGCAAGCGCCTCGTTTTTTTTGGTGGAGGGAGCAGAGTTTAACAAAATTGCTTGCAATTTTGGGCATATTCCGTAGGAATCTTGCCGAGGGACTCCCTTTAGGGAAACGGCAAACTCTCCTCACCGACATGATACTTGTTATTTGGTTATTCTTATTAAAGAGAGTTGAACAAAAAGCGACGGCAAAGCAGGAAAAACGATTAGTAATCGTTTTTAGCGCTAACCAAGTTTTACTCACAATCAAGATTTTTATTGTTTTAGCCTTTCAGAAAATTCAACGAGCCCCTTTTGCACGAATTGCTTTTGGTTAGGGTCTAAATAGTTAAGTAGACCTAATAGTTCGCCGATATGCGTTAGTTCTTCATTTTTAATATTTGTCCAAGTTTCTTTAGCAATTTTATCGTTCGTACTACGTATATGCGCGTCATATTCTATAACTGCTTGTATTTCACCTATTAAGTCTTGACGCGCTTTTTGTAAGGTGTCAAAATTCATCATTACGCCGTTTGAATCGTAAACGTATGGGGTATTGTAATTAAACATAAAACGTGCTCCTTTTTATATAATACGGGCAAAAAGAAAATTTTGTAAACAAAAAACTGAAATCTGCCTATACGTAGTGCTTATTTATTGGTATCGCAAGGTTTTATATATAATATAAAGATATAAGGAAAATTTTTACTTGGCAAAAAAATAAAATGTAGTTAAAAAAATAATATCAAAACAAAAAAATCAATATTGACAGTCAAAAGATACTGTGTTAAAATGGTTATAACCAATGAAATATATGGTAAATTTTGGAGGGAATTATGAAAAAACAAAAACTCTTAATTGCTTTACTTAGCGTTGTTTTCTGTTTTAGTTTAATTTTCGGTTTGGCTAAAACTGAAATTGCTAAAGCGGAAACAGCACCCGTTACAGTAGCGGAAATGATTGAAAATGCGGACGCGTTGCGCCCTGCGTTCAATTACCAATATGCAGAGCGCCTTTCTGTTTCTAACGGCGTTATTTCGTGTTATACTGATGGGCATTTCTTCTATTGTGAAGAAGTTGACGCCGTTGCTTTTGATATTACGCTTTCTGCTGGTACTAATATATGTTTTGCGCTTCGTACCGATGGTGGCGGTTGTATGTGGAATTCGCACGGATACTACGCATATATATATCAAACTGAAACAGCAGCTTATGCGGAATTATATAATGTTACCGATTGTAATGCTTGGCAAACTGCTGAAACGCAACTTGCAAAAGGTGATATTGCAGACTTATTCGACGGCAACGCTCACTCCGTAGTTTATTCGTTCGACGAAACGTCTGGCGCTCTTACTTTAACCGTAGACGGTGTTTCTATCGTAGGTACTGATAGTGGAACTGTTATTTCTAAAACGAACTCTAATTTTAAAATCGCAAGGGTAACTGATACAACCACTTTATACACCGTAAGCGCGACCGGCGCTGACCCTGAACCAGAACCAGAGCCTGAACCAGAACCTGATCCAGAACCGGAAGTTACGGGCATTGCTTTAACCGACGAAATAATGCTTGAAAATCAAAGTAAACTTCTCCCTGTGTTCAATTACTCGGGAGCAGAAAGACTTACCGTAGCAAACGGACAAATCGCTTCGTGGGAAGACGGAAATTTCTATTATAAAGATTTGGTAGATAGCGTAGAATTTACTTTCTCAGTTCCTGCGGGAAGTACTCAATCAATGCTTTTCATTGCATTGCATGTAGCAAGTGCAAACGTTCCTTGGTCGTCAACAGGATACTTTGCGTTTATTCAAGGAAGTAGCGTAGGTATTTACAAAATAGACGCAGACGACGTTAGCGCGTGGGAAGGTGGACTTTTAGGCGAAAAAGTAACCGTTTCGGCAAATATTTTTGACGGAGAAGAACACGTTATATCATTTGGAGTAAGTGGAAAAACCCTTTCGATTTTAATTGACGGCGAAGGTTTTGACCGTACTTTTGAAGACTCCGCATTATCCGTAGTCGATACCGAATTCGGTATATCTGCAAACGGTGCCCACGTATATTACGTTGGAGAAAGCACTTTACAAGCGCCTATCGTAGAAGTAGATTATACAGGCTCTTTCACTAATATTGAAACCCTCATAGCAGAAGGCGCTCTTAGAGCAGACTATAACTATAACGGAGATTTCCATTTAGTAAAAGAAAACGGTTTCGTTGTTGCAAACGAACACAAGATGAGTATCAACGCAACTATTACCGCAATAGATTTTGATATCGTAGTAACGGCAGGCGCGTCGCTTAGTTTCAGCATAAGAGCAACGAGCGGTGGAGATATTTGGGACGTACGCGGTTATTCGGTATGGCTTGACGGAACGACGTTAAAGATGTACGACCTTTCTGAAAGTTGGCACGATGCAGCGGATAAAACTGCAACCGTAGTAAATATATTCGACGGCGAAAGACACAATATAAAGATGTACGCGTTTGACGACGAAAACGATTACGTTCAAGTTGGTATCTCTATAGACGGTAGCGAATTTGTAAAACTCGTTGACGCAAGCGCGCCAACAACTTTAACAGGACATACTGAATTCTGGCTTAAGTCAGTAAACGACAACGGCGTAAGATTTAAAGTAACTGCTCCTGAAGGCACGCAACATAACAATGGAGAATCTGTTGTAACTCCGCCAACCTGTACTGAAGACGGATATACGACGACCACTTGTCAAGACTGTGGCAAAGTTGTAGTTTCAACCCCGGTTGAAAGCCAAGGCCACGATTACGAAAGCGAAGTAACTCCGCCAACTTGTATTGTAGACGGATATACGACTTATACTTGTAGCGTATGTGGCGACGATTACCAAGAAGCAGGCGAGGAAGCAACTGGACACTCGCACGAAAGCACGGTAGTAGAGCCAACTTGCGAAGATAGGGGATATACGTTATACGAATGTAGTTGTGGCGACAATTATATGGAAGATTTCCAAGACGAACTTGGACACGATTTATCTCAAGCAACTTGTACGACTCCTGCAACTTGTCAAAGAGAAAACTGCGAGCATACCGAAGGCGAAGCACTCGGACATAGCTACGGCGACTGGACGGTAACGAAAGAAGCAACCGAAACCGAAGCCGGCGAAAAGAGTAGAACTTGTGAATCTTGTGGCGAAACTGAAACCGAAGTTATCCCTGTGCTCGAGCCGTCTTCAGACTCTGATAGCGAAAGCGGATTAGAGGGTGGAGAAACCGGCTGTATGGGTTCGGTAAGCGGATCAGTAGCAGGCGTATTACTTCTCGGCGCGTCAATCTTTGCAATAAGACGTAAGAGAAAATAATTATAAATTGGCTATGTAACAACTCGTGACTGAATTTTTAAGTCTTATATACTTCGGCATACTGTGTTACTCCTTTAAAGTCTAAACCACGATGACCAACAAGGTCTATCGAGTCTTAACTTTAAAGCGAGCCTTGTCTGCCTTGTATCTAAAACTTAAAAAGGTTTAGTTGCCGTGCAATACAAGTCTTTTTATGGTTTTTTACAATTCCGATTTTGAGCAAGGTAATTCCCTTGTAAAAATCTTATAAAAATCTCGTTTTGCTTGCATCTAACCCTTTTCATAAAATCAGTCATACGTTGTAACACAGCCAAAAAATATCATTTTTAAGAGAGACGAAAGTCTCTCTTTTTTTTGCCGTAAAACAAATTTACCATAGGTAAATAATGGTTTGTTTTTTTGCGAAAAGACCGTTGCTTTACGCGCGCGTAAGATAAAATTTAAGAAAAAAGATAACGAGAGAAAAATTTAGGGGTAAAAAATAAAATGGCATATTAAAAAATAATATTAAAAGAAAAAAATCAATATTGACAGTCAAAAGATAGTGTGTTAAAATAGTTATGACAGTAAATTTAAGGTGTCAAACAATGGCATTAAAAGGAGAGAAAAGATGAAAAAATTGTTATGCGCTATTTTGGCGTGCTTAATGGCTTTTACGGCGTTTACAGGCTGTAAAAAGAAAAATCAGTCTCAATCTGAATCAACGTCTCAATCGGAGTCTGTTTCTAACAGCGAAAGCGGTGGAAATCAAACGGGCTCTCAAATTAGAGTTGAAACGGGCGTGAATTTTGATTTTAATCAAGCGTTTTCATCAGTTGAAGACTGGGAAGGCGTGCAAACCAAAAACCCCGTTTTCGATACTCAAAATAAATTCGTTACTTTCCGTGAAAAATCGAATAACGTCATTACTTATACGGGAAAGGGTATGAGTACGGGCGATCTCGAGTTGAAGATGAAAGTTCAAATAAATAAAGATACTACCGCATACGTTGGTTTTTCAAATCAGTCGGAAGATTTCCAAGCGTTTTGTTATCAACCTGGCAGTTATCTCTATACTCTTGAATTTGCAAACGACAGTAAAATGTACGTTAAAAAATGGACTAACGGCGTAGAAAGCGTATTGTCGGGTAGCAAATCTTCGTCGTCAGTTCCCATTGCTCTTGCGTCAAAACTTACTCCTGTTAAGATTTCGGTTTCCGAAAGCGGACAAAACGTAAATATCGTAGTATATTGCGATAATAAAGAAGTTTTAAACGTTACCGATAACGACAACGCTTTACTTGGCGGTGGAGCAGTTTCCCTTTCTTATATGGGCGCGGGCGGTATGGTAGTCGGCGCTAAAGACAGCGTAAATGCAAATTACGTTGCTCCCGAGGCTTTAGGACTTACTATTTACAATCAACCTAACGTAGACGTGTTTACCGAAGGCGAATTAGACCTTTTGGCAAACTTTAACGATAACTGGGTTGGTAGAGAAAGAATTTTCAACGTTTCAAACGACGGAACGGGTTACGTATTCGAATCGAGAGACAACCCCGAAGAACCGCAAGCAGGCGTTAACGAATATCAAGGCGTTTATACGGGTAAAATCTTCAAAAACGTAGAGATGGAATATAAGTATAACCAACTTTCAAACGGCGAATGGACTATGTTCTGGTTTAGATGCGTTCCCGAAACGGATACCGACGTTTCTATTTGGGGTAATAAGCAAACAGGACAAAATACCAATGGTTATTCTATGCTTATAACTTGCGACGGTTACGTTCAAATTCACAAGTGGGCTGACGGCGCTCAAATTTGGCTTAACGGACAAGGAACTAAACTTCCGGGACAAGTCGTCACTCTCCTTAGCGAGCCGTCTGAAACCATTACGGTAAAGATGAGTATTGAAGAAGTCGTTATCGGCGGAAAGGCTACTATCGAATTTAGAGTAAGCGTTAACGGTTCGCCTACGGTAGTCGTTCAAGATTCTGATACTCCTTATCTTAACGCAGGTTATATAGGCGTTCAAGGTTTTGCTACTAACAACAAAACCGACTCTATCCGTCTTTTATCTGCAAAGGCTTATACCACTTTAACCTTATAATCAATAAAGGCTTGTCGCAACGAATAGTTGATATTGAAAGCGTTATTTAGCGTCGTAATACTAATTATTTTAGCGGTTACCGTAATTTCTGCAACCAACAAGGTTGCTCCCTTATGGTAAACTCGCTAAAAACCCGTCTTACTCGCGACTAACCCTTTTCATCAAATCAACCGTTTATTGCGACAGCGCCATAATAAAAATGTCTGAATTTATAAAGGGGAAATATATGAAAAAGAAAATTTTACTAACGTTTTCACTCGTTTTGATAATGGCGATTAGTATGGCTTTATCCGTTTTTACGGCTTTCGCTAATTCTCAACCCGTCGTTCACACGGGCGACGATATGATAAGTTCCGGTAAGTTATACGACTCTTTAAAAAGCGGTGGATCTAAATTAGAATCTTTTAACGGAGTCGTTTCGTCAAGTGGCGACGGACATATTATTTACGACGAAGAAGTAGACGGCGTTGATATAGATTTAAAAATAACGTCGGGAAGCAGTATCTTTTTGGTTTTAAGAGCAAACCAAGAAACTGCCGTATGGGAAGGCGGACACGGCTATTTCCTTATGATAAACGATAAAAGCACCCATCTTGACGTTCAACTTATCAAGGGCGCTCAAACGGGTACGAGTTTTACAGTTATCAAAACCGCTACCACTACCAAAGCCTTTTTCGACGGCGAAAAACACAACGTTCGCTACGTTACCGAAGACGTAGACTCTAAAGTCGTAATAACCTTTACTTTAGACGAAACGGAAATTTTATCTGCTGAAGATACTGAAAACGTTTATCTTAAACAAGACTCGCATTTCTATATTTGTTCGGGTTCTGCGCCCGCTATGTGCAAACTTTATTCATCTAACGGAGAAGATTTTGACCTTTCTAATCAAGACGTAACTACGCTTACCAGCAAAACTATGCTTTCAAAGGTCAGCAACTGGGCGTTGGACGGCGCGCTTATGAGTTCGGATAGAGAAATAACGGGTAACAGAGACCAGTCTAAAGCGGTCTTTACGAGAGAACTCAAAAACGTAATATATTCTTTTGATATTAAGATTGAAGATATAGGCGAAAACTGGCTCGCAGTATATCTCAACACTTCAAAAGTAGACGTTCCTTGGAACGACGGTTTCCGTTCGGTAATCATCTTTTTCCGTTCGACAGGCGTATCTATCGAATACTGGAATCCGCAACAAATTTTAGCGTCGGTAGAGTTTGCTTCAAACGGAATTACCTTAAACGACAAAATACACGTTGAAACGGGCTTATACGACGTAGAACTTTCTACGGGTACTTACACGTTCGTTAAACTTGCAATTAACGGCACGGAACTTTACAATCAACCTATTTTAAGTTCAAACGTAACTTTAAACGCAGGTTATTTTGGTATTTTAAATTACGGAACGACTAAATATACCTTATATCAAACTGAAAACGAAGTCGATCCGCTTCCGTCTGCAACAGACGGCGTTAAAGTTGAAAGAGC
>JAFTKX010000010.1 GCA_017453045.1 Clostridia bacterium | reverse complement strand
AGGATCCACCTGTTCTCATTCCGAACACAGAAGTTAAGCTCAGCTGCGCCTAAAGTACTTGGCGGGCAACCGCCCGGGAGGATTGGTTGTTGCCACATTCCACTAAAAGCACTCTACAAACGTAGAGTGCTTTTTCTTTTTTAAATGATTATCGTCGCTCCGCGTCGTTTACTGTTTTAAAAACCCGACGTCAATGACCAACAAGGTCTATTAACTCCGTGTTTTTTAACGAGCCTAGCGGTGCTTGCATCTAACCCTTTAATTTAAAACATTATCTTATTAAAATAGTCAATAAAAGGATGGTTATAGTTAAATAAAGACTTGAAATAGACGAATAAATATGTTAAAATATTTACGCGTAGATAAAACGCAAAAAGGAGAGAAGATGAAAAAAGTTATTCTTTCGATATTGATATGCGTTTTGACTGTAAGTTTTTGTTTTACTGCATTAAACTGCAAAAAGAAAAAAACTTCTGAAAGTGAAAGTAGTAGTTCATCTATAAGCGCTTCGCAAAGCGAAAAGGATAGTCAAAGCAATAGTCAATCAAACCAAAATCCACCGCCTGCTACAAAAGAGTTAGAAGATTTAGTTGACTTTATAGTTCCTGTTGAAACTGGTAGAGATATTCGCGTTTTACAAATTACCGATATTCAAACTATAAGCGGAGATACGAGTCGTTTTCCAAACCGTGGCGTAGGTAGTTCAAAGGCGGATATTTTTAGCGGATATCAACGCTACGTAGGTCAAGTAATTGAAAGTTACGACCCCGATTTTATTATAATGACGGGTGATAACGTTTACGGCGAGTTCGACGATAACGGCGAACAGCACCTTGCTTTAATTGAATTTATGGATTCGTTTAAAATTCCTTGGGCGCCCGTTTTCGGTAACCACGACAACGAGAGCAATATGGGTGTAGACTGGCAATGCGAGCAGTATGAGAACTCTGAATATTGCCTTTTCGACCAAAGAGAACTTACGGGTAACGGAAACTATTCGGTAGCATTAACGCAAGGCGGAGAAGTAAAGAGAGTATTTTATATGCTCGATTCTAACGGCTGTGGAAATATGAGCCAGATTTCGCTTGCAAACGGACATTCTAAAACTACTGCAGGCTTTGGCGAAGATCAAATCGAGTGGTATACGCAAAGTATTACCGATTTAAAATACTATTTCCCAAACGTTAAACTTTCAATGGCGTTCCATATTCAAATTTCTGCTTTTGAAGACGCTTTCAAGCAGTACGGTTATAACAGTTCGACTATTAGGTCAAATCCGATTGATTTAGACAAAAACGAAACTGCTAAAGCAAAAGGAGATTTCGGATATATCGGCAGAGCGCTTAAAGGACCTTGGGATCAAGAAAAAGTAGTATGGAATAGCATAAAAACGCTTGGTATAGACTCTCTTTTCGTCGGTCACGAACATTGCAATAGCGCGTCCGTAACCTATCAAGGCGTAAGATTTACTTACGGACAAAAGAGTTCTACGTTTGACAGATATAACCTAACTAAAGCGGACGGAACGATTACAAGCACGAGCGAAACTTACGTGGGAACGCCTATTATGGGTGGAACGTACTTTAATCTTTCAAAAGACGACGGCGCTATCGTTTCGGCTGGTATTAAATATTACGACCATGATTTAGGTTATGAAAGACCTGCGGACAAAGAACTTACTTACGAAAATATTCCAAGTTCGGCAACTAAAATAGAACTTGATTTTAACGACACGGATTTTGATTTGGATATGACGACTCCCGAAATCAGTTCGTCGGTAAGCAAGGTAACGACGGGCGCTCCTGCGGGAACGGGGGGCGACGTTTACGGTAGAACGACCGACCATACAGCGTCGGTAGGTATAAAATTTAACGACACGGTAAACGCTAATAAACTTTTGGCGATTTTCGTTAAAATGTACGTTACCGATTATACGGTAACTACGGGTAAAAATCCGCTTTTACGTATATATCCAAACGATGCAAATTCAATATTATCTGAAGTCGAATTTTCAAGCGTTGGCGGAGAAAACAATAAATGGGTGTATATAAATATACTCGATATGGTAAAATCTTCGTCGGGAATAGTAGGGGCAGACGGGCTTATAAATCCGTTTACTCTCGTTTACCGTTTCTACGGCGCGACTGAAGGAACTATTTATTTTGATTCTTTAACGCTCGTTTCAAACGGCGATCCGTACGTTTTAGATACTCCGCTTCAATCAGACGAAGAATTGATAAGGGGCGAAGTAGTAAAGAAATATAAGGCAAGCGATTTAGGTCTTACGGGAGAATTAACTGCAGGAAATAATAAGTTTGCAAAGATTAAGAAGAAGTCTTACGCAGTTTCGTTTACAATGAATTATACGACGTTAGAAAGGGGACTTTATGTTTACGGTTATTGTAGCACTAACGTAAACGACGGTATTTTAGTATGGATTAAGAAAAATGAAGTAACTATAAATAACGAAGGTCGATCTGGCGAAGGCTACGATTTAACCTATGAAAAGACTTTGAACTCAAACTGGTCGTATAACGTTGAAGTCGGGTTTGTAAACCTGTACGACGGAAATACCGTTTACGTTTACGTTAAGATAGACGGAGTTTTGGTGGGTTGGGAACTCGTTGAAGCGTACGAAAGACCTATCGGAAATATAGGTGTCCTGCTTGCTAAAGGCGTTGATAAACTTACAATTTCGTAAAATATAAAGCAACCGCTAAAATTTTTAGCGGTTGCGCTTTTTTTTGTAGTAAAACTTATAAACGCAACCGATAGTTTACAAAAAGCAACTGTTAATAGGTTGCCTTTTGTATGCGTTTAACGTATAATAAGACTATATTTTAAAAGTTTTGGTGAAATTATGGCAAAACAATCAATAAAAAAACAGTTGCTTAAAGGCAACGGTTTTAATTTTATATTTTTGACGGTTTCGGCGCTATTAGAAACGGCTCTACTTATGTGCGTTTCAGTTATGCTTGAAAAAGTAATAGCCGTTGCAACGGCGCACGATTTACAGGGGTTATATATGCAAGGGATAATTTTCTTAGGACTCGTTGTAATTTTTGTCGTAACCTACCTTTGTTTGTTAAAAATTAAGCCGTTATTTAAAAAACGCGCGCTAAATCAATATAAAAACAATGCTTACGAGCATATACTTTCAAAAAGTATAACTAATTTTAATAAATCTACTATTTCAACGTATATCTCGGCGTTTACAAACGACGTAAAAGTTATTGAAGAAAATTATATTTTTTCAACGTTTAATATAATAACGCAATTTGCCTTATTTATAGCGTCAATCGCTATTATGATGATTTATAGCCCCGTGCTTACGGGAATTGCAATCGGATTATCGCTTATCCCTATGGCCGTAATGCTTTTAGTCGGTGGCAAGTTGGCAACGCACGAGAAAAAAATAAGCGACCAAAATCAAAGTTTTATGCACTTTATAAAAGATAACTTAATAGGGTTTTCCACTATAAAGGTATTTAAGGCGGAAGATAAAATCAAGGCGTTATTTAAAAAGAATAACGGCGTGTTAGAAGACGAAAAGAGTAAAAAAGAAAGAACGTTAGTTCTATTGGAAATGCTCCAAACAGCAACTACTTTTATCGCGCAATTCGGCGTTTTCTTCGTCGGCGCGTACGTTGCGATAACGACGGGCAAAATTCAGGCGTCGGTTATTATTTTATTCGTTCAACTTATGAATACCGTAATGAATCCGCTTATTCAAATTCCAACGCTTATTTCAGAGCGCGCTTCGTGCAAACCGATATTTTATAAATTGGATAAAATTATTGCTTTAGAAGACGAGGTTGGTAAAAAGGAAAGCGTTTCGTTTGAAGATTCAATCGTAGTTAAAAATCTTGAATTCTCGTATGACGAAACTATGATTTTAAACGGAGTTGAAGTTAAGTTTGAAAAGGGAAAAACTTACGCGGTTGTCGGCGCGAGCGGTTCGGGTAAAACAACGCTTTTGAATTTGTTAGTCGGGCGTTATCAAGACTATCAAGGCGAGATTTTATACGACGGAAAAGAACTGAAAAACCTGTCTATAGATTCATTATTTGAAAAATCTTCCTTTGTAGAGCAAAACGTATTCGTATTTGACGATTCTATTATAAATAACGTAACTATGTATTCCAACGTAGATAAAACCCTTCTTGACGACGCTATTTTAAGGTCGGGGTTAAAGGCTTTGATTGAAGAAAAAGGTTACGATTATAAATGCGGAGAAAACGGCTGTAATTTGTCCGGCGGAGAAAAGCAAAGAATTTCTATTGCAAGGTCGCTTATTAAAATGTCTGAACTTTTGTTTATGGACGAAGCGACTTCGGCTCTCGATAACGAAACTTCGTCAAGCGTTATGAATAGCGTTTTGGATATCGACGGCGTTACTAAAATAATTATTACTCACAAATTAGAAGAAAAGATTTTAAGCAGGTTTGACGAAATCGTAGTTTTGAAAAACGGCAAGGTTTGCGAAAAGGGTAGTTTTAACGAGTTAATAGCAAAAAATGGAATTTTCCGTTCTCTTTACGAATTAACTTAAAATTTTTGTTGACAGTATAAATAGTTAGTGATATAATAATAACAGTTGAGCAATTATTCAACTGTTATTATTTTTTTAGGTTAAAAATATGATATAACGGAGAGAAAGATGATTGAAGAAATTGAACTTTGCGAAAAAGAGTGCGAACATGGCGAAACTGTTGAAAAGGTAAAAACGTTAATGCCGAGCGAAGACATAGTATGCGACGTTGCCGAACTTTTCAAAGTGTTTGGCGACAGTACGAGAACTAAAATTTTGACCGCGCTGTTTGAAAGCGAACTTTGCGTTTGCGATATAGGAAAAGTGCTTGGCATGACGAAAAGCGCGATTTCGCATCAACTTCGCATATTAAGGCAGAGCAAACTCGTTAAAGCGAGAAAATGTGGAAAGGAAGTGTTTTATTCGCTTGCCGATAAACACGTTTTAACTATTTTTAAAATGGCAATCGACCACGTAAGCGGTAGAGATTGCGAGTAATAAAAGGAGATATTTAAGATGAAAAAGGTAATTAAACTTGAAAATTTAGACTGCGCAAACTGTGGGATGTTGCTTGAACGAACCGTTGCAAAAATAGAGGGGGTTACTTCGTCTACCGTAAACTTTATGGCGCAAAAACTTATAATCGAATACGACGAAGAAAAGCAAGGCGTTTTAGAAGCCGTTAAAAAGTCGGCTAAAAGAGTTTTGCCAGACGTAACGCTTTTAGGTTTATAAGCAAATAATCAACTTATACAGAGGTTTTTATGTCAAAAAATGCAAAAAGGCTTATTAGAACACTTATTTGTTTGGCGGTTTTTATTCCAACCGTTATATGTAAGGTTATACTAAAAAACGCCGACGATTTAATTTGGCTTGGATGCTTTTCTTTAATATATTTATCGGCGTCTTACGACGTTTTGTTTAAGGCGGTAAGAAATATTTGCCGTGGCAAAGTTTTCGACGAAAATTTTTTAATGACCGTTGCATCGCTTGGCGCTCTCGTTTTAGGCGAATACGTCGAAGCTTGCGCCGTTATTCTTTTTTATCAAGTTGGCGAGTGTTTTCAAAGTTACGCCGTTGGCAAATCGAGAAAGTCGATTACCGCATTGATGGATATTCGTCCCGACCTTGCGAGAGTTTTGCGCGACGGAAATGAAGAAATAGTCGAGCCTGACGAAGTTAGTCTTGGCGAAATAATCGTAGTAAAAGCAGGGGATAAAATTCCGCTCGACGGCGAAGTTATAAAAGGTAACTGCAATTTAAACGTAATGGCTTTAACGGGCGAGAGTAAACCTTTAGAAGTTGGCGTTGGGGATAAAGTTTTAAGCGGAACGGTCTGTATGGACGGGCAACTTTATATAAAAACCGAAAAAGAGTTTTACGACAGTACCGTTTATAAAATTTTAGATATGGTAGAAAACGCTTCGGGGAAAAAAGCAAAAGTAGAAAGTTTTATTTCTGTATTTTCAAAGTATTACACACCGATAGTCGTTATATCGGCGCTTCTACTTGCGATTATTCCGTCGATAATAACTTTTAACTGGCAAGTTTGGACGATTCGCGCGCTTACCTTTTTGGTGGTCAGTTGCCCTTGCGCTCTCGTTATTAGCGTTCCGCTCGGGTTTTTCGGCGGAATAGGCGGTATCGGGAAAAGGGGAGTTTTAATAAAAGGGGCAAACTACGTTGAAAGACTTGCAAAGGCAAACGTATTCGTTTTAGATAAAACGGGAACTCTTACTAAAGGGGAGTTTTCAGTAGTCGGCGTATACCCGAAAGAAAAAAGAGAAGATATTTTGCGTTACGCTTATATTTGCGAAAGCAGTTCTAATCATCCCCTTTCAAAAAGTATTGTAAAAGAGTGTAAACCATTTGAATTTTCGGGATATGAAATTCGCGAAATCGCAGGAAAAGGCATTGTCGCAAGTAAAAACGGCGAAGTTATTTTGTGCGGAAACGAAAGTCTTTTAAAAGATAACGGCGTTAGTATAAATTATGAGAAAACGCAAGCCGATTTGTCAAAAACGTTGGTCTATACGTCGATTAACGGCGTTTTTCTTGGCGTAATAGTTCTTTCGGACACCGTGAGAGAAGACGCAACGGTTGCGATTGAAAGTTTGAAAAAATCGGGCGCGAAAATTTATATGCTTACGGGCGACGGAAAAGAGAGCGCAAAAGCCGTAGCGAATACTGTTGGAATAGAAAACTATTACAGCAATCTTTTGCCACAGGATAAAATGGAAAAGTTAGAAGAAATAATCTCTCGTAAAAATAAAAACGACGTGGTATGTTTCGTTGGCGACGGAATAAACGACGCTCCCGCAATTATGCGAGCCGACGTGGGAGTGTCTATGGGCGGAATAGGTACAGACAGCGCGATTGAAGCGTCCGACGCCGTTTTAATGCACGACAATTTGACGAGTTTGATAAGCGCAAAAAGACATTGTAAAAAAACTATGGCTATCGTAAGGCAAAATATCGTATTCGCTTTAGCGGTCAAGTTTTCGGCGCTTATTTTAAGCGCGTTCGGCATAGGCGGAATGTGGTACGCGGTCTTTGCCGACGTGGGCGTTTCGGTTTTAGCGATTTTAAATTCCATACGCACGCTGAAATAAAGAAACGACTTTATTTCGCAATAAAAAATCAAAAAATTTACTTTAAACTTTTTAAAACTATTGAAAAAGAGTATTATTTGTGATATACTTTAAACATACATATACAAAGGAGATAAAATTATGGCTCTTTTTAGATTAAAT
Organism: Clostridia bacterium; assembly: GCA_017453045.1. GTDB lineage: Bacteria > Bacillota > Clostridia > Christensenellales > Borkfalkiaceae > UBA10281. The sequence continues at coordinate 26,941 of JAFTKX010000010.1, read as the reverse complement.
ATCGTTTGGGACGACGACAGTAGAAACACACTCGTTTACAAATATCCTTTCAAAAGACAAGGTCGTGAAGTAAACAATAAATCTACGCTTACAGTTAAAGAATCGCAAGCGGCTATTTTCGTTCATAAAGGACAAATTGCAGACGTTTTTGGTCCGGGCTTATACGAACTCGGAACGCAAATTTTCCCGATTTTGTCCCCCCTTGCAGGTTGGAAATACGGCTTTGAAACGCCTATTACCGTTGACGTTTATTACATTAACACCAAACAATTTACCGATATTAAATGGGGAACAATGAACCCCATTATGATGCGCGACCCCGAATTTGGAATGATTAGAGTAAGGGGTTTTGGTTCGTTTGCTTATAGAGTTTACGATCCAAGCGTATTTTTAAGAGAACTTTTTGGAACTAACAGTTCGTTTAAAACCGAAGATATAACGGGATACTTAAAGAGTATGCTCCTTTCTTCGCTTGCGGACGCTTTGGGCGAAAGCAGAATTTCGGCTATCGACCTTGCCGCAAACACTATGGAATTCAATCAAATAGTTAAGGCGAAAATTCAAGATAAATTTAGAGAAATCGGTCTTGAAATGACAAACCTTTTCATAGAGAATATGTCCGTTCCCGAAGAAGTTGAAAAGGCTATCGACCAAAGATCGAAAATCGGCGTGTTGAAAAACGATACCGACGCTCTTTTAAGAATAAACGCTGCCGAAGCGCTTAAAGACGCGGCTAACAACCCCGGCGCAGGCGGAATTATGGGCGTAGGCGTTGGCGTTGGAGCAGGTATGGGGCTCGGTGGAATGATGGCGGGCGCGTTTAATCCCGTTCAGCCGTTAAATCAAACTATTCCTCAACAGCAAGCGAATACACAATCTTGTTCTGCGTGCGGAAAGGCAATTCCACAAGGTTCTAAATTCTGTCCTGAGTGCGGCGCAAAACAAGCGGTAGCGTCGTTCTGCCCAGAGTGCGGAGCAAAAGTAAACGCAGGGGCTAAATTCTGCTCGGCGTGCGGACACAAACTTTAAGAGATAGACGAGTAATATTTAATTTGAAATAAAATTTTTGGAGATATAAATCATGGAAAAGAAAATTACTGAAAACACTATTATCACCGAAGCGCTTGAAATTAATCCAAACGCCGCTGCAATTTTAATGAGTTACGGAATGCATTGTTTAGGATGCGCTATCGCTCACGGCGAAACTGTTGGCGAAGCGGCTGCAGTTCACGGCGCTGACCTTGAAGAAATGCTTGAAAAACTCAACGATATAGATTAAAGATTAATTGAAACTATAATTCACAAAAACAAGCAAATGCCCTTCGATAAACTCGAAGGGCTTGTATATAATACGAACGAAGGAGAAGATTATGGCTGACGACAGAGTGGGTTTTGGTCAAGATACCATAAACGTAGATACTTATAACGCGAAATGTCCTTCTTGCGGAAGTTCTATGGTTTTCGATCCCGACACGCAGTCTTTAAAATGCGAACATTGCGGAACGGTTGCGGAAATCGACAAGAATTTTGAAGTCGTTGAACACGATATAGAAAGGGGCTTTGACGAAGCGCAAAAATGGAGTCCCGACGAGCAAGTTACCTATAAATGTTCAAACTGTGGAGCGGTGGTCGTTTTATCTATTGACGAAGAAGCGTCCGTTTGTCCGTTTTGTAAGGCGACGCACATAGCCAAAGAAGACGCTTTTGACGGTATTAGACCGCATATGGTAATACCTTTCCAGTTTGGGCGCGACAAAGCGGTTGAGTATTCTAAAAAATGGGCTAAAAGTAGGCTTTTCGCTCCGAGAAAGTTCAAAAAGAGTATAGAAGTTGAAGAAATGAACGGCATTTACGAGCCTTGTTTTACTTTTGACAGTTCTACTTTTTCTACATACAACGGCAGAGTTGGAAACAGAAGAACGAGAGTTGTCGGCTCTGGTAAAAACCGTAGGACTGAAACGTATATAGAATATAGATACGTCAACGGCACTCATACGGCTGCTTTCGACGACGTTATGATTGCGTCGAATAAAAACTTTACTCAAAAGGATATGAATAATCTTTCGCCCTTTAAAAAAGAGTGCGCTTGCGTTTACGAAAAGCAATATTTGTCGGGCTTTATGGCGGATAGTTATCAAAAGAGTTTAAACGATTGTTGGGACGACGCTAAAAAGGATATAGACTCGCAAATAAGAAGTCAAATAAGGAACAGTTTGCATTGCGACGTGGTAGATTATTTAAACGTTGCCACAACGCACACAAACGTTACTTTTAAGTATGTTTTAGTTCCCGTTTATTCGCTCGTTTATCGCTTTAAAAAGAAAAATTATACCGTAAAAGTAAATGGCAGTACGGGTAAAGTTAAAGGTAAAACGCCTATCTCTGCAATAAGGGTTATTCTCGCCGTTTTGTTAGGGCTTGGGCTTACCGCATTGTTTTTATGGTTCGTATATAATTTTTTATAAGCCGAGTTTACTATTAAAACGGTAAAAATATTGTAAAATTTACAAAAATTACAGTCAAAAAGGCTAAAAAAAGTTGACTTATTTCTATTATGTAAATATAATAGAACTGATAAAAATTAACGTAGTATAATGACGGAGGTCATAATGAAAAAACTTTTAAAAGGATTAGTGGCGTTCGTTTGCGCAGTTTGCTGTATGATGGGCGTTGTTGCGTGCGACGAAGTAAAAGACGGTAGTAAAATACAAAAAGTTACCGTTACGATTAGCGTTGACGGGGTAGAGCAAGATTTCAATTTTGAACTTTATCTCAATTTCGCTCCGGGAACTATCGAGCACTTTACCTACCTTGCTCAAAGCGGATATTATAACGATACTGCTATTTCAAACGTAAACGGACACGTTGAATTCGGCGGATATTATTTTAAAGACGGAAAACTTGCTTCAAAGTACGACGATTCCGAAAAATCTTATCTTAAACTCATAACTGCCGAATATATTAAAAACAAAACTATAGGACCTAAAGATTCGGAAAGATACGCAGGCGAAGATAGATTTGTAAACGGCGAATTTGAAAAAGCAGGTTTTGCAGGTAATAAACTTTCTTTAGACGGCGCTTTGGTTTTAAAGAGAGACGTTAACGACGACGCTGCCGCTCTTGCTTACAACACGGGTAGAGCGACTATGGCTGTTACTTTCGGTAGCGACTATTATTTCAATTCTTCAAGCGAATTTGCAATTTTAGGCAAAATTCTTTCTGACGACGCTACGGATAGCGACGAAACGAGTTACGCTCGCTTAAAGGCTTTCCTTACCGGCTATTCAAAAGACGCTGACGAAAATACCTATTATTACTATACTAAAGGCGGAGATTTCGGCAATTACTTTATGAAGAATAAAGACGGCGAATACTTTGCTCAAGACGAAAACGGCGACTATTACGAACTTATCGAAGACGCTGACGTTGAAGAAGACGCAGTTGAACTTTTACTTCAAGAGTTTACGGATAACGCCGACTATATGAACGTTCTTCCTTACGGAGATAAAGTAATTAAGGTTGTAAAAATTACCTTTGCAGAATAATTAAGAAGTAAAATAGCCTATCGGTTTTTGGCGAAAGTCGTAAAAGCCGATAGGTTTTTTATTACAATTTAAAATTTTAGACGAAAGAGTAAAAAGAAAAATCACGAAAGACTTTACAAACTGCATATAATGTGTTATAATTAACGTTGTAAATCAACTGAAAGTAAACTGTTGATTGTATTGTAAGGGAGAAATTTAATTAAGGTAAAGAAAATGGATAAGAAAATTGAAGGTCTTTGCAGAAGATTTGGAATCGAAGGAAAATATCTTAGATACGAATTAGTTGTAAACGGACACATCAATACTACGTATAAGGTGTTCTTTTGGCGCGATAACGAAGAAAAAGATTATATTTTGCAAAGAATAAACACTTACGTTTTTAAAAACCCTATTGAAGTTATGAACAATATTTCGTCCGTAACGGAGTATATAAGGGCAAAGATAAAAGCGGGTGGAATTAGCGCTAAAAGGTTTGTTTTACATTATTATAAAAACGTAGAAGACGATAACTATTATATAGTAGGAAACCAAGGCGGATTTTGGCGTCTTTGTCGATACATTGACAATTCGATAACGTTTAACGAAACGGACAATTTAAAGGTTATTGAAGAATCGGGTAGGGCTTTTGGTAACTTTCAGTTGCATCTTGCCGATTACCCCGTAAAAGATTTGCATATTGCAATACCGCACTTTCATAACACCGTAAAAAGATACGAAACTTTTAAAGAAAGTATTGAAAAGAACGAAAGCGGTAGAGCGTCGTCTGTTGAAAGTGAAATTTCCGAGTATCTTAAGTTAGAAGAAATTGCCACACAAATGTATAAAATGCAAAAGGCGAAAGAACTTCCGCTTAGGGTTACGCATAACGATACCAAGTGTAATAACGTTTTATTTGACGAAGTAACTTTTGAAAATCTTGCCGTAATTGATTTAGATACGGTAATGCCGGGGCTCGTTGCGTTTGATTTTGGCGATTCTATAAGATTTACCGCAAATACTTGCGCCGAAGACGAAACTGATCTTAGCAAGGTTAAATTAGACTTTAATAAGTATAGAGCGTTTACAAAAGGTTTTATTGAAACCGTAGGAAACACCCTTTGTCAAAAGGAGAAAGACACTATGGCGCTCGGCGCGTTAACTATGACGGTTGAGTGTGGAATGAGATTTTTAACCGATTATATAGACGGGGATAAATATTTTAAGACCGACTATAGCGAACATAATCTTGATAGAGCGCGTTGTCAACTTGCTTTAGCGAAAGATATGCTTGCGCATTTAGACGAAATGCAAAAAATCGTTGAAGAATATCTTTAAAATCGCTCTATAAGTCGATTAAAAAGAGATTTAGCAAATTAAAAAGTCAATTAGTTAAAACTTAATAAAAATGATTGACAAAATTTTTTAAAAGTAATATAATAATCAAGCGAAAACAAGGGGAGAACGTCGTTTCTCCCTTTAAAAGCGCCGTTAGCTCAGCTGTAAACTGTAAGCGTAGTCAAGGGTGTCCGTCTTTCGTGTTTCCTTACTTCGTGCGGGCACAGAGCGTTTGCAACGCTCCATCCAGCAACAAGCATAGCGAGTAAAAGTAATGCAATTTAATACATACGCGCCGTTAGCTCAGCTGGATAGAGCGTTGGTCTACGGAACCAAAGGTCAGGAGTTCGAATCTCTTACGGCGCGCCAACAAAACGGGTTACCCAAACGGGTAGCCCGTTTTGTTTGGCACGCCTAAGAGATTTGACCAAAATTTGCTTGCAAATTTTGGTCGTTCTCACCGTAGCGAAGCGGAGGTATCTCTCTTACGGCGCATAAATTTAAAAGAAATAGTTAGTAGGGGTGTTCCCTTTGCTCTTTTCGTTTCGCATCGTAAGATATGAAGAACGTAGTACGTTTGTCTACTACGGGCTATCTTTACGAATAAGTTTAGAGTTATAAAAAGTTTGTTTTCTTTTATCGCGTAAAACGACTTGAAATATACGTTCTTTTTTGTTATAATAAATAACGTCGAAATAAATCGTGCCCATTTTAATTAACTTTGTTTTTTAAAGTTTGTTAGTTTTGGGTAAAATTACGACAATTTCTATCTATTTATTGCAAGTTTTTGTTATCGTTGCATATACTGTCGCTATGGTTTTCGTTATTCCACGGGAAACTTTTTGGGGGTGCGTTATGTCGAAAAAGAAATCGGGAATAAAAACGTTTGTGTTAGCAATTATCATGAGCGCGCCAACTCCTTTAGTAGTAGGGGTGGGGCTTCTTTTTGGTAAGAGTTCAACGCAAATAGCCGACTTGGTATGTAAAACTGCCGAAGTTTTTGCAATACTTACTTCTTTCGTAGTATACTTGATAACGCAAAATACGGCGAAGTGTAGCGAAGAAAGGGCGCAAAGGTTAGAGCGTAGGTCAAACAGTTTCGTAGGGTTGACGATGTGTTTTGCGGGAATAGTTATGTTAGTTTTGGCATTTTTTATTACTCCCGACGATAAAGGAAACGTTTTGCCAGCGCTGATAATAAGCGTTTACGGGGCAGTCGTCAATTTTCTGTTTTGGGTTAGATATAAAAGGCTTAATAGGGCTGAACCGAACGGAATTTTAGCGGTACAGGTTAGATTGTATCGCGCAAAAACATTAGTAGACGTTAGCGTAGCAATAGCGCTTTTGTCCGTTTTGATAGCCCCCCAAAGCGTAGTTTCATACTGGTTTGACTTTTTTGGAACGCTAATAGTTGCAGTATACTTGATTTGGAGCGGTATACGAACGATTTATAAACAAGTAAAATACGTAAATGAAAAAGAATAGTTATATAAAACGCTCCCCAAAGGCAGATTGCCTTTGGGGAGCGTTTTTATATTATAAACTAATTTTAAAGTCCTATAAATATCGCGAGCATTACAAAGCCAAGCGATACCGCAAACAAGATAAGTTGAAAGAGTATCGTCTTTTTAAACCACTCCGCAAAACTTACGTTCGCAAGACCTAAACCTACGAGTAAAGTTCCGCAGGTTGGGTATAAAACGTTTGTGTAACCGTCTGCAAACAAATAGGTCAAAATGATAATAGTTTTGCTCAATCCTTCAATCGGAGCAAGGGTAAGCATAGGTATAATCAAAACGGCTTTAGCCGACGCGCTCGGAATAAAGAATTCGATAATAAGAATAAAGAAGTATAAGATAATAACTGCAAGATAAGGTGAAATATTAGATACGGAATTATAGAAATAATAGAAAATCGTATGCAAAATATTTCCTTGTTGAGCAATATAGGTAATGCCGAAAGCAATCATAATGATTGCGATTGATGGAAGAACGTCTTTCACGCCCCCTATAAAACTTTTGCCAAGGCTTTTGAAAGAGCCTAACAAAATTCTACCTATAATTACCGTGCCTATGACAAAGGCGACAGCCATAAATACCATCGCAAGAGAGCGAATAGAATCAATCAAAGTTGGGATAATAACGGCTAAAAGGGCAACTGAGAATAAGACGATAATCATTACGGATTTGCGAACGTCGTCCGCGCGAGTTTCGTCGGAAACGGTTATAAATCCTTGAATATCAAAACTTTCGGTTGCTTTCTTTTCGTCGCGTTTAGCCAAGTAAGTTAAAAACGACGCGGTAATAACGTACATTACGCAAAGGATAATACATCTATACCACAAACCGTCGGTAACGCTTACACCTGCGGCAATCGACGCCGTTCCTATCGTCATAGGGTTTGTAATCGCGGTGGTAAAGCCTACGCCCGACGCAATTAAAACAAAGGAAATCGCCGTAAATCGCGACCAGTTTAACGCCGTGCATAGCATTGCGAATATGGGGTATAAAATGAGTAGTTGCTCTTGTAGCCCGAATACTGCCGACAGTAACATAATTACCGCTGTGGTAACCCAAATTATAGCAAAGCGTTTTGAACGGAGTTTCATCATAATAACTCTAACGAGCGACACGAGTCCACCGCTTTCTTCTAAAACTTTAAAAGTACCGCCGAGAACTAACAAAAGGGCAATTATCATAATCATATTTGCGCTGTTGCTACCAAAGAGCAATGCTTCAAACGGAGAAGTAAGCCAACGGTAAACGGGAAGTCTTGAAGAATTTTCGGCTTCGGTAAGGGTGCGGAAAGAGTCGATTACGATTTGCTTATTTAAAGACGCGTCGGTGGTATATTCGTAAAACGGCAGGGATTGTTTTGATATATCGGTAGTATAAATGGTGTATTTTCCTGCCGGTATTACAAAGGTAAGAATGCCAACGAATATTAAAACTGCAAATAGTATTGCAATAACTGCTATAAAACTCTTAAGCCCGAATTTTACTTTTACGCTTAAATCTGTTGATTTACTCATGGTTTTCTCCTTCGTTATAATCGTAAACGTCTGCGCAAGCAAGTCGCCACTTTTCGTTATAAAGATTGTGAATTTCTTCGGATGCTAACGTCCATTTAATTAGGCATTGACTTAAATCGTCGGGAATCAACTTAAAATATTCATTGTTGTAATAAAATTCTAAAAAGCCTTTTGTGGAAAAGGTAAGCGAATAAACGCCCTTTGCGTCGAATTCATAGTCGGCGTCTTTTCCGTCAAGAAAACCTTTAAAATAAAGCCCTTTATTAGTCAATTTTACTTGACCGACGGATAAAATCTTTCTGTCTTTTGGCGGTTTTTTCAATTTGTCGGTGCGTAAAGTACATAAAGTTCCGCTTAAGGACATTTCAAAACCGTCGTTTTGAATTTCTTTTGCGACGAGTCTGCGTTGCCATTTGTACCACTTGTCTATGTCCGTAGGGCAAGAATTGCTCGTTGCGTCTACTAAATCGTAATATTCGTTTACTCTTACTCTAAAACCGCAATTTTTACAAACTACTGCGTCGTTGTCTACGTAAAGAGTGTTTTCTTTCTTACAGTCGGGGCAAACGTATAGTATTTTCTCAATGCCGTAAGCGTTAGGCTTTTTACCTATATACTTATGGCGAGCGACTTTATTAAAGGCAAAATCGTTATAACTGATTTTTTCTAAAATTAAATCGTATATTTCTTTCTCCGTGAGAGTTTCAAGTTTTTCGGGGGTAAAAAGTAAACTGTAACTTATATTGATAGGACCTTTTTTGCGGTCTGACGAGTATCTGTTCGTCGCTAAATACGCGCCTTTTGAAGTGGCGACGACTACGTTTGCGTTACTGCGTTTGATAAATTGCGCCGTCGCCGGATTTATGGGATGAGTGCTACCGCTCGTCGATTGAATACCTTCGGGGAATAATCCTATCGCTCCGTTGCGTTTTAAAACCCTAAACATGTGCCTTAAACAAGCGATATCGGGTTGGTATAAATATTTTGATATAATGCCAAGCGATAATAAAAAGCCGTAAAGCCCTTTTTGCAAAATGTTTTGATATCCAACGACCATATTTATATCTTTGCGTTTAAATCCGCGCATCATATAAATAAATTCAAGCCTTGACGAGTGCGAAGCGAGTAAAATCGTAGGCTTTCCTTTTAGCGATTTCGGATTATAATCATAGTCGAATTTGACTTTGTATTTTTTATTTAACAAGCCTAAAGCCCAACTGACGAGAGTCATAAGAAAAGGATTAGGCTTTTTTATTTTTCTATTTATTAGTCTTGTTTTAAAATCTTTTTTCATTTGCTCAGTAGCCCTTTTTTCGTTGATTGCTATTTATTACAATAAATATATTATATCACAAATTACAAAACTTGCAAATAGAAAGCAAAAAAAATGTTATAATATTGTTTATTTTGTGTTAAAAAAAAGAACTTGAGTTAAATCAAGTTCTTGTCGTTAGTAAAAATTCTTTTTGTTTTTCGTAAAAATTCTTTCTCGTTTTTACGGGAGATTCGTTGATAATCGACTTATAGACTTCCGAAAAGTGAGAAATTGAATTAAATCCAACCGAAACGGCAGTTTCGGAAATGGGAAGATTCGTCGATTCTAAAAGGTTTTTTGGTTTCCTTACAACGTACGACGTTAAATTTGTATCAAATTTTAAAAAATTTAGTTTCAATTTAGTTTTCTTTGGTATAATATAACGGATAAAGTGGAGAACTTTGTCAAGTTTGTTAATTTTATCCCTACTAAATTAAGTCGCGTAAAACACGAACGCGTTAAAATAAGGGAATACAAAGGAGAAGATTATGGATTACCAACTTTTTACTGATACCGATACCGATATCACCCCAGAAGTGGCGCAAACGTACGGCTATAAGTTGATTAGCATGCCTTACGCTGAAAAATTAGAAGAACAAATTTTTCCTTACGAAGATTTTGAAGTGTTCGATTATAAGGCTTTCTACGATAAATTAAGGGGTGGTGTTTTGCCAAAGACTTTCGCATTGTCGCCCGCTAAATATATGGAATATTTCGAGCCTACTTTAAAAGAAGGAAAGGATATTTTATACGTTCATTTTTCAAAGGCGATGAGCGGAACTTTCAACGCAATGGATATCGCTTTAAAGGAACTTAAAGAAAAATATCCCGAAAGAACTATTTATACTATCGACACAAAAGCAATAACCATTTTAAGTTATATTATCGTAAGAGAAATCGGCGATATGGCTTTAAACGGGGCAAGCATTCAAGAAATTTTAAAATGGGCTGAGACCGAAGTCGATAAGTTTGCCGTTTATTTCTATGCGGAAGACCTTAAATTCTTTGGCCGTAGCGGTAGAGTAAGCGGTTTTGCGGCAGGTATGGGCAACCTTTTAGGTATTAAGCCTATTATAAATATCGGCTCGGACGGTAAGATGAAGTCTATCGCAAAGGCAAAGGGTAAAAAAGGCGCAAACGAAAAACTTATGCAATACGTCGAAGATTTGCAAGATAATCTTAAAGACCACAGGGTTATCGTTGGGCACACCGATTCTTTGGCTTTAGCGAAAGAAATCGAAGCAAAACTTAAAGAAAAATACGGTCAAGACTTAAATACCGAAATAGTAGTCGTTAATCCTACGGCAGGTAGCCATTGCGGTCCTAATACTATCGGAATTGCTTTCCACTCTATCCATAGATAAGGGGATATTTGGTTATGGTAGATATTATTGAAGTAAAAAAGGGGAAAAACGTAAAGGAATTTATAAATTTTCCTTTAAAACTTTACAAAGACTGTCCGTATTTCGTCCCACCGCTTTACGGCGACGAAAAGGCTCTTTTTAAAAAGAGTACGGTTTACGACGAACAAGCCGAATCGGTTTATTATATCGCTAAACGCGACGGTAAAACAGTAGGAAGAATTCACGGTATTTTGCAAAGAGTTGCAAACGAAAAGTGGAAACAAAAACGAGTTAGATTTACCCGTTTTGACAGTATTGACGACCAAGAAGTTGCCGACGCGCTCTTTAACGCCGTTGAAAATTGGGCAAGGTCGAAGGGTATGGAGGAAATCGTAGGTCCGCTCGGCTTTTCCGATTTGGAAAGAGAAGGGCTTTTGATAGAAGGTTTCGACCAAATTTCGACTTTTGAAGAACAATATAACTATGAGTATTACCAAAAACTTATTGAAAACCACGGGTTTAGTAAGGAAGTAGACTGGTACGAATCAAAACTATACGCGCCAGAAACCGTTGATAAAAGGTACGAAGAAATATCGGCGCTAATGATGAAGAAGTACGAACTTAAATTTGTCGAAGCCAAAAATTCTTTTGATTTCGTAAAAAAATACGGCGACAAATTCTTTGACGTTTTAGATAAAACTTACGAGGAAATTTATCAATCCGTTCCTTTTACTCCCAAAATGAAAAAGAGTTTAATAGACGGTTTTAAGTTTATCATAAATATGGATTATACAATCGTTATAGTAGATAAAAATAACGATATCGTCGCGTTTGGAATTGCGTTCCCCGCAATAGGCAAGGCTTTACAAAAGAGTAAAGGTAAACTTACTTTACCTGCAATTATAAAACTTTTAAAAGTTATAAAAAATCCTAAATGGGTTGACCTTGGACTTATCGGCGTAATTCCTGAATATAGGGGTAAGGCGATTGCTACCGCAATTTTAAACCGTATGATGAAGTTCCTTTGTAACGGTAAAATTACTCACGCCGAAACCAACTTAACGCTTGAAACCAACGCGAACATTTTAAATCAATGGAAAGCCTTTAAAACGGTAAGACATAAAAAGAGAAGGTCGTTTGTTAAAACGCTTTAATAGAAAATTATAAATAAAAGACTTGACCGCTCTGATGTGAACCCAAAATTTTAGACAAAAATTAAATTAAATATATTGAGATTGAGTTCGGTATTTTACTGGACTCATTTTCAATTTTAAAGATATTCTTTCATTGTTGTAGTAATAAATATATTCGTGAAGTTTTTGTATGAAAGCGTTAACGCTTTCAAATTTTTCGCCGTAGTACATTTCTACTTTAAGTCTGCCAAAAAAGTTTTCCATTACACTGTTGTCTAAACAGTTTCCTTTTCTTGACATACTTTGCGTTACGTTATGTTCTTTAAGTAAACGTTGAAACTCTCTCGTTTGGTATTGCCAGCCTTGGTCTGAGTGTAGTAATGGCGTTGCCGTTTTAGGTAATCTTTCAATCCTTTAAGCATTTCTCTCGTTTGCCAAAAGTTAGGGCTTGTAGAGATAGAATAACTTAATATTTCATTGTTAAACATATCTAATACGGGAGATAAATATATCTTTTCATTACATACGTTAAACTCGGTCACGTCTGTTGTAAGTTTTGTGTATGGAGCATTAGTATTAAACTCGCGATTTAGTATATTAGGAGCAACTTTACCAACTTCTCCACGATACGACTTATACTTGCTTTTTCTTTGTTTTCCGTAGATTTTAAGCATTTTCATTAGTTTTAACACTGTTTTATGGTTAATTACGTAGCCTTTTTTTCTTAACTCTAACGCTATTCTACGGTAACCATAAGTGTTTTTACTATCAACAAATATATTTAATATCTCTTGTTTTTCTACTATGTATTTATCTTTCTTTTCTTTAAGATAGTAGTAATACGTACTACGAGCTATACCTAAAATTTTCATTAAATCTTTAAGCGGATATTTATGCCTTAGTTCAGAGATTATTTTGGCTTTTTGCCGTTCTCTCGCTCTTCCGCAAGTACTAAGGCACTCAGTTTTTTTAAGACTTCAATTTCCATCCTAAGTCGTTGGTTTTCCGCTATTAAATCTTCTTCCACCTTTTTATCTAACTTTGGTGGTCGCCCTCTTTTCTTTCCTGTTAAACTAGGTCTGCCACGATTGTCTTTCATTAGTCCTTCATATCCTTCTTCTAGATATTTGCGTTCCCAATTTAAAATACGGCTGTGCGAGTTGATCCCATATTTTCTTGAGGTTTCAACATATCCTAATTGATGTTCACGCATATCTAGTATAACGGATAATTTGAATTCTGGCGAGTATTTTTTAAATACTTGTCCTTTTTTTGCCATAAAAAATGCACCTCCAAAAGTTTGTCTAACTTTTGGGGTGCATTTCACTCGGTCACGTCTTTTTTATTCTTAAAATATAAAAAGTGGTTCTATAAGTTGATTATTAAGTGCTTTTTGCTCTTTAAAGCATACTTTCGGCGTAGAGCATAATCATTGCCGTAGCGGTAATCGACGCCGTTTCTGTTCTTAAAATTCGCTTGCCAAGCGAAATGATTTTACCGCCGATTTGCATAGCCTTGTCAATTTCGTCTTGTTCGTAGCCACCTTCAGGTCCTATAAATATACCTATTTTCATACCGCGTTTAATAAGGCGTAACGAATTTAAAGTGTCGGTCATTCCGTCTTTACTTTCATAGGGAACTAAAACTAAATCTAATTCTTTCGCTATTTGCAAAGCCGTAGAAAAAGATACGGGTTTACTTACGGTAGGTATAACGGAACGCTTGCTTTGTTTCGACGCGCTTTCCGAAATGGCTTGCCATCTTGCAGTTTTGCTTTCTTTTTTCTTTTCTTCGATTTTAACGATAGAGCGTTTCATTTCGACGGGGATTATCTCGCTAACGCCAAGTTCAACCGTCTTTTGAATAATGAGTTCCAACTTGTCTGCTTTAGGAAGCCCTTGAAAAAGATAAATTTCAACGGGGAGAGAAGTGTCTTGAAAGTCTTTTTCAAGAACTTTCGCAACTACGGTTTCATTTTCGTAAGACGAAATTTCGCAAAGATTGCTCTTTCCGTCAAAACTTACTAAAACGCGTTCGCCTATTTTTAGCCTTAAAACGTTTTTTGCATGATTAAAATCGTTGCCCGAAAGGTAAAAGTATCCGTTTGCTTCGGGCTGTTGGGTAAAAAAGTTATACATAATTATAAAAGTGGAATTTTAGCAAGGTAAATTACGTCTTTTCTATCCGCAGCGTCGCCTTCGGCTAAAACGAAGGCCTTTTTATAAACTATTCCGCCCGCCGTTTCAACGATTTTTTCCAAGCCTTGCAAACTTGCGCCCGTTGAAATAACGTCGTCGACTATACCTACTTTTTTACCTTTGATAAGGTCTACGTCGTGTTTAGAAAGGTAGAGTTTTTGTGGAACGCCGGTAGTTATAGAACTTTCGTATTCAATTTCAATACCGTCTTGCATATAGAGTTTTTTGCTCTTTCTTGCAACTGCGTAAAACTTGTGATTAAGTTCTCTTGAAGCAACGTGGCAAAGTTGCAATCCCTTTGATTCGGCGGTAATTAAAACTTCGCAATCGCTTAAAAGTTTTGCAAGCGATTTACCGCAATGTTCGGTCATTTCAGACGCGCCGTGTAAATTGAAAAAACAAATTTTTATGCCTGACGGAAGGGGTAAAATAGGAAGTTCGGCTTGGTATCCGTCAATATTGATTTTATAAGTTTCGTTCATATTGCACCTACACAAAAAGATAAAATATTTATATTTATAGTTTAACACCTTAATGCTTAAATTTCAACTGATTTTAAACATATATATAATATTTTTATATGGGTTGCCATAAGTTATATTAGTTAAAATATTACAAAGGGGTGGCTGTCGTTGGCTTATACTAAAACTGCGGAAATTTTAGCAAAAGACTTAAAATCGGATTTAAAAAATGGGTTAAATGAAACCCAAGTCGTTTTGGCTCGAAAAACGTTTGGAAAAAACGAAATAACGCCCAAAAAGAAGAAATCGTTTATTAAACGACTTATAGAGGCGCTTTCCGAGCCGACTTTACTCATTTTAGAGTTTGCTTGGGTTGTAACTTTGGGCGTAAACTTAGGCAAATTTTTAAAAAACGGCGAAGGTGATTTTTTAGAGTGTATCGGCATTTTAATAGCCGTAATTTTGTCGGCAACGCTAACTCTTATTATGGAAGGGCGTTCGCAAAAGGCGTTTGAACTTTTAGGAAAGGTTTACGACAAAATCAGCGTAAAAGTAATTCGTGACGGCAAGGTTAAAATAGTTAGCAAAGAAGAAGTCGTTTGCGGTGATTTAGTAATTTTAGAAAGCGGAGATAAAGTAGTTGCCGACGGAAGAATAATCGAGAGCAACCGTTTAAAAATTGACGAGTCTACGCTTACGGGCGAAAGTAATAGGGTAGAAAAATTTTCTAATCAAATTTATAGGGAAAACACACCCATTGCTGAAAGAAAAAATATGGTCTATTCGGGCACTTTCGTTTGCGAAGGCAACGGTAAAATGATAGTTACCGCCGTTGGCGACGGCGCGGAACTTGGCAAAATAGCCGTTGAACTAAACGCGAGTAAAAACGGCGAAGCGCCACTTAGTCAAAAATTAAACGGTTTGGGTAAAATAGTAACCGTAATAGGCGGAATTGCGTCTGCAATCGTATTCGTTTTATCCGTCGTACGCCTTGCAATTTTAAAGGACTTAAGTTTTTTTACCGTGCAAGACGCGTTTTTAAGCGCGATAGTTTTAATCGTTGCGGCAGTTCCCGAGGGGTTGCCGGCTACAGCCGCTATTTCCCTTTCGCTAAACGTGGTAAAACTTGCTAAATCCAACGCGCTAATAAAAAAATTAGTCGCAGCCGAAACTTCGGGCGCGGTAAGTATAATTTGTTCGGATAAAACGGGAACTTTAACGCAAAATCAAATGAAAGTTGAAAGTATTTCGTTTTATCGTGAGAGCCAAAAGGATAGACTGTATAAAAACGCTTTGATAAATTCTACAGCCACCTTAAAAACTGAAAATAAAGAGCAAAAAGTCTTTGGCTCGGCAACAGAAGGCGCGCTTTTAATCAAGAGTAAAGAAAGTGGCTACGACTATGAAAAATTACGCGATAAACGACTTATAGGCAGGGTTTTACCATTTGATTCTAACAAAAAATAAATGGCTACGGAGTATTTGGGGGATGAAAAACTCGTGTTTTTTAAAGGCGCGCCTGAAATTATCGTTCAAGACAGTAATCTTTCAAGTTCTCAAAAAAACGCGATATTTTCAAAAATTACTAATTATCAAAAAAGCGGGAAAAGGGTGATAGCCTTTTCGTCTTTCGTTGGTAAATGGACGGGCGACGGGTTAACGGGCGGAAAAGCCGATTTCGACGGTTTCGCCGTAATTTCCGATCCCGTTAGAAAGGACGTTAAAAAGTCGGTTGAACTTTGTAAAACTGCGGGAATAGAAGTTATGATGATGACGGGCGATAATAAAGAAACGGCAACTTCTATTGCTAAAGAACTAAATATTATCTCAAGCGATAAACAGGTCGTTTTAGGAGAATTTATTGACGGTTTAGATAAAAACACGCTTAAAAGAATTATAAAAGGGATAAAAGTCGTTGCAAGAAGTACGCCAACCACAAAATTAAAAATAGTTGAAACTCTTAAAAGTTTGGGCGAAGTCGTCGCCGTTACGGGCGACGGGGTAAACGACGCTCCCGCGATAGAACGCGCCGATATAGGAATAGCAATGGGATCTGGCTCTGAAATTACTAAAGAAGCGAGCGACATAGTTTTACTTGACGATTCTTTTTCGACAATCGTAAAAGCAATCTCTTTCGGCCGAAATATCTATTGCAATTTTCAACGATTTATAACTTTTCAGTTAACCGTAAACGTAACGGCAATGTTAGTCGTTATTGCAAGTTTGGTAGTCGGTATGGAAAATCCGTTTACGTCCGTACAACTTCTATGGATTGATATAATTATGGACGGACCGCCTGCTTTAACGCTTGCAATGGAGCGTGATAAAGGAAAATTTATGAACAGAAATCCCGTTCGCCGTTCGGACGGCATACTTACTAAAACGATGACTGCGCGTATAATTTTTCAAGGTTGTTTTATGGCGCTTATAATAATGTTCGAGTACTTGTACGATTTTTTAGGCGTCGGACTTACCAAAGTTCCAACCGCCGTATTTTGCATTTTCGTAATTTTCCAACTGTTTAACGCCTTTAACTGTCGTAAAATAGGTAGCGAAAGTATTTTTTCGGGCTTTGGGGATAACAAACTTATGGTTTACACGTTTGGCGCGACCTTTCTTTTTCAAATAGTAATGACGCAGTTTTTAGGCGGATTTATCGGTACTACGCCATTGCCTTTAAACGCTTGGTTGAAAATTATCGGAGTTTGTCTTTTGACCGTCGTTTTTTCGGAAAGTTATAAGTTATTTTACCGAATTTTGAAAAACGGAAAAATTTTTCTTACTGAAAAACGCAGAAAATTAAATTAAAAAAAGTTCTTTGCATACAATATGAGTATGGAAAGAATAAAAGTTAGCGATTCAAATAGTGGAGAAGACGGAATTACTTACCTTTTAAAATCGCTCGCGCCACTTGCGAGCGATTTGGGTGGGCAAATCGAGAGGCTTAAGCCAACTCAAAGAACGGGGTTTAAAGTCCTTTGCAAAAGCGATCGCGCCGATTTTTTCAGGTCTGAAATAGAAGATAAAATCGCCGACGTTTTGGCGATTAAGTATAAATATGAGTTTTTTAAGCGAAAAATACGCCCCGTTGGGCTTTCAAAATACGAAACTGAACTTTTACTCACCGCTCTTATTTCCGCCGATATCGAAGATGACAAAAGGTATATTTTAAGGCGGTTAAGGGGGCAATACGAATACGTTTTAGACGGAATTTTCAATTTTAAACTAAAACCATTAAAAAACAAGTGGAAAGAAGTAGTTTCGTATATTCCAATAGTTTTTTCAGGTAAGCAACTCGAAGAATTCGTCGCGTATTTGGTAAGCGAAAAGCGTGGTAAAAAAGTACTCGTTCAAAACGGAAAAGTGTACGACTTGTACTATAATCTCTTAAAAAGGTCGTCCCTTTTAGACGGAAAAGGCGACGTGGTAAGGGAAGTTTTATTATCCTGCGGAGCAGGCGTTGAAGTGTTAGGTCAAATTAGCAAAGAAGAAGAAAAATACTTACGCTTGTTTTTCGGTTGTAAAGTAAGTTTTTTGAAAGGAAGTTTAAAAAACGGTTGACAAAAAATTTTAACTGTATATAATTAGAGTTACAATTAAATCGTTTGGGGAAAGACAAGTAGTTTTTTGTGCGGATTTACAGAGAGCGGACGGCGCTGAGAGTTTCGCAATCACGGCAATTATACCAAACCACTATCCTGCGCGAAGGTTTTTCGAGCCTAAATTCGAAATAAAGAGACCGCGTTTTGCGGTAAATAAGGTGGAACCGCGGAATAAATTTTCGTCCTTAGCATGTTTTTGCTAAGGACTTTTCTTTATTTTAAAGGCTTATAAACTGCGTTATGCGTCGTTTCTGTGTCGCCCTCAAAACTTTGGCGACCAAAAAGGTCTACCAAATCTTTCCGGGCTTGCGAGCCTTGCTTAACTTGTTTCTAATCCTTTAAAAACTTTAAAACATTATTTGTGTCGCAATACTGCGTTTCCACTTTAAAAGTTAAACCAAATAAAAAAGTCTATCAAAAATACGAAATCAAAATCTATACGAAGGAGATTTGTTATGAATATCAAACTTGCAGACGGTTCTATTTTAGAACTTGCAAACGGAACGACTGTCGGCGGAATTGCTCAAGCCATTAGCGAAGGCTTAAGAAGAAACGCCGTTGCAGGCAAAGTAAACGGGGAACTCGTTGATTTATCTTACCCCGTAAAAGAAGACGCTGAAGTTAAAATTATCACTATGAAAGACTCCGAAGGTCTTAACGTTTACCGTCATACCTGCGCGCACGTTTTGGCGCAAGCGGTAAAATCTATATATCCGACCTGCTCTTTGGCAATCGGACCAACCGTTGAAAACGGCTTTTATTACGACGTTGATTTCAAAACTCCGATTTCTCAAGACGATCTTGCTAAAATCGAAGAAGAAATGAACAAAATCATCAAGTGCAATTTCCAAATTGAAAGATTTGAACTCCCAAGAAAAGAAGCGATTGCGCTTATGACCAAGTTTAAAGAGCCGTATAAAGTTCAACTTATCAAGGAACTTCCCGAAGATAGCGTAATTTCTTTCTATAAGCAAGGCGATTTTACCGATCTTTGCCGTGGACCGCACCTTCCGTCCACTGGGCTTATCAAGGCGTTTAAGTTGACTTCGGTAACCGGCGCTTACTGGAAAGGCAATTCCAAAAATAAAATGCTCACCCGTATTTACGGTACGGCGTTTGAAAAGAAATCTATGCTCGAAGAATACCTTAAAGCCGTTGAAGAAGCAAAACTTCGCGACCATAATAAAATCGGTAGAGAACTCGAGTATTTTACGACTGTTGACACTATCGGTCAAGGTCTTCCCGTTATGCTTGCAAAGGGTAGTAAAACTATTCAAGTGTTGCAACGTTTTGTCGAAGACGAAGAATATAGAAGGGGCTATATTTTAACCAAAACCCCACTTTTTGCGAAGTCTGATTTCTATAAAATTTCGGGGCATTGGGATCATTATAGAGAAGGTATGTTCGTAATGGGCGAAGAAGGCAAGGATAAAGAAGTTTTCGCTCTCCGTCCTATGACTTGTCCGTTCCAGTTTCAAGTTTATCTTAACAGACCGAGAAGTTATAAAGACCTTCCTATGCGTTTTGGCGAAACTTCGACTCTTTTTAGAAACGAAGATTCCGGCGAAATGCACGGACTTATCAGGGTAAGACAGTTTACTATTTCCGAAGGTCATTTGGCTTGTACTCCCGCTCAACTTGAAGAAGAATTTAAAGGTTGTCTTGACCTTGCCGTTTATATGCTTAAGGCAGTTGGTCTTGACGATTCGGTAAGTTACCGTTTCTCGAAATGGGATAAAAACAATAAAGAAAAATATATCGGTTCTGAAGAAGAATGGGAAAACGTTCAAGGCGCAATGCGCGATATTTTGGACGACATCGGTTTGGAATATACCGAAGCCGACGGCGAAGCCGCTTTCTACGGACCTAAACTCGATATTCAAATCAAAAACGTATTCGGTAAAGAAGATACGCTTATAACTATTCAAATCGACTTCCAACTTGCAAAGAGATTCGGTATGCTTTACACCGACGACGACGGCGAGAAAAAATATCCTTACGTAATCCACAGAACGTCGCTTGGTTGTTATGAAAGAACGCTTGCTTTAATGCTTGAAAAATACGCTGGCGCGCTTCCGCTTTGGGTTGCTCCCGTACAGGCGAGAATTATGGATATTTCCGAAAAGAGCGAAGACTATTGCAGAGAAGTTTACGACAAACTTTTATATGCGGGAATTCGTCCTGAAAAGGATTTGCGTCCTGAAAAAATCGGCAAGAAGATTAGGGGCGCGCAACTCGAAAAGATCCCCTATATGCTCGTTATCGGCGAACAAGAAGCCTTAAACGGCGAAGTAGCCGTTCGTAAACGCGGTCAAGGCGATATAGGAAAAATGAAGGTTGACGACTTTATAGCGATGGTTAAAAAGCAAGTTGCCGACCTCGAAATTTGGTAAAATAATAAAAGGGCGCGAAAAAGACCGCGCCCTTTTAAATTTACAATAAATATGGGAAACAACTTGAAAAGCAAACTTTTAGTGTGATATAATAAAAAAGTAAATATTGTTAAAAATTGGAAATTTTTAACAATAACGGCATACGTTTGTCATAGTATTTGTGTTATGGTAAAGGTAGAAAACAAGGAGAAAAGAAAAAACTCTCCCGAAGGAGAGCATTCACGTCGCCAATGCGAACAAGTGGATAGAATAAATTTTTATTTGAACTCGTTGTTATTCTATGTGTTCATTGTATCACTAAAAAAATAAAAAGTCAATACTTTAGGAGAAAAAGATGGAAAAATTTTATTTGGGTATGGATATTGGAACTGAATCTGTAGGTATGGCATGTACGGACGAGCAGTACAATTTATTGAGAGCAAAAGGTAAAGATTTATGGGCTGTGAGATTGTTTGACGAAGCAAAGAGCGCTCAAGAACGCAGAATAAAACGTACGGCAAGACGAAGATTACAAAGACGTAGACAGCGCGTTGAATTCTTACAAGGAGTATTTGCCCCGTTTATGCAAGACGATAAGTTTTTTATAAGACTTAACAATAGTGGGTTTTATGCTGAAGATAAGGATGAGAGATTAAAAACGAAATTTTCGCTTTTTGCAGATGAAAATTATTGTGACGTCGATTTTTACAATGCTTATCCAACGATTTTTCATTTACGCGAAAAACTTGCTAAAGGCGAGAAATTAGATTTACGGCATTACTATCTTGCATTACATCACATAATAAAATATCGTGGACATTTTCTTTTTGAAGGCGAAAACGTTAGCGCTGTTAGGGATCTTAACAAACTATTTGAGGATTATAACGGCGTTGTAGAGGTTAGTGGCTTAGAAAATTATTTATATTTAAACAAAGAACTTTCTCAAAACTTTTTAGAAATTGCAACCTCAAAAGTGGGACTGAACGACAAGAAAAGAAGTATAATTTCTTTATTTGAAGTTAAGGATTCGTTAGCAAAAGAATGGGTTTCTCTTTTGCTTGGTGGAACTGCCAATCCTAAAAAATTGTTCGGCGAAGAATTTGAAGATAAGTATAAAGAAGAAAAAAGTATTCAGTTTAAGGGTATGCAAGACGAAGTTTTTGATTCTTTAGTCGACGTGTTTGACGACGAGCATTTTTCTCTCTTACAAACGGCGAGGGCAATATATAATTTTATAGTTTTTGAAAAAGTTTTAGGTGGCGCAGAAACAATTTCAGGCGCGATGGTTGCTATTTATGAAAAGCATAAAGAAGATTTGAAACTTTTAAAGAAATTTGTTAAGGAAAACTACGAGAAAGACACTTATTACGCAATTTTCCGTAGTAGAAAGCAAACTGCAAACTATGTCAACTACGTGGGTTACAACAAGGCTAATTATAGAAAAGTAAACGTTAGAAAATGTCTTGACGTTAAAGAGTTTTATAAGTTTTTAAATAAGATTTTAAAAAATGACAAAGTAAAAGATAATGAAATTTATAAATATATAACAAGAGAGATTGAAAACGAAACGTTTTTACCTAAAATTATCAATGCTGATAACGGATTATTCCCACATCAAATAAACGGCGCTGAATTAGATTTAATATTGCAAAATCTTTGTTTATATTATCCTGAATTTAGCGAAAAAGACGATTGCGGATTCTCTCCTATAGAAAAGATAAAAAAGATATTTCTTTTCAAAATTCCTTACTACGTAGGACCTTTAAACGATACGCACAGCGGTAAAGGCAATAGTTGGGCAGTTAGAAAAAAGGGTAAAATAACGCCTTGGAACTTTGAAAATATGGTTGATTTGGGCGCAAGTAACGAAAAGTTTATTCGTAAAATGACAAATAAATGTAGTTATTTGCACAACAAAGACGTTTTGCCAAAAGGTTCGATGTATTATCAAGCGTTTGACGTTTTAAACCAAATAAACAAACTTACAATCGGTGGAGAACTGATTTCAGTAGAACTCAAAAAGGAAATTTTCAAAAACGTATATCTTTGTTATAAAAAGGTAAGCGTAAAGACTATTGAAAATTATCTTGTAACGAGTGGAAAATGCTCAAAAGAAGATTTAAAAGAAACGCCTATAGGCGGATTTGACTCTGTTTCTGGATTAAAAGCAAATATGAGTTCATACGTTATCTTTAAAGAAAAGTTCGGCGAGATGGTTGACAAAAGACCCGAAATTTTTGAAAAGATAATTCTTTGGCATACCCTTAACACAGATAAAAGCCTCGTTGAAAAAATGGTTTTAGATTGTTATGGGAAAATTTCGGAGATTAAGCAAAATATAAAGTGGATAAAGGGCTTAACGTCTTTTAAAGAATTTGGTAGATTGTCTTACGAATTGTTATGTGAATTATATGGCGGAGTAGATATAGCAACGGGTGAAACGTATAGTATTTTAAATCGTCTATACAATACTAACGATAATTTTAATCAGTTGTTATTTGGAGAAAAGTACACCTTTGAAAAAGAGATAGATTTGGAGAATAGTGGCAAGAGTCAAGAAATTACATACGAAGACGTTGCCGAATTATACGTTTCTCCTATGGTGAGGCGCGGTATTTGGCAATCACTCCAAATGGTAGACGAGTACGTAAAGGCGGTTGGTAAAGTCCCTGATAAAATCTTTATTGAGTTTACTCGTCAAGACGGTGAAAAAGGAGAAAAAGGACGTAAAAAGTCGAGGAAATCTCAAATTTTAGAATGGTACAAAGATATAGGCGCGGATTGTCGCGATATAGAAGAATTAATAAAAGAATTAAATCGCGACGAAATGACGGATTCACGATTGCGCTCTGAAAGGTTGTATTTGTATTTTATGCAATTAGGACGTTGCGTATATACGGGAGAGCGCATAGATTTAGAAGAATTGCTTACAGATTTGTACGACGTCGATCATATTGTTCCAAGGTCGATAACAAAAGACGACAGTCTGGATAATAAAGTATTAGTTAAGCGTGTTAAAAATGCTGAAAAAACTGACCGTTATCCTTTACCGATAGGATTTACAAATCAACAAGCCTTTTGGAAATTGTTAAAATCTAAAAATTTAATGTCAGACAAAAAGTATGCTTTATTATCAAGGGTTAAACCTTTAAACGAAGATGATTTTAGAGAGTTCGTAAACCGTCAATTAGTTATTACAAATCAAATAGCAAAAGCCGTTGCAGAACTTTTAAAACGCAAATTCGAAGGCGAAAAAACTAAAGTCGTATATAGCAAAGCGTCAAACGTTGATAGTTTTAAGCAAAAATTTGACATAGTAAAGTGCCGTGAAACAAACGATTTACATCACGCAAGAGATGCGTATCTTAACGTAGTCGTTGGAAATATTTACGATACTAAATTTACGTCAGCATACGATTATTTCTATCGTAAAGAAGACGATTTTTGGCGAGAATACAATTTGAAACACCTATACGATTTTCCAATAAAAGGCGCTTGGGCAGGTAAAGAAGATATCGCTCGCATAAAAAAGATTGTTGCAAAAACAAGTATGCAAGTTACTCGCTATGCTTTTGTGAATAGTGGCTCTTTCTATAATGAAACTGTTTACTCAAAAGAAGACGGAGCAATTTCCGCGCCAAGAAAAATGAGCGAGCCTTATAATAAAACGGAAAAATACGGTGGATATAAATCGTTAAGTACTGCATATTTCGCAATAGTTGAATCAAAAGACAAAAAAGGGAATTCAATAAAAACGATTGAGGCGATACCTGTAATAGTAGATTATAAAGCGAGGGGAGATAACTACGCAATTATAGACTATTTAATAAAATGCGGGTTAAAAGAGCCTAAATTGTTAGTCGCAAAACTTAAAATAAAAACTCTTGTTTCAGTAAATGGTTACAAGGTTTGGATTGCAGGTGTTACGGGAAATCAAATTCTTATTCATAATGCGCAACAATGGTTTACAAACGAGAAGATAGATGCCTACGTAAAACAATTTGCAAAACTTGTGGAAAAGGATAAGATTGGGTTTTTATCCGAAAATGAAAAACAACAAGAGTTAATACCTTTAATTAGTAATAAAAATAGTATAACTTTTTATGCTACTCGCGAAGAAAACTGTAAAATTTTGCAGGAAATTATAAAAACGCTCAACAAGGATTTATATCAAGGTTTGAGTTCTGTTAGAAGTTTCGCGCAAAAAATAGAAGAAAAACAGGCGCAATTTAAGGAACTAAGCACGTTTGAACAAATAAAAGTACTTTTGCAGGTTATTAGGTTTATGAAATGTAATGCAGAATGCGCGGATTTGACGCTTTTAAAAGACGGCGCAACCTGCGGTAAAATGCTTGTGGGTAAAAATATTACCGACGTGGATTTTGCAATTATTCATCAATCTCCGTGCGGGTTAAACGAAAGAATACAAAAAGTTTAATATGGGTTTTCGTACGGTAGTAATTAAAAATCGTGCAAAGTTAGAAGTGCGACTAAATAGTTTAATAATAAGGGGGGAACAGGAAAAGAAGGTGTTTATTGATGAGATAAATACTTTAATCGTTCAAAGTACGGCTGTTTCTTTAACTGTTTCCCTTTTATGCGAACTCGTCAAAAGAAATATCAAAGTTATTTTTTGTGACGAAAAGCATAATCCGCAATCTGAACTTTTACCATATTATGGAGCTCATAATACGTCAAAGCGCTACAAAGAGCAAATTAACTGGGGTAAAGGTATAAAAGCTATAGTTTGGAAAGAGATAATTAAAAATAAAATTGCAGAGCAATCAAAGCATTTAATAGAGAAAGGGTTTGTTGAACAGTCAAAACTTTTACTTTCTTATATCGATGAAATAAAAGATAATGATGCCACAAATAGAGAAGGTCATGCGGCAAAAGTTTATTTTAATTGTATATTAGGCGACGGGGTTTCTCGCAAAGAAGGTAATTTTTTAAATGGCTGTTTAAATTACGGTTACGCGGTTTTGCTGTCTGCTTTTAATAGAGAAATCGTAGCAAGCGGGTATTTAACGCAATTAGGAATTTGGCATGATAATGAATTTAACGAGTTTAATTTGGCATGTGATTTGATGGAGCCGTTTAGAGTAGTCGTTGACCGAACTGCTTTAAAAATAGAAAACGGAGACAAAGAATTTAAAAAGAAAATGGCAAACGTTCTAAACTATAGAACGTTGATAGATGGTAAAAATACTACTTTAGATTTAGCTATTCGGCAGTTTACAAGAAGTGTTTTTAGCGCATTAGATAAAAAAGACGTTAATCTTATCGTTTTCCCACAAAAAATAGAAGAAGATGAATTATAAGTTTATGAGATTGATAGTGTTTTTTGATTTGCCTATGCTTACCGATAAAGATAGGCGAGAGTATAACCGTTTTCATAAGTTTTTGCTGAAAAACGGGTTTATAATGATGCAAAAATCTGTGTATACTAAACTTGTTATAAACAACGTTACTAGCAACGCTGTTAAGCAAAGAATAAGAAACAATTTGCCACCTGAAGGGACTGTTGAGTTGTTGGAAATCACCGAAAATCAGTTCTCAAAGATAGAATATTTAGTAGGCGAAGAACAACAACTTACAATAGATTCAATGGACAGGATAGTTGAAATATGAAAAACGAAATTATTATTACGCACGTTCATTTAGAAACGCCAATTGTTATTTCTGAAAATTTTGTGCAGTTATTGATTTTGGAAAATCCAAACGAGTTTTACAGGATGGTAATGGATTTAGATTCGCAGTTTGACGGTGGTGATGGGTTGTTTGTTTTTTCTTCTAACGGACAAGTTGTTCAAGCGCAAAAAAGTGGAGCAATGGTATCTGATTTATTTCATTTTGATTTAAACGATAAAAAGATTGTAAATCTTTTATATAAAAAATTAGAAACCGTTGCTTTTGGGGATAAAGTTAAAAATTTTAATGAGTTAACCTCAAAAACAACGGCGTTTATTGAAGATCTTGCCTATACAGTTCCTTTTTCTGTTGATTATAATGAGTTACAGCCAGTTGATTTTTTAAAGTTGGCAGGAGTAAAATTTGCTAAAGCTTATGATAGTTTAGAAGAAAAACTTGTTTGTTATATTAATGCTTTAATAGAGTTGAAAAATTGTGATTTTTTTGTGTTTGTAAACTTAAAAAGTGTTTTAAGTGATGAAAAACTTATAAAAATATACGAGCATTGTAGGTTAGAACAAGTCGGTTTGTTTTTAATTGAAAGCGGAAAAAGAGATAAAGTTTTATTAGATTGTGAAAAAGCAATAATAATTACTGAAGATTTGTGCGAAATCCTTGAAAATTATTAGTTTTTTTGCTATTATTTTATTGTAAAGTTGTTTTTTAAATTTGTGCTTATAGAATAAACGTATTGTAAATGCGCTATTTTCACGCCTATAATTTGAGGTTTGAGAGTTTTGTTATTCTATAAGTATTTAAGACTGGTACGGGTAAAGATATGCTTTTTGCTAAGTTTGAGAGTTTTGTTATTCTATAAGTATTTAAGACAGTTTATTAAATCTGTATGGAACGGCGCAGGTTTGAGAGTTTTGTTATTCTATAAGTATTTAAGACTACATTTCTAAACGAGAGTTTTTTTCTTCTGTTTGAGAGTTT
>JAFTKX010000009.1 GCA_017453045.1 Clostridia bacterium | reverse complement strand
CGTAGTATTGTTAGTTACAGAGCCTGCTAAAAGCGCGTTGAAGTTGTTTGCCGTTGATACTATTGAAACGTTTTCAAAGTTTACGTCTTTAATAGTTGCGCCGTAAAGAGCGCCGAATATACCGCAAGAACCTACTTTAATATTGCTAATGGTATATCCGTTACCATCAAATACTGCTCTAAAGAAACCTGTACTGTAAGAACCTGCTTCGTATAAAGCGTCCGCGCAATCAATATCGTTACCGAGCAAGTAATATCCAGTTATATAATTACCTGCGCCTGCTTTCGCGCCGTTTAAAACGTTAATATCTTCGGCAGTTCTTAAAATCTTGGTTACGGCTATAACGTTCGTGAACGTTACGGTATAGTCGCTACTTGAAACCATTACGCTGTTAGCCTCACCAACGCTTGCGCTACTGGTAAGCGATACGTTAAGTTCTCCGTCTACGCTTGCAGTTATGCTCGACGCCGTCGTTCCCGTTAAGGTATAGGTCGTTCCCGCTTTAATGTTACCGTTTTCTAAAGTTACTAAATAAGTTCCGTCAGACTGAAGTTCAGCAAAGAACTTATCTTCAATCGTTGCAGATTCGATATTGCTTTCTATTTCTGCTAACGTAGCGTCTATTTTAACGTTTTCGCCCAAGTGAGTAATTCCCCACAATTCTGCGCCCCAAACGAATTCTTGCGCATAGTCCGCTGTCATTCCGTAAAGTTCAATTAAGAAATATTCGGGCGAAAGTTTTTCTAAAACGATATTATTATAATGTCTAGTATAGTTAGGATCGTTTTCGTCCAAAGCTGCAATAGCCGTGTTTGCATAACCAACCCATTTTTCCATAGTTGCTTTAGGGAAATTACTTTCGCTTACCATATCCCTATGGATTGCAGGATCGCTATCTTCGGTTGCGTAAGCCGACAAGTCGTCGTCCAACCAATCATTAAACCACTCGCGCATTGCCGTTGCGCCGTTGCCGTAAGCGTTTTCAAAATACTCGTCTATCCAAGCGTTCCACTCGCTATCCGTCGGCTTTGCGTTCCAAGCAAGTTTAGAAATAAGGTAATGCTTAAGCATAGTCCAACCCGTTACGCCTTGAATAGTTTGGTTAAACACGTTGTCTACGCCGGTATCGTACGCCAAAGCGTAGTTTTCACGAATTGCCGTGAAAGTGTTGTAAGGAACGAAACCGTTTTTAGTGTTGGTATAATATACCCAAAGCAACGTGTCGTTATCGCCGACTAAATTCTTCCAAGCCACAAAATTGTTGTAAATTTCTTGGTTTTTAGCGCTTGAACTATCCTTTAAACCGTCGGTATAATCGCCGTAACTGTCGCCAAACCAAAGTTCAACGTGATTTTTGAAACTTGCGTAGTTTGCAAGCGAACTTATATTATTTGGCGCTTCGTTAGTTTGGTGATAAGCAAGCGTTACGATTTTAAACTTGCTTTGACGAGCGTCGCCACTTAAACTTTCTTCTACTTTCGCGCATACGTCGTTAAGGAATATTACGAAAGTGTCGGACGTGTTACCTTTTGAAGTACACGTATCACAGTTACACTCATAGTAACCGTCTCTTACCGAAAACGCTACTCTATGTAAAGTAGGATTTGCGTTGAACGCTTCTACTATTTTGCTTGCAGTCGTTGCTACCATCGCGTTATACGCAGTTGTGTTACCGTGAGCGGTATAACAAAGTTCTGCAGCCTTACCCGAACTATCTGTTATAAGTTCGGTATTTTCCCACCATAAAACCGTAGTAGTTTTAGTTGCATACCAGTCGGCGTAATTGCTGTAATAAGTGTCGGGGCTTAAAACGAGAGTTGAGTTGTGGATATTTCCGCCAACTTGAATTACTCCGCTCGCATAATTTTGAATACCCCACTCGTGAGCAACGTTGCCGTTACGGTCGATAGAGTTATATTCGATTTGCGGAATATACTCTATAGTTTCAGTTGGCAAATCAATAGTTTCTGCCGTTACCGAATAGGTGTCTTTTAAGAAAAAGTCGTAGCCTAAAACGTCGCCGAGCCATTGTTGAACGCCGAGTAAAGTTCCAAATTCGGTATTACCAAGAATAAACAACGTGTTGTCTACCGCGGTAACTATCGACTGCGTATCTAAATCGCCCGAAACCGAAACAGCGCCGTTAGTAGAGTTGACAAGGTTAGTTTTACCAACGGAAACGTATTTACCCGTAGTAACTTCGTTAAGCGTTTCCGTTACGATAGGAAGTTCTACTCCCGACGCTTTTTTAACAACTTCTTGTATCTTTAACGCCGCGAGATATTCGTTAGTGTTTCCCGTTTTTGCGCTTTCGGTTATTAAAATAGAATAATCGCTTTCGCCAACGAAATCGTTAGAAACGGTTAAATTGCTACTTGCCGAATATTCTACGCCACCGTAAGTATAGGTCGCCGTAACCGTAGTAGTTCCCGTAGTTTTTGCGGTTATTTTACCTTCTGCGTCAACCGAAGCAACGCTGGTATTTGCAATTTCGTAAGATACGTTTTCCGCTATATCTTGGTAAATTCCACCGATAACTAATTTCGTCGCGGTAGAATCAAATTCGCCGTTTAACGCGTTCGACAAAATAGAGCCTTTACCTGCTACAAGGCTTAAATTTTGGTCTGCAAGCGAAATATCAATGATTGTTTTTTCTGCAATCTTTTCCAAAAGTTCGGTATCGTCCCCCGCTTCTCTTGCTTTAACTGCAACGTAACCTATACTACGCGTACAAGCGTTTTTCGTGTAATAAATAGTAACGTTTCCGCTATCGTCGGTCGCTTCTATGTATCCGCGCGCGGTTATAGGACGGTTATAATACGATTCGGGTAAGTTTGCTCCGCCTTGTCCGCCTAAAACGCTTTGGAATACGGAATGGTCTTCTTCCTTCCAAACTTCCGTAGGAATACGCAAAACGTTATCGGTGTCTAAAGTTAATTCACCGCCGTTTAGCATATCTTCGGGCAACAAAATCGAGCCGATTTCTACCGTACTGCTCGAACATAAATTTTCATAAAGAGTTCTCGTTTCTTCGTCAAGATTTACGGTAAAACGAATACCAACGGGGTCAGCCCTTCTAACCGACGCCTTTTCGTTCATAGTAAATCCGTCGAGCACGCTAACGCTCGTTTGCGCTTTTACTAAATCCGTTTGGAAAACGCATACGCCAAGTCCGAAACAAAATACTGCTAAAGTTGCAAGTATTATAGCAATTTTGCTTTTAATCTTCTTTACCATATTTTTCTCTCCTTTTACGTGTTTTCCTTTTCCCAACCGTCGTCGGGAATCCAGCCGATATTATCTGAAGTTCTGACAATATCGAACTCGTCTAGTAAAATTGTTACAAGTTGCGCAGGTTCGTAAATTTTCATTTAATTTCTCCTTTTTACGCTGATTTTACTTTTTATAGTTAATATTTCAAAATTTTTATTTTGCTTGAATTTTAGCCAAAAAAAATAGAGCATTTGCAATACTTGAAATTTACAGATTTTAGTCAACTTCTCGCTATATTATCAAATTTTTTCTGGGTTTTTATTAAATTTTAACGGCGTTTTATGTCCTTTAACAAATTATATAATGATTTTTTACATTTATATAAGGTCAAGAGTTTTTTAAAATTTGCGCCACTTTATTATATTATAAAAATAAAAATTGCAAAAAACAATAGCGAGTACGATAAATTATATTGCATTTTCTACAATTACGTGTTATAATCTTATTATGAACGAAAACGATTATATTGTGCATTTTAGCCACAACCAAACAAAGCAACCCGAATCGACTTATTACGATCACAGCCACTTTCACAATTATTACGAACTGTATCTATTCGTAAACGGCGACTTAAACTATATCGTAAACGACTCGATTTATTCTTTACAACCCTACGACTTACTGTTTATTAAGCCGGGCGTTTATCATAACCCAAAACTGCTTTCAACAAAAACGTACGACCGTTTTGTAATCAACTTTTTGCCCGAAGCGGTTGACACGTCGCTACTGCACGTTTTAAAACACGAACAAGTTATCTACCGTTTCGTTGGCAACGCTACGGTAAAAGCGCTTTTTGACGATTTTGATAAATTTATCCAAAACGCCGACGAGCAAGACGCAAGGCTTTTTTGTAGACAACTAGTTAATTTTTTGCTTTTGCAATTTAAGTTCGTTAAAATAGAGCCTAAAAAGGAAATAATTCACCCTACCCTTACTAAGATTTTGCAATATATCGACGAACATTTAAACGAGCCGTTAGACGTAAATTCTATTGCCGAAAAATTCTTCGTAAGCCCGTCTTGGATTTTTTACATTTTTAAGAAGAACTTTTTGATGAGTTACACGAAGTATATAAACTATAAAAAAATCCTTTACGCTCAACAGTTGATACGCTCGGGAACGTCGGTTACTCAAGCGTCGCTTATGAGCGGTTTTAAAGAATACTCGACGTTTTATAGGCAGTACAAAAAACAATTAAAAACTTCTCCGCAAGCGGACAAACCCGAAAGTTAAGCGATAAAAAAGCAAAAAAGCCTGCCTATAAGCGCTTTAATTAAACTTTTAAACAAAATTTTATATTTACAAATATTTATCAATTAGGTGAAAATTATGTTGCCCGAAATTAAAAAAATTACTATGCAAGAAAACGTTTT
>JAFTKX010000047.1 GCA_017453045.1 Clostridia bacterium | reverse complement strand
CGATACACACGGATAGGTTGATACAGCGAGAATAAAATGTTAGTATAAAACAAAAGGAGTAGCTAAGATGGCAGTACAGAAAATCAGAATTAAGTTAGCGGCTTACGATCACAAAATGGTAGATCAAGCAACCGAAAGAATCGTTGAAACGATGAAGAAAGCAGGCGCTAAGATAAGCGGACCTATTCCCCTTCCTACTGAAAAGGAAATCGTTACGATTCTTCGTTCTCCCCACAAGTACAAGGATAGCAGAGAGCAGTTCGAGATAAGAACTCACAAGAGACTTATCGATATTTATTCTACGAACGCTAAAATTCTCGACAGCATCCATCTTCCTGCGGGCGTTGACGTAAAAATCAAACTCTAATCAATTAAGAAACAATTTTTTCAAAATATACGGAGGTGAACTTTATCTATGAATAAAGCAATCATTGGAAAGAAATTGGGTATGACTCAGATCTTTTCCGCAGACGGAAAAGTAATCCCGGTCACAGTCGTCGAAGCAGGTCCATGTCCTGTAGTTCAAATTAAGACTAAGGAAAGAGACGGATACGAAGCTATCAAAGTTGGCTTCGAAAAAGTAGACGAAAAGGCTCTTAACAAGCCTGAAGCAGGTTTGTTTAAGAAATTAGGCATCGAGCCTTGCAAAGTTCTCAAAGAGTTCAGAGTGGACGATTTGAAGGCTTTCAACGAAAAGGACGTAATCACCGTTGAAACTTTCGCAGCAGGCGATAAGGTAGACGTAGTAGGTTACACCAAAGGTCACGGTTTCTCGGGTGTTATCAAGAGATGGAATCAACACAGACTTATGGCTACTCACGGCGTAGGCCCTGTACACAGAGAAGTTGGTTCAATGGGCGCAAACAGCTCTCCATCAAGAGTATTTAAGAATAAACACATGCCGGGACAATACGGTAATGAAAGAGTTACTATTCAAAACCTTGAAGTCGTTAAGGTTGACGCAGCAAGAAACGTTCTTCTTATCAAAGGCGCAATCCCAGGACCTAAGGGCGGAATCGTAACGGTAACCAACACTGTTAAATAAGGAGCGTGAAAGATATGTCAAACGTTAAAGTATATAATATGAAAGGACAAGCAGTCGGCGAATTAGAGCTCGGCCCATTGTTCGAATTAGAGTATAACGAACCGCTCATTCATCAAGCAGTAGTTACCAGACTTGCAAACATGCGTCAGGGAACGAAAGGCACTCTTACCAGAAGCGAAGTAAGAGGAGGCGGCAAAAAGCCTTGGAGACAAAAGGGAACCGGTAACGCAAGACAAGGTTCAACCCGCGCTCCACAATGGATTAAAGGCGGCGTAGTGTTCGCTCCTAAGTCAAGAGACTACGGCAAGAAGATGAATATCGTAGCAAGAAGAACGGCTCTTTTCTCAGCGCTTTCTAAAAAGGTTACCGATAACGAACTTTACGTTATCGACGATTTATCGGTAGCAAACGGTAAGACTAAAGAGATGGTTGAATTCTTAAAGGCTTTCAACTTTACTAAAACCGTTCTCGTAGTTATCAACGAGCACGAAAGCCTTGTAAAGAGAGCGGCTCGCAATCTTGAAAAGGTAGACACCATCACTGCAGAACTTCTCAACACTTACGACGTTGTTAAAAACGCAGTAATCGTTATCGCAAAGAACGCAGTTGATTATTTAAATTCCTTCTATGGACCAGACGCTGAGGAGGGCAATGAATAATTATGGAAAGATCAGTTATTTTAAGACCTCTTCTTACTGAGAAGAGCTACGCGACTATCAAAGATAAGAAATACACTTTCATAGTTGCAAAAGATGCAAACAAGACCGAAATCAAACTTGAAATCGAAAAGAGATTCGACGTTCAAGTTGAAAAGGTTAACACTTTAAACTGCCACGGCAAACTTAAGAGAATGGGCAGAACTCAGGGTTACACTTCTGATTACAAAAAAGCAGTAGTAACTCTTAAGAAAGACAGCAAGGGCATTGCGTTCTTTGAATCGCTTCAGTAATCGGAGGAAATAGAAAATGGGTATTAAGAGATATAAACCGACTTCCCCGGCTCGCCGTTTTATGACGGTAAGCACCTTTGAAGAAATTACCTGTACTAAACCCGAAAGATCTCTTTTAGAAGATCAAAGACATACTGCAGGTAGAAATGCTCAGGGAAGAATAACCGTTCGTCATCACGGCGGTGGAAACAAGAGAAAATACCGTATTATCGACTTTAAGAGAAATAAAGACGGTATCAAAGCGGTAGTAAAGACTATAGAGTACGATCCTAACAGAACGGCTAACATCGCG
Organism: Clostridia bacterium; assembly: GCA_017453045.1. Lineage (GTDB taxonomy): Bacteria > Bacillota > Clostridia > Christensenellales > Borkfalkiaceae > UBA10281. The sequence continues at coordinate 57,679 of JAFTKX010000047.1, read as the reverse complement.
CTTTTGTGCTATGCAGACGGAGAAAAGAGATATATTCTTGCTCCTTTAGGTCTTAACGTTGGCGACGAACTTATGTCAGGCGCTGAAGCGGATATTAAAGTAGGTAACTGCCTTGCTTTAGAAAATATCCCCGTTGGTACTATGGTACACAACATTGAACTTCAACCCGGAAAAGGCGGTCAAATCGCAAGATCTGCCGGTATGTCTGCTCAACTTATGGCAAGAGAAGGCGCTCTCGCAACTTTGAAAATGCCAAGCGGTGAAATGAGATACGTTCCCGTTAAGTGTAAAGCAACTATCGGTCAAGTTGGTAATATTGACCACGAAATTATCAGAATCGGTAAGGCTGGTAAAAAGAGATACATGGGTATTAGACCTACCGTTAGAGGTTCTGTAATGAACCCCTGCGATCACCCGCACGGTGGTGGTGAAGGTCGTTCGCCTATCGGTCATGCTGGACCACTTACTCCTTGGGGTAAGCCTGCTCTTGGTTATAAGACCAGAAAGAAAAAGAGCAAAACTGATAAGTTCATTATCAAAAGAGTAAATTAAGGAGAGGTAGAATATGAGCAGAAGCGTTAAAAAAGGACCTTACGTACATGCTAAATTACTTGCAAGAGTTGAAGCGATGAACGCTGATTCAAGCAAGAAAGCAGTTTTAAAGACTTGGTCAAGAAGTTCAACTATATTCCCTCAGATGGTCGGTCATACGATTGCCGTACATGACGGAAGAAAGCACGTTCCCGTATACGTTACCGAAGATATGGTAGGTTGCAAACTCGGTGAGTTCGCTCCAACCAGAACTTTTAAGGGACACGCTGGTTCTAAGACGACCGGTAAATAATTGGAGGTAGGATACTAATGGCATCTAATATGAAGAAAAAGACGCAAAGACTTGCGGAACTTAAAGATAACAGACCTAAAGCAATTGCCAGATATATTAGAATTTCTCCATATAAGGTAAGACTCGTTCTCGACCTTATTAGAGGAAAGAGCGTAAACGAAGCAGTTGCAATTTTGGAAAACGTATCCAACGCCGGCGCAGAACCTATCAGAAAGGTTGTTTTATCCGCTGCAGCTAACGCTGAACACAACATGGGTATGAACAAAGACGACCTTAAAGTAGCAGTTTGCTTTGCTGATCAAGGACCTACGCTCAAGAGAATGCAACCGATGGGACATGGTAGAGGCTTCAGAATTTTGAAGAGAACCAGCCACATTACGGTAATTCTTGACGTAAACAAGTAAGGAGGACGTTATGGGACAGAAAGTTAATCCACACGGTTTAAGAGTTGGAATTATTAAAGGTTGGGATACTCAATGGTATGCCGACAAAAAGGATTTCGGCGCGTTCATTAAAGAAGACCACGACATCAGAGAATACGTAAAGCACACTTACTATCAAGCGGCAATTTCGAGAATTTATATCGAAAGAGCAGCAGGTAGAATTGCTATCACTATTCATACTGCACGTCCCGGTGTTCTTATCGGAAAAGCAGGCGCAGAAATCGAAGTTATGAAAAAGCAACTTGCAAAAATTACCAACGGTAAGCAAGTAGCAGTTAACATCGTAGAAGTAAAGAAACCCGACTGCGATTCTCAACTTGTAGCAGAATCAATCGCTGCTCAACTTGAAAACAGAGCGTCTTTCAGAAGAAGCATGAAGCAGGCAATCTCAAGATCTATGAGAGCGGGCGCAAAAGGTATAAAAGTTATGGTAAGCGGTCGTCTTGACGGCGCTGAAATAGCAAGAAGCGAACAGTATCACGACGGTTCTATTCCTCTTCAAACCCTTCGTGCAGACATTGACTACGGATTTGCTGAAGCGCACACCACCTTCGGTTGTATCGGTATCAAAGTTTGGATTTATAAGGGCGAAGTATTAGGCGAAGCAAAGAGAACCAAAGGAGGCGAGGCTTAATATGTTAATGCCAAAGAGAGTTAAAAGAAGAAAACAACATCGTGGCAGAATGACCGGCAAGGTTACCAAAGGTAACGTTATCGCATACGGCGAATACGCTCTCGTTGCCGAAAGTTCAGCATGGGTAACTTCAAACCAAATCGAAGCAGCCAGAATCGCTATGACGAGATTCGTTAAGCGTGGCGGTCAAGTTTGGATTGATATATTCCCCCACAAGCCTATTACTTCAAAACCTGCTGAAACCAGAATGGGTTCAGGTAAAGGTTCTGTAGAATACTGGGTTGCAGTAGTTAAGCCTGGTAGAGTTATGTTTGAAATGACAGGCGTAAGCGAAGCAGACGCAAGAGAAGCAATGAGACTTGCAAGCTACAAGCTTCCCGTTAAGACCAAGTTCATCAAGAAAGAAAATAAAGAAGGAGTTGAAGGTTAATCATGAAAGCACAGGAAATTCACGGAATGACTAAAGACGAATTGGTAACTAAACTTGCCGATTTGAAAGAAGAACTCTTTAACCTTCATTTCCGCCACGCTACCGGTCAACTTGAAAATCCTATCGTAATCAGAAATACGAAGAGAGACATCGCAAGAATTAAGACCGAATTACGTGCCAGAGAAATCAAGGCGAACGTTTAAGCGGAGGAGAGAAGATGGAAAGAAATTTAAGAAAAGAAAGAGTCGGACTCGTTACTTCCGACAAAATGGATAAGACGGTTGTAGTTACCGTTGAACTTAAGACGATGCATCCATTGTACAAAAAGACCGTAACTACTACTAAAAAATACAAAGCGCACGACGAAGAAAACGTATGTGGCGTAGGCGATAAGGTCAGAATAGTCGAGACCAGAAAACTTTCTAAGGACAAAAACTGGAGAGTTGCCGAAATTATTGAAAAGGCTAAATAATAAAGGAGGGCTTAAGACAATATGATACAACCACAGAGCAGATTAAAAGCAGCTGACAACTCTGGCGCAAAAGAAATTATGTGTATAAGAGTTCTTGGCGGTTCGTTTAGAAGAAGCGGAAATATCGGTGACGTAATCGTAGCAAGCGTTAAGACAGCCACTCCCGGCGGCGCAGTTAAAAAAGGCGACGTTGTAAAAGCAGTTATCGTAAGAAGCAGTAAGGGACTTAGAAGACCTGACGGCACTCATATTAAATTCGACGACAACGCAGCGGTAATCATCGACAACCAAAAGCAACCCAGAGGTACTCGTATCTTTGGACCTGTAGCAAGAGAGCTTCGTGAAAAAGATTATATGAGAATCGTTTCACTTGCGCCGGAAGTACTTTAAGGAGATTTTAGCATGAAAGTTAAAAAGAACGACACCGTATTAGTATTAACCGGTAAGGACGCAGGAAAGACCGGTAAGGTTCTTGCTTCGTTACCTGCCGACAATAAGGTAAAGGTAGACGGAATTAACGTCCAAATGAGAAGCAGAAAGGCAAGAAAAGCAGGCGAAACTAGCGCAATCACTCCACAAGTTGGAGCAATCGACGCTTCTAACGTTATGGTAGTTTGTCCCGCTTGTAACAAGGCAACGAGAGTTGCTCACGCAGTAATTGAAGGTAAGAAAATTAGAGTATGCAAAAAGTGTGGCGCGTCGTTAGACGTTAAGGCTGAAGCTAAGAAGGCTGCTAAAAAGTCTACTAAGTCAACCGCTAAAAAGGCAGACGCTGAGCAAGCTCCAAAAAAGACCAGAAAAACAACTGCTAAAAAAGCAGATAAAGCCGAATAAGGAGAAAAATAATGGCAGACAAAAAGACTCAGGTTGCTAAAGAAACTGCAACCGATTCAAAGTATGTTAGCAGAAAAAGAAAATTGTATCACGAAGAAGTAGTTCCATATCTTATGAAACACTTTGGATACAAGAACGTCAACGAATGCCCAAGACTCGTTAAGATTACTATCAACAACGGTCTCGGAGAACTTAAAGACAACGCAAAGAGCGTACAAATTGCACAGCAAGAACTTGCAATTATCGCAGGTCAAAAGCCCGTACTTACCAAGGCTAAAAAGTCTGTTGCAAACTTCAAAGTAAGAGCAGGAATGACTGTTGGTGTTAAGGTTACCTTAAGACAAGACAGAATGTATGATTTCTTTGATAAACTCGTATCTATTGCGCTTCCAAGAATTCGTGACTTTAAGGGCGTACCTTCTAAGTCTTTCGACGGAAGAGGAAACTACGCAATGGGCGTTAAAGAACAACTTATTTTCCCTGAAATTCAATACGATCAGGTTGAAAAGGTTAGAGGTTTTGACATTTGCATCGTAACGACCGCAAAAACGGACGAAGAAGCAAGAGAACTTCTCAAGGCAATGGGAATGCCTTTCAAAGCTAATTAAGGAGAACACGAATCATGGCAAAAATCGCAATGATAAATAAACAGAAGAAAACACCTAAATTCTCGACTAGAGGATATACGAGATGTTCTATCTGCGGAAGACCGCACTCCGTTCTCAGAAAATACGGTATCTGCCGTATTTGTTTTAGAGAATTAGCGTATAGAGGAGAAATCCCCGGCGTTAAGAAGGCAAGTTGGTAAGAGGAGGTTAAAGAAATGACAGATCCTATCGCAGATATGCTCACAAGAATAAGAAACGCACTTATCGTTAAGCACGCATCGGTTGAAGTACCGGCGTCTAATATGAAAAAGGCAATAGCAAAAATACTTCTCGACGAAGGTTACATTGCATCTTACGACGTTGTTGAAGACGGCGTTCAAGGCAAAATCGTAATCACCTTGAAGTATGGACCTAAAGGAGAAAAAGTTATCAACGGACTTAAGAGAGTTTCAAAGCCAGGTCTTCGTATTTACGCAGGCTGCGCAGAACTCCCAAGAGTTTTAGGCGGACTTGGTATCGCTATAATTTCAACTCCTAAGGGCGTTATGACAGATAAAGAAGCAAGAAAATCAAACCACGGCGGCGAAGTTCTTGCTTACGTATGGTAAGGAGGTCCGAATATGTCAAGAATTGGTAGAGAACCGGTTAACGTACCGGCAGGTGTTACTATTACGGCAGACAACGGAGTTCTTACCGTAAAAGGACCAAAGGGAACGCTTACTCAAGATTACGACGTAGCAAACATCTCTTTCAAAGTTGACGGAGCAGTTGTAAACGTAGTTAGAGCAAACGACGAACCAGACGTAAGAGCAAAACACGGCTTATACAGAGCCCTTTTAAACAACATGGTAATCGGCGTAACTAACGGTTACTCAAAGACCTTAATCGTAAACGGCGTAGGTTGGAAAGTTGCAAAACAAGGAAACAAAGTCGTACTCAACGTAGGTTTTTCTCACCCAGTAGAAATTTTCGAAACGGCTGACATTAAACTCGAATGTCCATCTATTACTGAAATCGTTGTAAGCGGTATCAATAAAGAAAAAGTTGGACAATACGCAGCAACCGTAAGAAGCATCAGAAAACCTGAACCTTACCACGGTTACGGTATCGCTTATAAGGGCGAAGTAATCGAACGTAAGGAAGGTAAGACTGCCGGCAAATAAGGAGTAAACTGATATGATAGCTAAAATTGATAAAAATGCAGACAGAAAGAAAAGACACGAGAGAGTTAGAGTAAAGATCTCTGGCACTCCTGAATGTCCAAGACTTTGTGTTTATAGAAGTTTAAACAACATTTACGCTCAAATTATTGACGACGTAAACGGTAAGACTCTCGTTGCTTGCTCGACTAAAGAAAAGGCAGTAGCAGAACAACTTGGCGACAAAACCAAAGTAGAACAAGCTAAAGTAGTAGGTCTTGAACTTGCTAAAAAGGCTCTCGCTAAAGGTATTGAAAACGTAGTTTTCGACAGAGGCGGATATATCTACATCGGTAGAGTAGCAAGTTTAGCAGACGGCGCCCGTGAAGGCGGATTGAAATTCTAAAAAGGAGGAACGAAATAATGGCAAGAGATAATAGACCTCAAAGAAAGAACGATCGTGACGACGGTCTTTGCAAAAAACTTATAGCCGTTAACCGTATTACGAAAGTTGTAAAAGGCGGACGTAAAATGCGTTTCTCCGCAATCGTCGTAATCGGTGATGAAAACGGCAGAGTAGGCTGTGGAAGCGGAAAGGCTAACGAAGTTCCAGAAGCAATCGAAAAGGCAACTGCTCAAGCAAAAAAGGCAATGCGTAAAGTTTCACTCGTAGGAACGACTATTCCTCACACCGTAGTTGGTAAGTTTGGAAGGGGCTCAGTTCTTATGATGCCTGCGGCAGAAGGTACCGGTGTTATCGCCGGCGGTCCTGTTCGTGCGGTAATGGAAGCAGCGGGAATTAAAAATATCAGAACCAAATCACACGGCACTTCAAACCCTGTAAACATGGTTAAAGCAGTTATTGCAGGTCTTAACGAACTCAAGACTGTTGAAGAAGTTGCAGCCCTTCGCGGAAAGACCGCTGAAGAAGTGTTAGGTTAATAGGAGGAACTTTCAATGGCACAAGTAAAAGTAACTCTTGTAAGAAGTACTATTGCATGTCTTCCAAAGCAAAAAGCAACGGTAGCGGCATTAGGTCTTAAAAAAATAAATCAATCTAAGGTTTTTACCGACTGTGACACGTTACAGGGACAACTCAAAGTTGTTTCTCACTTGGTAAAAGTCGAAAACGTATAAGGAAGGTAACACTATGAGAATTGATACTTTACAGCCTGCAGAAGGCGCAAGAACTTCCAAGAAAAGACTTGGACGCGGTATCGGCTCGGGACTTGGCAAGACTAGTGGTAAAGGTCACAAAGGTCAATGGGCAAGAAGTGGCGGTGGCGTAAGACCAGGATTTGAAGGCGGTCAAATGCCCCTTACCCGTAGAGTTCCTAAGCGTGGATTTAATAATCATTTCAGAAAGGTATACGCAATCGTAAACCTTGACGTACTTTCCGGTTTTGAAGCCGGCGCAGTAGTAGATTACGACGTTCTTTTAGAATGCGGTCTTATTAAGACCGTAAAGAACGCTGCTGGTCTTAAAGTGCTTGGCGAAGGTGAACTTAACGTCGCTTTAACCGTTAAAGCAGCTAAATTCTCTGCTTCTGCAAAAGAAGCAATCGAAAAAGCTGGCGGAACTGCTGAAGTAGTATAAGCCACCAAAATCGGAGGTAGAAAATGTTTGAGACGTTAAAAAACGCATTTAAAGTAAAAGAAATAAGAGTTAAAATCTACTGGACGCTTTTATTCCTTTTCATTTATAGAATAGGTTGTTATATACCTGTTCCGGGAATAGGAACTTCGCTTTTTGGCGAAGGCGTATCAGATAACTCTTATCTTAACATCATGAGTATGATGACCGGTGGTTCTCTTGCAAACGGAACGTTGTTTGCAATGGGTATCGGACCATACATCAACTCATCGATTATCGTGCAACTTTTAGCAGTAGCAATCCCTCCGCTTGAAAGATTATCAAAACAAGGCGAAGAAGGCAGAAAGAAAATTGCGGCAATCACCAGATATCTTGCAGTTTTTCTTGCAATTCTTCAATCAATTGGTATTTTAGTAAGTTACGGCGGAGACGGTGGCGTCGTTCAAGGTCAAGCATCTCTTTCGGCAATCATTTCCGGTGGAGTTGACAACGTAAACGGATTCACCAACTTCTTAAGTTATTGCATCATTATCCTTTTCTACACGGCAGGTACTTGCGTAACTATGTGGATAGGCGAAAGAATTACCGACTACGGTGTTTCTAACGGTATTTCACTTCTTATCTTCGCAGGTATTATCGCGTCGGCAGGCATCTTCTTCGGAAATCAATTCCAAACGATTTTCGCAGGCGGTGGTTTCGACAGACAAGCGTTCCTTGTTTTAGTAATATACGTACTCGTAGTAATTATCGTATTCGCTGCAATCGTATTCGTAGATTTAGCGGAAAGAAAAATTAAGGTACAATACGCTAAACAAGTAAAGGGTAGAAAGATGTACGGTGGTCAAGACACCGTTATCCCCATCAAAGTAAACGCAAACGGCGTAATGCCACTTATCTTTGCTTTCTCAATTTTAACGTTCCCTGAACTTATCATGACGTTATTCGGATGGCAAAACGCGCTTAACTGGTGGAGTTTGTGGCTTGGTGCGGGTTCTCCGTATCCATTCTACGCAATCGTGCTCAGTTTACTTATCGTATTCTTTGCATTCTTCTATTCACAAATTCAATTCAACCCTGAAGATATTTCAAAAACTATCCAACAAAACGGTGGTTTCGTGCCTGGTATAAGACCTGGTAAGCCTACTGCTGAACATCTTAAAAAGATTTCAAACAGACTTACTTTGTTCGGAGCAATTTTCCTTGCTCTCCTTGCTCTTATCCCAACGGTAGTTTTGAACTTACTCAGCATTCCTGGCGGTGGCGCTTTCAATGCAACGGGTATGCTTATCTGCGTATCGGTAGCCCTTGAATTTAATACCGCGCTTGAATCTCAAATTATGATGAAGAATTATAAAGGATTCTTAAAGTAAGATGAACGTTATATTACTTGGAGCGCCCGGAGCGGGCAAAGGTACTCAGGCGGTTAGACTTGCCGAGAAGTACGGTATCCCCCATATTTCTACGGGTGATATTTTCAGAAGCAATATAAAAGGACAAACCCCTATCGGAATAGTTGCCAAGTCTTATATAGACAAAGGGCAACTCGTTCCGGACGAGGTTACTATACAAATAGTTAAGGAAAGACTTGAAAAGGACGACTGTAAATGCGGTTATCTTTTAGACGGTTTTCCAAGAACGGTTGCTCAAGCCGAAGCGTTGGATAAATTTTCCAAAGTTGAAGCGGTAGTAAACGTAGACGTTCCCCTCAATAAACTTTTAAAGAGAATTACGGGAAGACGAGTTTGCGCTAAATGCGGAGAATCGTATCACGTTGATTATTTAGAAGGAAAGACGACTTGCGCTAAATGCGGAGCCGAACTTATTCAAAGAGCGGACGACAACGAAACAACCGTTTCGGCAAGACTTGAAGTATACGAAAAACAAACCGCGCCACTTATTGAATATTACGCTCAAAAAGGCGTGCTTATCACGGTAGACGGCGACGGCGATATCGAAAGAGTATTCAACTCTATTTGCGAGAAGTTAGGCTAAAATGATTTACGTAAAAACCGATAAAGAAATCGGGCTTATGAAAGAAGCGTGTAAAATTACCGGCGACGTTTTGAAACTTTTAGAAGACAAAATCAAAGTCGGTATGACGACTAAAGAACTTGATAAAATAGCCTACGATTATATAATATCTTGCGGAGCAAAACCGTCCTTTTTAGGACTTTACGGTTTCCCTGCGACGACTTGTATTTCGATTGACGAAGAAGTCGTGCACGGCGTTCCGTCGGATAGAGTAATCGAAGAAAATATGATAGTTAGCGTAGACGTGGGCGCTTTTATAAAAGGTTTTCACGGCGACGCGGCGAGAAGTTTCTACGTCGGCTCAATAAGTCCCGAAAAAAAGAAACTTATCGACGTTACGAAAGAGTGTTTCTTTGAAGGAATAAAGGGAATTTGCGTAGGTTCGGCGCTTGGAGATATTGGAGCGCAAGTTCAAGCCCACGCCGAGAAAAACGGTTTCTCAGTAGTAAGAGAAATGGTTGGACACGGAATAGGCAGAAACATGCACGAAGATCCAAACGTGCCAAACTATGGCAAAAGGGGAACGGGAGTTCGTTTAAAAAGGAATATGACTTTGGCAGTCGAACCTATGATAAATATGGGTAGACACGAAGTTCTTATAAACGGGCTTAGTTGCGTAACTAAAGACGGCTTGCCGTCAGCGCATTACGAAAATACAATTTTGATAGGAGATAACGGCGTCGAGATATTGACGCTCTAATCCGAAAAAGCAAATATTCGCGCGCACAATTCTGATGGTGTAAAAGTGTAAACTTTTAACAAAAAAGGAAGAAGCTGAGAGCGCGCGAGCAAGGCAAATTAAAGTGGAGCAAGTCCACGCATAATGAATTGGAGGAATAAACTGTGTCAAAAGACGGTGTTATAGAGGCGGAAGGCGTAATACTCGAAGCGTTGAAAGGCGCGCAATTTAAAGTTAAGCTTTCTAACGGTTTTGTTATAACCGCATACATTTCAGGAAAACTCAAACAGAATTATATTAAAATAATTCCGGGAGATTCAGTTAAGATAGAAATGAGCCCTTATGATTTGACTAAAGGTCGAATCGTCTGGCGTAGCAAAAACTGACAATTTTGTTAATTTACTTAAAATCGGAGGATTAAAAAATGAAAGTAAGACCATCAGTGAAACCTATGTGCGACAAGTGCAGAGTTATTAAGAGAGAAGGTAAGGTTATGGTTATTTGCTCAAAGAACAAGAGCCATAAACAAAAACAAGGTTAATTACTTTTAAAGCGATTCGCAAACGAACTACCAACCGAAAGTTTAATTCGGTATATAATTCGCGAACGAATTGCCTAACCGAGACCTTCATCTCGGTATATCGGGAAACCGAAACAAAAAAATTTATTAAATTATTAAATTCGGAGGATATACAAAATGGCTCGTATTGCCGGTGTAGATTTACCAAGAGGAAAGCGTGTAGAAATCGGTATCACTTATATTTTCGGTATCGGCAGACCTACCGCAACTAAAATTTTAAAGGCAACCGGAGTTAATCCTGACACAAGAGTTAAGGATTTAACCGAAGATGACGTTGCAAAACTCAGAGAGTATATTGAAAACAACCTTAAAGTAGAAGGTGAACTTAAAACTGAAGTAAGTCTTAACATTAAAAGACTTATGGAAATCGGCTGCTACAGAGGTTTAAGACACAGAAAAGGTCTTCCCGTTAGAGGACAAAGCACCAAGAGAAACGCAAGAACCAGAAAAGGTCCGCGTCGTACGGTTGCTAAGAAGAAGACCGCTGGTAAATAAGAGAAGGAGGATTTAGACAATGGCTGTTAAGAAAGTTGTTAAAAAACGTAAAGAGTTTAAAAATGTTGACAAAGGTCAAGTTCATATCAAGTCCTCTTTCAACAATACTATAATTACTATTACCGATGCAAACGGTAACACTATTACTCAATGCAGTTCGGGCGCGCTCGGATATAGAGGCTCAAGAAAGAGCACTCCGTTCGCTGCTCAACAAGCAAGCGAAACTGCTGCAAAAGTAGCAATGGAACACGGACTTCGTTCTGTTGAAGTTTTCGTAAAAGGCCCTGGTCAAGGTAGAGAATCTGCTATCAGAGCGCTTGGCAACGTTGGCTTAGAAGTTACTTTAATTTCTGACGTATCGCCAATTCCTCACAACGGATGTCGCCCACCAAAGCGCCGTAGAGTATAATAGGAGGTAAAGATAGTAATGGCTAAGTATACAGACGCAAAGTGCCGCTTATGTAGACGTGAAGGCGGTAAGTTATTCCTTAAAGGCGATAAGTGCTACAAGACTTCTTGCCCATTTGAAAAGAGACCGGTTGCTCCAGGTCAACACGGCGCAGACAAAAAGAAAGTTTCCGAATACGGAAGACAACTTCGTGAAAAACAAAAGACTAAGAGAATTTACGGCGTTTTAGAAGGTCAATTCAGAGCATATTATGAAAAGGCTGATAGAATGAAGGGTATTACCGGTGAAAACATGCTTTGTCTTTTGGAAAGAAGACTTGACAACGTTATTTACAGAATGGGTATCGCTGTTTCGAGATCTCAAGCTCGTCAACTTGTAACCCACTCTCATTTCACCGTAAACGGAAGATCGGTAAATATCGCATCTTACCAAGTTAAAGCAGGCGACGTAATCGCAGTTAAGGAAACTAAAAAATCTACTCCTTATTTCGAAGCGTTAAAGTCAACCGCTAAGAGTGGAAAAATGCCTAAGTGGTTAGATTTTGATACTGAAAAACTCGAAGGAAAAGTTCTTGCACTTCCGACAAGAGAAGACATCGATTCGCAAATTACCGAACAGATGATCGTCGAATTGTATTCTAAGTAATATATACCAAAATAAATAATCAGGAGGTATATTTTTCTATGATGGAAATAGAAACGCCAAAGATCGAGGTTGAAGAAAGCGAAGACAGAAGCTATGCGAAAATCGTAGTTGAACCGCTTGAAAAAGAGTTTGGTTTAACGCTTGGCAACGCGCTTAGAAGAACGTTATTATCGTCGCTTCCGGGCGCTGCAGCGCAAGGCATTAAGTTCGCTAGCGGTGTAAAACACGAGTTTTCTACCATCCCCGGTATCAAAGAAGACGTTACGGAAATTATATTAAACGTTAAAAACGTAGCTTTTAAAACGACTACTACCGATAAAGATTTCAAAAAGGTTGTAAAACTTTGCAAAACCGGTCCGGCAGTAGTTCTTGCAGGCGACATTGCTCCCGATATGGAAGTTGAAGTTCTTAACAAAGACGCTTACATCTGTACCATAGACAAGGGTGGCTTGCTCGATATGGAAATTTATATAGGTAGAGATAGAGGATATAAGGGCGCAGAACATAACAAGACTGACGAAATCGATTATATCGCTATCGACTCTAACTATTCGCCTGTTAAAAAGGTAAGTTATAACGTTGAAAACACCCGTGTCGGTCAAAACACCGATTACGACAAACTTACGTTGGAAGTTTGGACTAACGGCGCATTCTCTGGAAAAGAAATCATTTCTCTTGCCGCTAAAATTTTAGGCGAGCACGTTGAACTTTTCCGTTTGAGCGACGTTATGAGCGGACCTATCGTTGTTCCGCCAAAGCAAGATATCACAGGTAAGATAAGAGAAATGAGCATTGAAGATATGGACCTTTCAGTTCGTTCTTACAACTGCTTAAAGAGAGCAAATATCCACACTGTTGACGATTTAACCAAAAAGACCGAAGACGATATGCTTAAGGTAAGAAACTTAGGTAAGAAATCGCTTGACGAGGTAATTTACAAATTGAGTACCTACGGTCTGTCATTAAGAGAAAAGGAGGACTAAAAAAATGCCCGGAAAATTAGGTATGACTACCACCCAAAGAATGGCGGTATTAAGAAATCAAGCTTCTAATCTTTTATGGTATGGCAGGATTGAAACTACTTTAGGAAGAGCCAAAGAACTCAGACCGTACGTAGAAAAAATTATCACTCTTGCTATGAACACCTATGAGGACGTTGTAGAAACGACTATCACCACTAAGGATAAGAAAGGTAAAGAAGTAACTCAAAAAGTTTATAAAGACGGCGCTAAAAAGCTTGCTGCAAGAAGAAAGATTATGTCGCTTACTTACGATCTCCAAGAAAAGAGAGGTAAGGAAACTATGGCTGAATTCAAGGCAAGAACTGAAGGCGTTCAACACCCACTCGTTGAAAAACTTTTCGACGAAATCGCTCCAAAGTACGCTCAAAGAGCAGAAGAACTTGGACAACGCGGTGGATACACCAGAATTTACAAACTTGGCGAAAGACGTGGCGACGCTGCTCCTGTAGCAATCGTTGAACTCGTTTAATAAAAACTTACGATACTTAAAAGTATTATATAAATAACCGATGGTAAAAGCCATCGGTTTTTTTATGCAAAATTTAGTGGTATGTGTCAAAAGTAGCGGTGTTGAGTGTTTTTTAGGTTTTAAAATTGACAAAAACTTCATGAAATGATATTCTTTCAATATGCATGTATAAACAAATACGTTAAAAAGATTTTATAAGGAGATATAAATATGGAAGAAGATAAAAAATATAAGATATTGTTTTGGGCTACTATAATTATTTTTATTTTTGACACGTTATTAAGATTTGCCTTTGAGGGACACGTAAGATCGTTGTTGGGGCAGTTGGGTGGTCTTATATGGTTAATAATAATTATGTTAATTGTAATAAGCTTATCTACGATAGCTCTTTTTGTCGAAGCAAAAAGGGGAAAAATAATTGGCTTTTCTAACAAATCAGTTAAGAGTTTGTCATACTTAAAAATTGCATTGGTTTCATTTTTAATAGCGTTTGTATATGCGTTTCTTATGTGGTATTCTTATTTCCTTTTAAATGGGGGCAAAGATATAGGATTATTTGAAAATATGTTAAGAGCCTTTATTTTGCTTTTTACTTGGTTTAAATTTGGATTTTTGGTTACGATTTTAACTGTATTTGTGTATGTGTTTGCTGTTTTAACAATTGCTTGGTTTATTGCAAAAAGAAACGTGGAAAAATGTGATTAAAAAATAAATTCTACTAATTAGTGCGTCGGATAATACGTTTTTATAAAATTTTAGACAAATAATTTGTGTGTAGTCGGAAGATTTTGAAAATTTTTAAAATCTTCCGACTAAAATTTTGTCAAAAAATGCAAAAAGTGCCGATAATCGACTTATAGGGGCACTTTTTTAAAATTTAAGAATAAAAACCTCTAAAAATTGACGAAAATTTAGTAAAATCTCAAGTTAAACTACCCAAAAAGCAAGCGAATATTTTTCTTAAAATCCTATATTTTTTCGTCGTTTTTAAGCTTTTCCCTGAGGGGAAAGAAAACTTGAAAAAAAGTTAAAAAAATCGCTAAAAATCATTGAATTTATTTCATCAATGTGTTATTATAAATATATATTTATTATTATAAGCGTGCGTAGGCGCGTGTAATAAAGACAAAAAAATGTAAGGAGTAAGGCTATGACAAAAAGCATCAGCAAGAAAATTTTATTATTTTTGCTTAGTGCCTTTACTGTGGTATGCGTTTCGTTGTTCGCGTTTAGCGGTTTTTCGGTAAAAGCGGCGGGCGATTATCAAAATACGTATGGCAGTCAAAGTGTCAGCAGTGAAACGGAAGCCGAATTAAGAAAAGCCGAATTATTGGGCTTAATTGACCAATATAAAGCAAATCTTAATGATAAAATTAAGGTTTCCGATGATGCTTACTGGGTTTTCGACGTTAAAGAAGGCTCGGGTGGTATCGTTATCGAAGGCGAAGCCGTTACGGGCGCCGTTGATAAAATCGACTACGAAATTTCCAAAGAAAATTGGGACGCGGTAAATAAATCTTTATTTGGCGACGAAGGTCTTAACGGAATTTTGGGAATTTACGAAAAGGTATACGCGTTTTATTCAACTCACGTTGTAAAAGGGGTTGACGGTTACTGTCAAGTTGCTAAAGACAACGGTATGACGAGATATACCAACGACGATCTTATTGCTAGCGCAACTGAATATTTAAAGAATACCAAACTCCAAAACTTTGCTCAAAACAACTATAAAGTTGCATACGCAGACATTTGGGTAAACGATTTTTCGATAAATACGTTGACGAAGTTGGTTTCTGACAGCGACAAGCAAAAACTTGAAGTCGTTGAATTTGAAACTCAAGTTGAATACTACCGTTCTTTCTACTTTAGCGAAAGATACGATAGAAGTTACGTAAACAAAGCCGTTTACGGCAGTTCTACTAACGTCGACGAAGAAGAAGCGCAAAAGGTCGTTGATAATATCGAAGCGATTTTTGCAGAGTCTGCAACTTACGCGGACGCAAAGCGTTTGATGGCGAAAGCGGTTGACGATTACGTAAAACAAGTTGGTGGCGTTAAAACCGTTTTAGAAAGGGCTTGCGACGAAATCGAAGAAAGGTCTAACAAAAACTCTCAATCTTACTTAAGACCAAGTAAAATCGTCGAAGCGTGCGAAAATGCGTTTGCAAATCACGAAGGTCTTGGAACTTTACAGCATTATAAAAAAGGCGAAGACGGCGAGTTTATTCAAATCGACCTTAAAACCGGTAAGCCCGTAGGCGATACTACGGATATGGGCGACGGAGCCGTTTTAAACCGCGTTTTGATAAAGTATAAAGAAGCCTTAAAGTCTGTTATAAATGACGAAAAGCAAAAGGTTTTAGATTCTAATGCTTACGGTATATCGGCGGGTAGCAAGATAAGCGATTACGTTACGTATGCAAAAGTCTTAATCGAATCGCTTGGAACTTACGGCGTACTTCCCGAAATCGCAAACGCAGACGCTGTGGCGGACGTTGGCGTTCAAGGATACTCGGTTGCAACTCGTTATTCTTACGGAGAAAAAGAAGTTATAAACGGTAGCGATATCGTAAACGCTTTTAAAGACAGTTTCACGGTAGACGGCGCGCTCGTCGTTAAATATAACGACCAAACGGTATCAAGTAAATCGTTAGAAGAATATCGTTTAAAGAGTTCGCTCGTTTACGAAAAGAAAGACATGTCGGGCAAAGTAGAGTACTCCGTAACCTTGACTTGCGTAGACAAAAACGGCGAAGAAGTTAATTATTTCGATGGTGAAGCGGTATTAAACGTTATTGAAGGCGCGTCGGCGGCTGTTGAAAGAAACATCTATCTCGTTTTAAAAGGTAGCAAGTTCAAAAAGGCAACCGAAGGCTTAACTGACGACGATAAGGCTCTCTTAAAAGATAAAGTATTCTTTAACTATTATACGCTTGTCGTTTCTTCTCCAAAGTTTGCAGGTGGCAAACTTGACGTTTTAGAAATGGACAAAGCAATAAGAGTTCAAGTAACCTTTGACTTTAAAGATTCTGACGTTTTAGAAAAGATTAAAGAAAAAGTTATTGCTTTTTCATACGACCACACAATGATAAATAACGTCTACAGCGACGTTTCTTGGGGAGATACAACTATGAAATTCACTATTTCTGATTTTACAAATCAAGCGCAGTTCGCTTTAGCAAACGTTGGTAAAAATCCTATCGATTGGCTCTGGCTTGGATTAATTGCTCTTGCGGGCGTTATCGTATTATTCTTCGTTATTTGGCTTATCGTTGCGATAGTGAAGAATAGAAAATTCAAGATTTTCTTTAACGCATGCGGTGGCAAGTACAACACGACTATCAAAGTTAAGTTGCACGAAAAATTCAATCACCCAGCCGCTCCTACCAAACCTGGATACGTATTCCTTGGTTGGTATCTCGACTTAAAGTGCACCGTTAAGTTTGCAATGACCGAACTTAGCAAGAAAGGTAACTTAAAAGTTTACGCTAAGTGGATTTCCGAAGAAGATTTTAACGAACTTAACGAAGAATATGAAAATGCAGTAAAACCTGAAGAAACGGTAGTTCCCGTTCCTGAAGTAGTTTCTGCTCCTGAAGTTGCTCCTGAAACGGTTGAAGAAACGGTTACCGAAACCGTTGAAGAACCGGTAGAAGAAGTAGTTGAAGTAGTAGAAGAAGTAGTTGAAGAAACTTCGGCAGAAGGCGTTGACTTTGAATCTGCTATCGAAAAAGCAAAGGCTGAAACCGAAGAAAAACTTAGACAAGAAGTTGAAAAACTTGAAAGAAAAATCGAAGCGTTAGAAGCGTCGAGAGTATGCGAAGCGCCTGCTCAAGAAGAAAAGGCGGAAGAAGTTGCTCCTGAAGTTGTCGAAGAAGAAACTGACGAGTGCCACGCTGATTTTGACGTAGTTCACGCATTCGACGTATTAAAGGCTGAAATTTATAGTTTTACCGACGCTGACGACCTTGGCTACGGCTTAGACGCAAAAGTTGACGCTTGCGCGTTGAAAGTAGTAGGCGATACGGTTGAACTTGAAGTAAATCTTGATTTAGAAGACTGCTTAAAGAAAGGTTATAACGTTGTTAAAGGCGACAAACTCGCAGTTAAATTCGTTGTATGTTGCGACTGTAAGTTAGATGAAGCGTTTGAACTTATCGGCGAAACTATGTTTGTAAACGGTCTTGAAAAGACGAGAAAGGCTGTTGAAACGGCGTCTACCGAAGAAACGAGATTAAACGGTTTTGAATACGGCGTAACTAAAGAAAAGGTTGCCGACACCGTTGAAGAATTCTATAAACTTTTAAGAGTTTATACTCAATCTTTCGTACTTGCAGACGACGGCGACGTAGAAGAAAAGGCTCTCGTTAAGATGTTCCTTGCTCGCGGTAAAGTTTACGCATACCTTAACTATACTGCCGAAGGTCTTAACGCTTGCGACGACGAAATGGCAAAAGAAGGCTACAAGTCGTTTATGACGGTTAAAAATGCCGACGATTGCAGAAAAGCCCTTGCTCTTATCGGAGCAATGATGAAGGAAAACGGACTCGTTCGTTTCCCAAGTAAAGTTGAAATAGCAGGTTCTGACTGCAAGCAAGGCTTTACTTACTCCCTTAAAAAATAAATAACAGCGGGAAAACCCGTATCCCCGTTTGGGGTACGGGTTTTGCTTACGCTTTGTAAGAGGTTAAAAATGAGTGAAAAAGTAATTCTTACCGAAGAAGGATATCAACAACTTCAAAAAAGACTTGACGAACTTAAATTCGTTAAGCGTCCTGAAATTACCGAAAGAATTAAAGTAGCAAGGGATTTCGGCGACCTTTCTGAAAATGCTGAATACGACGCAGCGAAAAACGAGCAAGCAAGAATTGAAGGCGAAATCGTTGAAATAGAAGCGACTTTAAAAATTGCCGAAATTATCAAAGGCGGTGGAGCAAAAGACGTCGTTGCGGTTGGTAGAACGGTTAAAGTATTAGACGTTGATTTTGACGAAACAACGGTTTACGAGATAGTTGGTACGACTGAAGCGGACATTTCAAAAAATAAAATATCAAACGAATCGCCTCTCGGAAAAGCCCTTATCGGTAGTAAAGCGGGCGACGAAGTAACCGTAAAAGCGCCACAGGGCGACTATAAGGTTAAAATCGTTTCGATTGAAGACTAAAAAGGGGGCGTAAGCCCTTTTTTTGCTATATAAGGAAATCATAGTTGATGGATATAAAAGTAAACGGTAACAGGCTTAAAAATATGCTTAGTTACGATTGGGTAAAAATTGTCGTTGCTATAGTTGCAGGTATCGTAGTTTGGGTATTGCTTTTCACAATGCTTGCTACGAGATCGACTGTAGGCGAAGAATTCGTTTTTATGGTTTATGAAAACGTAAAAACGGTCAACTCGGCTAAAAACGGCAGTTTATTATCCGATATGAAAAAAGACGGAACTTTGTCGTTCGACGTTTTAGAATTAAACGTTAGTTATCTAAATTCGGCAGGGCAATATTCCGCAAGTTATATGCTTTCGTTAAGGGCGTCCGTCCAAGAAGGCGACGTGTTGCTTATAAGCGACGGTAGAGCCGTTGAAGTAGAAGAAGGCAAAGAAGACGAAGAAGACCCGTCGAGCGAAATATCGAGCGTTATAAACGGGGGCTATTTATATAATTTTGAAACCTTTTTAACCGACGCGAGAACTTATTGCGTAAGCAACGGATTTATAGTTGAAAATCAAGACGGAACGTACTCGGTTGACGAAGATGAAATCGAAACGTATTTTTTAAACGTCCGTTTAAAAAGCGCGGGCAATTATAGAAAAACTTTCCGCACCGAACTTCAAAAGCAAGAGGGCGTTAAACTTGAAATTAAGCGAATAATTGCAATTTACGAAAATTACCTTTTCGTAAAAAGGGCGATAGATCAAGCAAAAGCCGAAGATAACGATATTTTATGGTACGGCGACTTAAAGCAGTATGACGAAGACGGTAAAGTGATAGAAGGCGAAGTAAAAACATACCCTTTCGGTATTGATTTATATAAATTAAACAAGCCTTTTATTGATAGTCAAACTGACAAAAAAGCCGATATTTCTGAAGTTTGGTACACCTACGCAAATGGAAAAACGACTTCGGAAGGGCTCGTTATGGGCGTGTTTGATTTTCAATCTTATCAACCCGATTTACAATACGAATCGCTTGCCTTTATAAAGAGAGTTATAGAAACTTATAGTGGGTATGGACATGTCTAAAAAAGGATATTTTATTACTTTAGAAGGTTGCGAAGGCTCTGGAAAGTCGACTCAACTTAAAAAACTTGAGGAGTTTTTAAAAAATAGCGGTGTCGATTTCGTGTTTACGAGAGAGCCGGGGGGAACTCCAATAGCCGAACAGATAAGAAAAATTATTTTAGACGGCAATAATACCGCAATGTGCGACGAGGCAGAAGCGCTTTTATACGCGTCGTCGAGAGTTCAGCATATAAAGGAAAAAATATTGCCTGCAAAAAACCAAGGCAAAATCGTCGTTTGCGATAGATATATTGATTCTTCCTTCGCCTACCAAGCGTACGCAAGAGGGCTTGGTATTGAGTTTGTAAAAGGCGTAAACGTTTACGCAGTTGAAAACTGTATGCCCGATTTAACCTTGTTTTTAGATATTTCTCCCGAAGACGCTTTTGCCCGTAAAGGCGGAGCGGACGAAGGCGATAGGCTTGAACAAAGCGGTATAAATTTCCACAAAAAAGTTTACGAGGGTTATAAGACTTTGGCAAACGATTATAGTCAAAGAATCGTTTGTATCGACGCGAAAAAGGGCGCTGACGAAGTTTTTGACCAAATAGTGAAAGTATTAAAAGAGAGAGAAATTATTTAAGTTATGTACGTCACCGAACTCATAAAAACAACGAACGCATATAAGATTATTTCGGGCGAAAAAAAGCGCGGAGCGCTTAGCCACGCCTATCTTATCGTTTGTCCCGACGGTGATTTTTTAAAGGAGTATTTAAAGGTTTTCGCCCGTCTTATCGCGTGCGACGAAGACGGTTGCGGTAAGTGTAGAACGTGTAATCTAATAAGCGAAGAAGGTTACGCCGACTGTACTTTTTATCCAAAAGACGGCGGTAAAATTTTAACGGCGGACGTCGACGATTTAGTAAGCCAAAGTTACGTTAAACCGCTTGAAAACAAAACTCGACTTTTCGTACTATCAAACGTTGAAAATATGGGCGTAGTGGCTCAAAACAAAATTTTAAAAACCTTAGAAGAACCCCCTGCAAACGTCTGCATACTTATGGGCGCTACTATGGACTATTCCTTGCTCCCGACTATAAAATCAAGGGTAAAGTGTATAGACGTTCCGCCTTTTGGGGATAAAATACTTAAAAATACGCTTATAGCCGAATTTACGGATATAAAAAAATTAGACAAAGCGATAGCGGGTGGCGGTGGAAGACTTACCGAAATTGTCAAGATTTATAACGATACTCAAACAGAAAAAACCGCCTTGCTTTGCAGAGAAATTTTAACTAAAATGAAAAGCAGTAAAGACGTTTTGGCATACTGCTCCAAAATAGATAAGGACAATATCGTAAGGTTTATCGCCGAAATGAAAGTCGAAGTTATGCGGGTTATTAAACTTAAACTCGCAGGGCTATTGAACGATTTAGATTTAAACGAATATCCGCTCGGCGCGCTCCTTTCGATAGAAGATTTGCTTTCCGAAAAAGAAAGAGCGGTAAATTTTAGCGCAAACGTTCAAATGACGGTTGACTCAATCTTATTCGGAATATTAGAGGAGAAAAATAGATGGCGAAAATTGTAGGAATAAAATTTAAACACACGGGCAAGGTTTACTATTTCGATCCAGCCGACGTGTTTTATAAAAAGGGTTCGGGCGTAATAGTAGAAACTGCCCGTGGCGTCGAGTTCGGCAAGGTAATAATCGAGCCTAAAGACGTTCCCGATAGCGAGATAGTTCAGCCCTTAAAACCGATAAGTAGAATTGCCACGCCCGACGACGAAGCAAGGGTTAAACGCAACGAAGAAAAAGTTCCGTCCGCCCTTAAAATTGCCAACGAAAAAATCACGGCGAGGGGCTTAAAAATGAAACTTATCGACGCCGAGTTTACGTTCGACAATAGCAAGGTAATTTTTTATTTTACCGCTGCTGGAAGAATTGACTTTAGAGAACTCGTAAGAGATTTAGCGTCGGCGTTCCACATAAGAATAGAACTTCGTCAAGTCGGCATAAGAGACGAAACGAGAATTCTCGGCGGAATTGCGCCTTGCGGTAGAGTTTGCTGTTGCGCAAGTTGTATGCCCGATTTTAGAAAAGTTACTATAAAAATGGCAAAAACACAAGGTCTTTCATTAAATCCAACCAAAATAAGCGGACTTTGCGGAAGACTTATGTGTTGTTTAGAATACGAAAACGAGCATTATAGCGAAACTTTCAAACTTATGCCCAAAATCGGTAGCGAAGTAATCACTCCCGAAGGAAAAGCGACGGTTATCTCTAACAATATGCTTAAACTTTTAGTAAAGGTAAAAATTGAAAGCGGTGACGGTTCGCTTGCTTTTAAAGATTTTAAATTAAGCGAAATAAAAGTTAAAAAGGCTAATAAAATCGAAGAAGTTGAAGACGACGCTAATTCAAAGGAGATTGCCGACCTTTTAGATTGATTAAAGGTGGCTATGCGTAATGTCAAAATTCGCATACGTTGTAACAAAGCCTAAAAATTTTATATAAAGTTGTAAAATTTATATACAAAACGAAAAAAATGTGGTATAATGAGTAAAAAGGAAAGAGTAAGGGGTTACTTTTTCTAAAAAATGGAGGTATTTACCATGGCATACAAAATTACTGACGCTTGCATCAACTGTGGCGCTTGCGCAGACGCTTGCCCAGTAGCTGCAATTACTGCAGGAGCAGACGCTTACGTTATCGACGCTGATACTTGTATCGGATGTGGCGCTTGTGCTGCTACTTGTCCAGTTGGCGCGCCTGTAGAAGAATAAGAATCTACGTAAAAAACAAATTGTTAATGGCGTGGCCTTTTGGCTACGCCATAACTTTTTTAAGGAAGTTATGAATTTAAAAGAAAACGAAACGTTAGAAGACCTTTTAATAGACGGTCTTAAAATAATTCAAAACAAAAATTTATACCGCTTTTCAAGCGACGCGGTTTTACTCTCCCGTTTTGCAAGTTACAAAAAGGGAGACGTAGTCGCCGATTTTTGCGCGGGTAGCGGAATAGTCGGTTTGCATTATTACGCCTTAAATAAGGGTGTAAAAAGGGTAGACGGATACGAAATACAACCCGAACTTGCAGATACCTTTCAAAGAACTATCGAGTATAACGGTTTGCAAGATAAGGTATTTTGTTTTAATATGCCCGTGCAAGAAATTTCTAAAGAGAAAAACGATTTTTATTCTTTGGTTTTATGTAACCCACCTTATAAAAAGAAAAATTCGGGTGGAACAAACCCCGAAGGTCATATTGCAATTTGTCGTCATGAAATCGCTATTACTTTAGAAGAAATTATAAGTACCGCATATAAAAAACTTAAAGTCGGCGGGCGTTTTTGCATGTGTCAAAGGGTAGAAAGGCTTACGGACGCTCTTTCGCTTATGCGCGCGTTTAAAATCGAACCATATAAACTTCAATTCGTAGTTAGCGGTCAAAGTCAAAAACCGTATTTATTTTTAGTTGAAGGCGTAAAATGCGTAACCCGTCAACTCGTAGTTTTAGAGAATATAAATAATTAAGGAAATCCTATGCTTTATTTTGTATCAACACCCGTAGGAAATTTAAAAGATATAACTTTAAGGGCTTTAGAAGTTTTAAAAAGCGTTGATTTAATCGCTTGCGAAGACACGCGAACTTCGCTTAAACTTTTAAACCATTACGAAATAAAAAAACCTCTCGTATCTTATCATAAGTTCAACGAAAAAGTCGCGGGGGAAAAACTTATCGGCGAGTTAAAGTCGGGTAAAAATATCGCGCTTATAACCGACGCAGGCACACCCGTAATATCAGATCCCGGAAACGTTTTGTGTAAAATGCTTATAGAAAGCGGTGTAGAATATACCGTGATACCGGGCGCAACCGCTTTCGTTCCAGCCCTTATTTTGTCGGGGTTAGACGCGTCAAGGTTTTGTTTTATTGGCTTTTTGCCCGAAAAGAAAAAAGACGTAGAGCAAATCTTGTCAAAATATAAAAATTTTGACGCAACGCTGATTTTCTATTGCGCTCCGCACGACGTAATAAAAACGGTTGAAAATTTACGTTTGCATTTAGGTGATAGGCAAGCGGTTGCCGTAAAAGAGATAACAAAATTACACGAACGGGCTATAAGGTTTAATCTTTCCGACGGTTATCCCGAAGAAAACCCCAAAGGCGAATTCGTGATTTTAGTCGAAAGGGCTACGGAGGAAGAAAATCCAAATCTTTCGCTTACTGTAAAGGAACATATTAAACTTTATACCGATAAAGGTATGAGTAATATGGACGCAGTTAAACTCGTTGCGAAAGAAAGAAAAATGCCAAAGTCGGAAGTTTATAAGTATTCTATTGAATAACTGTTTACAAAAATGAATAATTATACATAAATTATATGAATAATGTATAAAAATAAAAAATAATGCAAAAATTTTTAAAATTTATGCAAAAATAATTGACTTATATTCATTAAAGTGTTAATATATGCAAGGCTAAATAAATGGATAGGAGAAAACACTTATGAAAAAATTTATAACTTTATTATTGTGCGTTATCATTGCTTGTTTTAGTTTGTCTATTGCTACTTCTTGTGGCGAAACTTCAAAAGTTAAACTCATTGATATTAAATTAACTGAAGAAGAATACGCTATTGCAATCGGTAAAGGCAAAACCGAACTTAAAAATCAAGTAAATCAAGCGCTTGAGCAAATTGACGTTGACGCTATTATTGAAAAATATCAAGATATGGATGCCGTAACCGAAGGGTATACTATTCCAAATAGCGCAAACGGAATAGACAATCCGCTTATCGTTGCGACGAACGCAGAATTTGCTCCGTTTGAATATAAAATGGGAACTCAATACTTTGGTATTGATATTGAAATTGCAGTTCAACTTGCTGAAAAACTTAACAAAACTCTCGTTTTAGTAAATATGAACTTAGACGCTATAATAACTTCGGTTGCAGGTGTTGAAATGGACGAAGGCGTTGATAACGACGGTTACGACGCGTATACCTATTGCGACCTTGGTATTGCAGGGCTTTCGGTAACTGAGGATAGACTTGCAAGCGTTGATTTTACCAACACTTATTTCCATTCTTCACAAGTAATTATCGTTAATGAAAGCGATACTACTTTCGACGCTTGTGAAACTGCTAAAGACGTTGAAACGTTACTTGCGTCTTTTGAAGACAAAAAAGCAGGTTCTCAAAGCGGTACAACGGGCGAGTATTATATCAAAGGCTCGGGAGATTGGCTTGAGGGCTTTGAAAATATAACTTTCAAAGGCTATTCATCTCACGCTCTTGCAGTTCAAGATTTAATCAACGGCAATATTGACTTCGTCGTATCCGACTACGAAACTGCAAAAGCCGTAGTTGCTAATATTAACGCGTAAGGAAAAAACTAATGAAGTGGCAGAAATTTGTTAAGTTTTTCTTTACTTATAAAGGTTATATCGAAGTTCTCGACGGACTTAAAAGCACGCTTATCATTGCTTTTTTAGGTCTTATAATCGGCATAGTTATCGGAACGATAATCGCTTCGATAAAAATAATTCCTTATAAAAATTTCTTCCAAAAGGTCCTCGCTTCAATCGGGGACTTTTACGTGTGGTTATTTAGGGGAACGCCGATTGCCGTGCAACTTCTTTTAATTTATTACGTAGCCCTACCGCTTATGGGACTTAAAATTCCGTCTATGATAGTTGCTGTAATAACTTACGGTTTAAATAGTGGCGCTTACGTTTCCGAGATTATGCGTAGCGGACTTTTGTCGGTTGATAGCGGACAAATGGAAGCGGGTAGAGCGCTTGGCTTAAGTTACGGAAAATCAATGTTTAAAATAGTAATACCGCAAGCAATCAAAAACATTTTGCCCACGCTCGGCAACGAGTTTATTACACTACTTAAAGAAACTTCGGTAGTAAGTTTTATTGCCGTAACCGATATAACCAAAGCCTTTCAATCTATTGCAGGCGGTTCGTACGAGTACGTAATTCCGTATTGCGTTTTGGCGCTTTGTTATCTTTTACTTGTAAGTTTGGTAACCGTTGCAGTAAAACTAATGGAAAAGAGGTTTAGAAAAAGTGATAGAAGTTGTTAATCTTGAAAAATCGTTTGGCGATAAAAAGGTTTTAGACGGAATAAACCTTTCGGTTAAAGAAGGCGAAAGGGTGGCGATAATAGGCACTTCGGGTAGTGGCAAAAGCACTCTTTTAAGATGTTTAAACTGCTTGGAAGACCCAACGGGTGGCGCGATATATTTCGGAGGAGAAAATATAGCCGATTTTAAAGTCGACATCAACAAGCACCGCAGACATATCGGTATGGTATTTCAGCAGTTTAACTTGTTCAACAATAAAACCGTCAAAAACAACATAACGATGGTACCCGTAATTTGCGGTCTTGAAAATTATCGCAAGACAAAACGTAAAAATTTATTTATTGCCTTAACGAATTTATTTAAAAGTAAGTCCAAAAAGAAAGCCCTTTTGCCGATAAGTGAAACTCCTGCCGAAATAAAGAAAAAGGCGTCGGACAAAGCCGACGAACTACTTAAAAGAATAGGGCTTTTTGATAAAAAAGACGAATATCCATCCACTTTATCGGGCGGACAAAAGCAAAGGGTTGCAATAGTAAGGGCGCTTGCAATGAACCCAAAAGTTATGCTTTTCGACGAGCCAACATCTGCGCTCGATCCCGAAATGGTCGGCGAAGTTTTAGCGCTTATAAAAGAAGTTGCAAACGAAGGTATGACTATGGTTATCGTAACTCACGAAATGGGTTTTGCAAGAGAAGTAGCGACTAAAGTGTTGTTCGTTGACGAAGGCAAAATCGTTGAAAGCGCTCCGCCCGACGAATTTTTTACAAACCCCAAATCAGAAAGGCTTAAAGAGTTTTTGTCGAAAGTTCTATAACTTCAAATTTACCCGTCGTTTTAATAGAAAAAAATTCAATAATTGCCCAAAAGTATTGACAAAAACGAAAAGATAAACTATACTATTATTATCTATTATTATAGGGGTATGATATGAAAACGAGATTTTTATCCGTACTTGCAATATTGATTATATCAGTATTAACCTTTGCGTCGTGTAATATCGTTAAGGATAAGACGTACGATGCAACGAACGTCGATTGCTTTAATTTTGCAGAAAGAGACGATGGCACTTACGAAATTTCATTAAAAGAAGGCGCAGAACTTCCTGCTAAAGTTCAACTTCCCGTTTCTCATAACGGCGTTGAAGTAACCGCCGTTGCAGACGCAGGATTTAAGGGAAATGCCGTTATTACTGAATTGACCGTTCCGGTTGGTTACGAACTTATCGGCGAAGAAGCGTTTGCTTTTTGCCCAAATCTTAAAGCGGTAAAAATTGCAACGTTAGGAAACGGTACGGAGCGTAAACTCACCGTTAGATACGGCGCGTTTAGAGAATGTACTTCTTTAATAGATTTAAAAATCGGCTCTTTGGTTAAGGTAATCGAAGGTTACGCTTTCTACGAAGCGAAGATTTCGTCTTTATCGCTTACTAAAGTTGAATCGCTCGGTGTTTGTTCGTTCGGGCTTTGTTCTTCGCTTAAAAACGTATTCGTACCCGCTACTTTAGTCGATATACACGAAAGAGCGTTTGAATACAGCGAAAACGCAACCTTTGCGGTAGCAGACGGCAATGCGGTTTATAAAGCGGTTGACGGTAAACTTGAAAGAAAATAAATCTAAAATTAAACGAAGCCACACTTTCCGTGTGGCTTGTTTTATCTACGGTGGTTATTTATGGAATACGATTTTTTTGCATATTTAAGTAGAATGAAATATATAAAACGTTGGGCGCTTATGCGTTCTACGGTAGACGAAAATATTAAAGAACACAGTTGGGACGTTGCGGTAATAGCCCACGCTCTCGCTTTAATTGAAAATAAGATTTACGGCGGAAAAGTTGACGAATACAAGGTCATTAGTTATGCGATTTATCACGAAACGGGCGAAGTTATAACGGGCGATTTGCCAACTCCTATCAAATATTTTAACTCCCAAATCAATTCCGCCTATAAAGATTTAGAAAGGCAAGCCGAAGAAAAACTTTTGGCAAAACTTCCTTTAGAACTTAAAGACGCTTATACCGAATTCGTAATTTCAGACGAAAAAAGCGTTGAATATAAAATTATGAAGGCGGCGGATAAGTTGTCGGCGTATATTAAATGTATCGACGAACTCAAATGCGGAAACAAAGAATTTGAAAAGGCTAAAATAACGATAGGCAAAACGTTGGAAAACACGGGGCTTAAAAGCGTAGAATATTTTATTGAAAACATTTTGCCGTCTTTTGAAAAAACTTTGGACGAACTTGATTTCGATAACGTATAAAATCAAAAGGAAAGGTCAATAATTTTCACAGGAGGTGGATTTATGACCAAACTTAATCCGGGCGACAACGCGCCAAGAACTGGAACTTACGCTATTTTGGACGGTAAAGGTAATAAAATCGGTACTGTACAAGTGCAAAAGGGCAACAGAATGCCCCCAACGCAAAGTTCTGAATACTGTTATCAGTTAGAAGAATAACAAAGAGAAACGCGCCTTAAAAGTTTCCACTTTTAAGGCGCGTTTTTATATATAATCTTTGACAAAAACAATCTTAAGTGGTATAATACGCTTAATAGAATATAGTTACGAGTTGTTTTGCAAAGCAAAGCAGAGAGCAGGGGAAGAACGGTGTAAATCCGTCGCAACAGCCATTACCGTAAAGTCGGATAGCCTGCCGTAACCGAAATAATTTCTTGGGCAAATGGAGAAGCAAACGATAAAAATATCGTTTATTTTGGCTTGCGCTCAATTGCGCAGGCTTTTTTATTTAAAGGCTTATATACTTCGGTATGCTTTGTTTCTACTTTAAGCCCCAAATCACAATGACCGACAAGGTCTATTGTGTCTTGTGCCTTAAAGTGAGCCTTGCCTACCTCGTATCTAACCCTTTAAATTTTATCAGTCGGATGCTACAACGTCGCCTTAATTAAAAATCACAAAGGAGAATTATTATGAAAAATTTTAACAAACTCATAGCAATTTTATTGCTTGTCGTAACCGCGTCTTGTCTATTCGGTTGCAAAAAACAAGTTCAAACTTTTGAAAATTCAATCGTTATTACTGCCGATTCAAAATTTATGGATATTAAAGACGATACAGTTTTGCTTGATTATATGAACGAATTGAAGTCTGACGGGCAAATTGATTTTGTAATATCAAACGGTATGATAACCGAAATGAACGGCGTCAAAAACACGGATAACTCGTACTGGATGCTTTACACGGACGACGCGGAATTGTCTAACAAAGCGTGGGGAGAAGTAGTCGTAGACGAAAAGACCTATTCTTCGGCTGTGCTTGGCGCGGAAAGTCTTGTTATTAAAGACGGAAAAACATACGTCTGGAGTTACGTTACGTTTCAATGATAAAAACTGCTAAAGAAATTGCGTTTGCGGGAATAACGGTCGCCCTATTAATAGGCGGACAGTTGGCTCTATCGGCGGTTAGCGGAGTGGAAATAGTAACTGCGATTTTCGCCGTTTATTGCTTTGTTTTCGGCGTTTTAAACGGTGTAATCGTGGCTACGGCGTTTTCTCTTATAAGATGTTTTATCTTTGGTTTTTTTCCGCAGGTAATATTATTATACTTAATTTATTACAATCTTTTTGCCGTCGCCGTAGGCGTTTTAGGAGCGATGGTAAAGGATAAAAAAGTTTGGTTTAAAATACTCGTTTTGACGGTGTGTAGCGCCGTACTTACGGTATTGTTTACGCTTATAGACAATTTATTAAACGTTCTTTTATTCTCGCTTTCTTCAAGCGCGGCGAATATTTATTTCGTTCAATCTATTCCCGTTATGGTAAGTCAAGTCGTATGCGTTTCGGTAACCGTACCGCTGTTTTTCTATCCGCTTGAAAAGATATTTTTATTATCGAAAACTAAATAAAATTTGACGGCGAGCACTTGTCAAAGCAAAGTGCTCGCCGTAAAAAAAGCCCACGGCGTCGCCGTGGGCTTAAATTTTTAATTAGTTATTATCCGGGTTGTCGTAGTCGTAATCTTTTGCAGTATCTTCTGCATCAGGAACTGCTACGTCGTTTTTAACCGTACGTCTTGTTGACTTGTCGTAACCTTGATAATACTTTTCAGTATTCTTCTTCTTTCTTGATTTTCCTTCAAAAGATTTTCTAACGACTACTGCAATAAGCGCTGCAACTAATACGAGAGCAACGATAATCGAAGTAACTTGAAGCCATCCGTATTGTTGAGTTTCAGTCGTAGATTCCGAAACTGATTCAGATTCCGAAGTGGATTCCGAAGTGGTTTCTTCTTCGTCGCCAGCGTCGATTTGGTAAAGGTCGTCCGTGTCAAATCTATAGTATTGAGCAAAGTACTCGGTTGCGGTATCGTTTGCTTTACCAAGAGCGTATACGGTAGTTTCTTCGCCTTCTTCAACTCTAACGTTGCCGTCGTCGTCTTTAAGGCGTAAATCTTCTTGTCCAACGTCTGCTTCGTCTGCGTAGAAATAAATTTCAGGAACGACAGAGTCGGTGTCAAAAGTAAATACTGCGTCTGCATCGCCTGCGTAGAAATTGTCCATAAACGCTTCGGCAGAAGTATAAGTAGTATTCAAAGTACCGCAGTTTAAGGTGTCGAATACTGCAACGCCGTTAGAACCGAATTCAAACTTAAGGTCGAACGATTCAGCGCCGGTAGTGATAACGTAGGTAACGATAGCGTAACCGTCTTCAAATCTTGCGCAGTCAGCGTTAGTAACGGTAGTCTTTACAGCCTTATCGTTAAGAGCGGTAAATACAACGTGTTGATTGTCTGCGTTAGATTTGTCTACGTCAACCAAGCGAACGAAAGCGTTACCGCTGTGAGCGTATACTTTAATAGAGAAACTGTAAGTCGTGTTTTTAGGAATAGTAACGGTTTTACCAGAAACGTAATATTCCGTTCCGTTAGCGTTTAATACGAGCGCTTGAACGTGTTTATTGTCGTTTTTGATTTTACCTTTTAAGTGATTAAGAGCGGCTTTAACTCCGTCGTCGGTAGTGTAGTAAGCGCTGTTTGCTAAACCGAACGCGCCGTTTGGAGCGTTTGTGGTAAGAGATACGGACGAGAGTTCTTCAACAGGAATAACTAAACCGTTTTCAAGGTTTACTTGATTCATACCGCTTACGGTTATCGAATAAGTGTCGTTTGAAGTATCGGTAGTTTCTTCTTCGTCTTCGGTGTAGTCGTTTTCGTAATTTCCGGTAAGAGCAACTTTCTTAACGTAATCGTCGGCGGTTGCCGAAGTATATTCTTCTTCAGACGATAATTCTTCTAATTCAAAACCTTTAAAGATAGCAGTTCCGGTAGGTAATACGTTAGTGCTTGTAACTTTTTCGGTAGGACCGTAAGAAAGTTGTAATTGATATTGCATTACGTCGGTAGCGTCAACGAAATTGTTTGCTACGTAGAAAGTATATCTTGCAAAACCGTCGGTATATTCGTTTTCGTAATCGTTAGTGTTAACGTTGTCGAAACTTGCAACAACTTCGCCTTTTAATACGTCGTAAATAGCCAAAGTCGCGCCAGTTTGATAATCTTCGGTGGTAACTTTCGCTAAGAAAGAAATTCTTACGAACGAATGTGGAAGAAGGGTTGACGTTTGTACTTTATGAGTATAAGAAGAACCGATATTGCCAAAACCGCTAAAGTCAATCTTTACTTCGTCTGCGCTAACGGTAACTTTGCTTGCGTCTTCTTTAACCTTGTTGCCTTCGGTGTATGGGTTAACAGCGTTCCAAACGCCGTCAGAACCCGTTTGAACGTCGAGATTGTTTATTGGGTTTGAAGACGTAAGGTCGTAACCTACCGTATAGGTGTTATCCGTTCCGAAGTCAACTCCGCTTACGCTTATCGTAGAGTTGTTAGCAAGAGTAGGAGTGTCGACGGAAGACGGAAGGTCGGTAGGCTTAATTAAAGAGAAACCTGCGTTATCAAAAAATGCAAAGCCCTTAACGTGATTTTCGGTGTAAACGCTATTGCCTTCGCCAAAACCTAAAACGAGAGTATAAGAAGTTGCTCTATGTTGGTTTGGAGCGAGATAAATAACGAATTTAACCCACTTGCCTTCGGTATTAATGTTGTTGATAAGGAGTGGAGAATACGCTTCGTTATCGTTGTTTACGTCTACAACGTTGTGTTTCAACTTGATGTAAGCGCCGACTTCGGTGTTGCCGAGTTTACCTTCAACGCCAAGAGTTTTAACCCAAATCGAAACGGTAGCGTATTGACCGGACGGAACCGAAAGAGTGGTAGAAGACGTTGCGTATTGAGCCGAGTAGTCTTTGTTACGGAGCATCATTACTTTCGTACCTGCTTCGTTTGCTTCGGTCTTATCGTCGTCAACTAAGCCTTTGTCTTCGGCTTCTTCGTTATAGAAAGGAGTTCTTGGGTTGTGGAAAACCGTATCTTCTCCTTCGGTAGTTGAGTATTTGTAATCGCTACCGAGAGCGTCGAACGCTTCGTCTTCGGTATCTATTAAAACGTAACTTGAAGAAGTACCCGTCGAGTAGCCTTCGTCCGCGCCGTCGGATCTAATAGTCCAACTGGTTGCGGTGTTGGGCTTTGAAGTGTTTTTACCCGAAGTAAATTCAAAGTCGCCGTTTTTTAAAGTTTGCTCGTCGGTTACCGTTTCGGAAGTAGATTCAGATTCGGAAGTAGAATCCGATTCGCTTTCGGACGAGCCGGATTTGTTACACGCCGTTGCAAACGCTAACGAAAGCGCGAGAACGAGCACGGTTAAAAACGTGATAAACGTTTTAAAGTTAAATTTGCTTTCAATTTTGTTCATAAGTCACCTTTTTTGCAAATGTGAATTTTTAATCCTTTACATTATACAATATTTTTTGGCTAAATGCAATTTTTTTAAGCCTTATAAATATAAAAATTTATAATATATAGTAAAAGTTTTTCGCGCGCGCTTATTTATTTTTTTGAAAGTGGACATACTTTTTTAGAAAAACGTTCAAAGTTTTTATTTTCGTCGGCTAAAAAAGATTGAAAATCGACTTATAGCCGTATTTTTCTTTAAAATTTAGTAAAAAGGAGAGATGAAATGGAGAATAGTATCAAACAAAAGGGGTATATGGCGATAACGGGGGCTTTAACGGGGCTTGCCAACGGCTTTTTCGGTGGCGGTGGGGGTATGATAGTAGTTCCGCTTATGATTTATCTACTTAAGATTAAAACTAAAACCGCCCACGCAACCGCGCTTGCGGTAATACTGCCGATAACGCTTATTAGCGCGCTCGTCTATTTTTTAAGCGGAAAATTTGATTTCAAAGTCGGCGTTCCGTCGCTTGTGGGCGTGGTTTTAGGCGGAATTATAGGCGCGTGGTTGCTTGGTAAACTCAGCGCCGATTGGCTTACTAAAATTTTCTCGTTAGTTATGCTCGTGGCGGGGGTGAAAGCGTTAGTATTATGATATGGAAAATTATTCTTCTCGCCGTTTGCGGAGTTTTTGCAGGTGTTCTCGGCGGTATGGGGATGGGTGGCGGAGCGCTACTAATACCTGCGCTCACCGTGTTTTTCGGCGTTGACCAAATAGGCGCGCAAGCCGTCAATTTAGTCGCTTTTATCCCGATGGCAATCCTTTCTTTGATAATTCACTTAAAAAATAAAAGGGTGCAGACTAAAGGACTTTTATGGATAATTTTACCCGCGCTTTTTTGTTCGCTTGCGGGCAGTTTTTTCGCTCTTTCAATATCGGGCAGTTTATTAAAAAGACTGTTCGGCGCGTTTTTGGTTTTGCTCGCTTTATTTCAATTATTTTCTAAAAAGATAGAGAGTTTTTTCACGAATAAAAAAGTAAAAAAGCATACCGAAAAAATTTAAAAACCTATTGAAATTCCAAAAGTTTGGTTGTATACTATATAAGTGTGAACTTATATAAAAGCAAATTGCACAATAAAGATAGAAGTTTGCACAAAAAGGTTTAAAGGGGCTTTTCAAAACTTTAAAACTGTGATATTATTTATGCGAAAATCATAATGCGTTAGTATTGTTAAGATATACTCAAAGAGGTGTTGAATTGGAAAAAATTGGAATTATTGATTTAGGCTCAAATACCGCAAGGCTCGTTATCGTTGAAATGCTTGGGGACGGGCATTTTATCGTCGTCGACCAACTTAAAGAGAGCGTAAGAATCGGAAAAGATATGGAAAGGGACGGGTTTTTAAAGCCCCAAAGAATTACCGAAACTTTAAAAACGCTTAGAATGTTCAGAAAACTTTGCGACGCGCACGGTATCGAAAAAATTATAGCGGTAGCGACGGCAGCCGTTCGTAGAGCAAAAAACCAAAGGAGTTTTTTAGAAGAAGTCGCAACTACTTGCGGTATCAAACTTCGCGTTTTAACCGCCGAAGAAGAAGCGATGTACGTTTATAAAGGCGTAATAAACACGATGGATATACCCAAGGGTATAATTTTTGAAATCGGTGGCGGTAGTACGAAAATCGTTCGCTATAACAGAAAGAATCTTTTAAATTACGAAACGTTGCCGTTCGGCGCGGTAACTTTAACCGAACTTTTTGCAAGCGACGGTTTATCGCCTGAAGAACAAGCGTTAAAAATCGAGGAGTTTTTCACCGAACAGTTAAAGAGAATAGAGTGGCTTAAAGACATTGATCCCGAAACTCAACTAATCGGCGTCGGCGGATCTTGTAGAAGTCTTTGCAAAATCAGCAAGATGATGAGAAAGAGCCCGCTTAACACTATTCATAATTATCGCATCGAACTCGACGAATTTGAGAATATTTACAATATGCTCAAAGTTTTAGACCTTGATAAGAAAAAGAGAATTAAGGGCGTATCTTCGTCGAGAGCGGATATATTGCCGTCGGCTCTCGCCGCTATAAGCAGTTTTATCAAGTATATGAATTTTGACCAAATGGTTATTTCGGGATGCGGACTTAGAGAAGGTATTATGTTTAACTACGCAATGCCTACTACTATCGAAAAGCCTATTACCGACGTTTTAACTTACAGTTTGCAAACTTTGGTTAGATATTACGATTGTAACGCAAAGCACGTTGAACACGTAGTAAACCTTTCGGTACAACTTTTCAAGCAACTTAGGGTATTGCATAAATTCCCAAGGCAGTATCTCAAAATTTTAAAAGTAGTCGCAATGCTTCACGACGCGGGCACTTCGATAAAATATTACGACTATCAAAAGCATACGGCGTACATAATTATGAACGCAAGTATTTACGGTATGACCAGTCGCGAAAGGGTTATGGCTTCGCTCGTTGCGTCGGTTTATAAAGGCGACGATTTCTCAATGAACGAACTCGCTCGTTATAAGGCGTACATAACCGAAGAAGACGTCGATTCTATAAGAAAACTCGGCATAATGCTTAGAATAGCGGAGAGTTTAGATAGAAGTATGTCGTCTTGCGTTCAAACGATAAATTGCGACGTGTTGGGCGATTCGGTTATTATGAAAACCGAAGTTGAAGGCGACGCGTCGCTTGAAATTAAAGACGCGCTTTCGGCATCTTTCGATTTTAGAAGAATATTTAAAAAGAATCTTGAAATTTTATAAATTTAAATAACGTAAAATGCGATTAGTCGGCGTATAAGTCGATTAATCGCATTTTTTATGCAAAAATCACGTTGCAGTAAGCCGTAGAAAAAGGTTTTTTTAAAAAAGCGATAGCGAGATTTTATAATTTTTCTTTAAAAAGTTGCAACTCGGCGAAGTTCTAAACCTTTGCAAGCCGTAGGGGAGGGCTTGCCCCTCCTTTAATTTGTAATTTTCTTTTAAGCGCATTAAAACGCTTTGCGACAAAAGAATTGCAAAATAAACAAAAACACCGTTAAAACGAGTTATAAATTGAGTTAAAATCGTTTTATGGTCGTCTACGTCGAATACGTTTTTTTAGACAATTTTATAATAGATTTAATGCTTATCGTTTTAACGCGTAAAAGTTTAAAATTGCAAGTAAAATATTCGTTGGTTTGCCTTTCAGCCGTAATAGGCGGATTGGTTGCCGTCGTTACGCCCGTTTTAAACTTGCCCGTCGCCATTTCCTTTCCGTTAAAAATGCCGATGGGACTTTTGATAGTTGTTGCAAGCGGTAAATTTAAAAACGTAAAAGAATTTATAAAATGCTTTTATCTGTTTTTGTTCTTTACCTTTTTGTTTGGCGGAGTGGTTACAGCGGTTTTTTGGGGGCTAAATTTAAGTTTCGACCCTATAAGTTACGCAAACGGCGCAAAAATTCCTTTGTTCATAATTTTGTCTTTGGTTTTTGTAACTTACCTTTTTGCCTGCAAAATAGTAAAAGAATTTTATAAAAGAAAAACGCTTTCGTCCTTTTCTATAAATTGCATAGTGAAAATGGGCGGTAAATCGTTTTCGTTTTTAGGTTTTTTAGATAGCGGAAATTCCCTTTACTATAAAGAAACGGATAGTCCTATTATATTATGCGCAAATAAAATCGGTAAAAAATTAAAAAGCGAAGGCGTTTTGCAAATGCCTAAAGACGTCGTTACTATAAGTACGGTGTCGGGCAAAAGCGTAATTCCTATTTATAAAATTGACAAATTTTTGATATATAACGGCGATAAGACGAATATATTATATAACGTAATGCTTGGCGTAATAGACGGCGGTTTTTCAAGTGGAGAAGAATACGACCTATTGCTTGGACCGCTCGTTTTAGAGGTGTAAAATGGTAAGTTTAATTGAAAAAATTATTAAAAAATTATTTGGCGAAGACGATAATTTCGTTCATTATTTAAACGGCGCGGAAGCCCTGCCCGAACCGTATACCCAAGACGAAGAACAAGAACT
Source organism: Clostridia bacterium (assembly GCA_017453045.1). GTDB lineage: Bacteria > Bacillota > Clostridia > Christensenellales > Borkfalkiaceae > UBA10281. The sequence goes on along the minus strand of JAFTKX010000047.1, from coordinate 21,261 downwards.
TTTATCCCGTCTTTCCGACGATGAGGAAGGGGTTAGAAGTCTGCTTATCGAACATAATTTAAGGCTCGTAGTTTATATTGCGCGCAAGTTTGACAATACGGGCGTTGAACTTGACGACTTGGTTTCGGTAGGTACTATAGGGCTTATAAAGGCGGTAAAAACTTTCAACACCGAAAAAAATATCAAACTTGCAACTTACGCGTCAAGATGTATCGAAAATGAAATTTTAATGCACTTAAGACGAGTTGTAAAACTAAAGGGCGAAGTGTCGTTAGACGAGCCGTTAAACGTAGATTACGAGGGGAACGAATTGCTCCTATCCGACGTTTTAGGAACGGATACCGACGTCGTTTACAAGGATATTGAACTTAGCGCCGAAAAAGAAATTTTAAACAAAGCGATAGAAAAACTTAGTCCAAGGGAAAAGCAAATTATGCGTCTTAGGTTTGGTCTTGGCGGTGGGGAGGAACTAACCCAAAAGGAAGTTGCCGATCTTATGGGTATATCCCAAAGTTATATTTCTCGCCTTGAAAAAAAGATTGTTTCAAGACTAAAAAAAGAGTTTATGAAAATGGCGTAAAAGGTTAATAATCAACTTATAGGTGGGTTTTCTTTATGGAAACCCTTTTTATTTTGCCGTAACGCAAGCGAGATTTTATATAATTTTTTAAAATTGCTTTCTCGACTAAGGTTTAAACCTTGCAAGCCGTAGGGGAGGGCTTGCCCCTCCCAAAATATAAAGCAAACAAATTTTGTGTTTTACTCGTTTAAAAATTAAAATATTTTAAGATAAACCTTGCAAAATTCTCGTAGTTTTATTACAATAAATTTATTATAAGCAATGCGTCGAAACGTGTGTTTTTTGTCGTCGAAAAAGATTTTTATGAGAGATTGTAAAAAAGAAAAATTCCCCGACGGAACGCCTATTGACAAGTGGTTTTATAACGAAAAATTCAACTCTTGAAGAACTTTAAGCAGTATGTAATAACTGATTACGGCGTTTTAAATAGCGAAAAGGCGAAAACCGAAAGTTTAAGCGTTTCGTAGAGTAAAGATTACGAGTTGTTTGACTTTACCCTAAAGAATATTGACGTAAAAACTAAAACCGAATACAACGGCTATTTTGCCGTGAAAAATTTAAAAACGGAAAATTTAAAGGTGGAAATGGAAAAATGAAAAATATAAATATAGATACTTTGCACGAAAATTTATTAAAAAATAAGCCTATTCTTTCTTTTGATGAAAATCAAGACTATTCGGCGTGGAAGGAAAAGATAAGGGAAAAATACGTCGAATTATTAGGTCTTGACGAAATTGCTAAAAACGCTTGCGAAATTAAAGTCGAAGTTCAAGAAGTTGTAAAAACTGACGAATACACTCGCTATCAGTACGTTTTTGAGAGCGAAAAGGGTTGCGTCGTACCGTGTTATTTGCTTATCCCAAACGACGGCAAGAAAAAACATCCAGTTTGCGTTTGCGTGCAAGGTCATACAACGGGTTTTCATATTTCAATCGGCGAGAAAAAGTACGAAGAAGACGACGCGTCGCTTAAAACGAGCACTTTTGCTCTCGACGCTGTAAAAAACGGCTACGCCGCCCTTGCTCTCGAACAGCGCGGTATGGGAATAAGGACAACTCCGCGTCAAGACAGAGGGCGCGCTCTCACTTGCGGATGTTATCATACCGCAATGACCGCGTTACTTCTTGGAAGAACTTTAATCGGCGAAAGAGTTTGGGACGTTTCAAAGGCTATTGACAGTTTATCGTATTTTGCGGATAATTTAGATTTAGAAGATATCGTTATGCTTGGTACTTCGGGCGGTGGAACGGCTACTTATTACTCGGCGTGCTTTGACCAAAGAATTAAAGTTGCCGTACCTACTTGCGCTGTGTGTTCGTTTGAACAGAGTATTGCCGAACTTTGGCATTGTAGTTGCAACTACGTTCCGTATATCGCAAAATATTTTGATATGGGCGAACTTGCGTGCTTGATTGCGCCGAGAAAACTTTTGGTTTGCGTAGGCGAAAAAGATCCGATTTTCCTTCTTGATGGAAGTAAAGACGTGTATTCTGTAATTGAAAAAATTTACAAAAAAGAAAATGCGGAAAATAATTGCCGTTTCGTAATATATCCAAATAGAGAACATTATTTTGATAAGAAAATTACGTTTAACGCGCTAAAAGAAATTAAAAAAGTTTAAGGGTAGCAAGATTTATTTTGCGGTCTTACCCATTTGAGCGACCGATAAAGTTTTACCAAAAATTGTTAATAATCGACTTATAGGTGGGGTTTTCTAAAACGAAAGCCCCCTTTTTTGCTAAAAAGAGCAAAAAGATTTTATACTTTTACAAAATTTGCGCAGTATAATGATAAACCCGTAGCAATTACCTTTTTATGTTCGTACATACTTTTAAGGAGGTAGTTAAAAATGTGGAAAGTAGATATTTGTGGAATAGATACGTCGAACTTATTAAAGTTGACGCATACTCAAAGCAGGGAACTTCTTATAAAAATTAAGGAAGGGGATGAAGAAGCAAAAGAGACCTTTACCATTGCAAACGCAAGGTTGGTGCTTTCTATAATAAGAAGATTTCCGCAATCGAAAATTTCGCCTGAAGATATGTTTCAGGCGGGTATGATAGGTCTTATAAAATCGGTTGAAAATTTTGATTTAAGCGTCGGCGTAAGATTTTCAACCTACGCCGTACCTATGATTATAGGTGAGATAAAGCGAGTAATTAGGCAAAGTAATAGTATGCGCGTTTCAAGAAGTATTAGAGATACCGCGTATAAAGTATTGCAAGCGAGAAGTCAAATCGAAAGCGAAATAGGAGATACGGCTACTATGTCGCAAATAGCCGAAAGGCTAAATATTGCAGAAAAAGAAGTGGTGTACGCGCTCGACGCGATTGCCGACCCCGTATCAATTTACGATCCCGTATATAATAAAAACGGCGACGAACTGCTTTTGATGGACCAAATTGGCGACGAAAAAAACACGGACGAAAAGTGGACTGAAAACGTCGCGTTAGAAACCGCCCTTGAAAAACTTGAAGAAAGAGAGAGAAAAATCGTATATATGCGTTATTACGAAGGCAAAACGCAAACTGAAATTTCGGCTGAAATAGGGCTTTCGCAAGCCCAAGTGTCAAGGCTTGAAAAGTCGGCTCTCGTAAGATTAAAAAAGAGTATAAATTAGCCGTTAGTTACAAAATTTTACAAATTTCGGCATATTTTATAGTTGCTAACGTAAAATATAAAGAGGTTTGTATATGGAGTATAATTTTTCCGACTTAAAGAAAAAGAAGGTTATCAATATTGCCGACGGTAGAGATTTAGGTAAAATTACCGATTTTATCTTAACTTATCCCGAAGGTAAAATAAGAAGTATTATAGTATCGGGCAAAAAAACTTCTTTTTTTACGAGCGCCGAACTCATTATCAATTTCGCTTGTATCGAAAGGATAGGCGACGACGCAATACTCGTTAATCTTTGCCATAAAAAAGAAGATTGCGCCCGTTTAGAAACGGACGACTACGACGAGGATAACTGCTAATTTTAAACTTCAAACTTAATAAAAGTCCGCCTATAAGTCGATTTTTAGAGAAAATTCCGAGAACAACTCTCGGAATTTTCGTTTTTAATAACGATATTCACGGTTGAAAATAGATAAATAATTAAAATTCGATATGCTTTAATTTTATTGTAAAAAAATTAAAAGTGTGGTATAATGGTTAAAATAAAGCATTACCGTGGTGGCGTTTTGTTTAAAGAGAGCGAAATTTTAACCGTAGAAAAGGCAAAGAGTTTGTCAAGCATAGTTTTGGCGTTTGTCGGCGACGCTGTTTATACGCTGTTCGTTCGTGAAAAATTAGCGACGGAAAGCGACGCGAAAACGGGCGAACTAAACAAACTTTCGTCGGCTATCGTTTGCGCGAAAGCGCAGTCAAAGCGAATCGACGAACTTATGGAAATTTTAACCGAAGAAGAAATTGCCGTTTTTAAGCGCGCTCGCAACGCTAAAAAGGGAGCGAAGGCAAAAAACGCAAGCGTCGTCGAATACAATAAAGCGACGGGTTTTGAAGCGGTTATCGGTTTTTTGTATCTCACGGGCAATTACCAAAGGCTAACCGACCTTTTAAATTACGAGGTAAAAGATGAAAATTGAAGGAAGAAATTCTGTAAGAGAACTTTTAAAAACTAAAAAGACTATTGATAAAATTTTAATCGCCAACGGCATGCGTGGGGCGGAATCCGAAACACTTTTAAAGGACATTAAAAAATCGGGCGCGAAATTTCAGTTTGCGGACAAGTCCGTGCTTGATAAAGAAAGTGAAACGGGGCGTCATCAAGGATATATTGCTTACGTTTCGGATTATAAGTATTGCGAACTCGAAGACATTTTAGCCGTTACAAATTCAAAAAGCGATTGTATCGTCGTCGTGTTAGACGGTATTGAAGATCCTCATAATTTGGGTAGTATTATAAGGGTTTGCGAATGCGCAGGCGTCGACGGACTTATAATCGGCAAACATAGAAGCGCGAGCGTAACCGACGCGGTTATGCGTATATCCGAAGGTAGCGCAAATCACGTTAAAATAGCAAAGGTTACAAACGTAAATCAAGCGATTGATACTTTAAAAGAAAACGGAATTTGGACTTACGCTTTAGAACTTGGTGGCGGAGATATTTACAAGACCGATTTAAAGGGTAAAATTGCTTTAGTCGTCGGCGGAGAAGATACGGGGGTTAATAAACTCACGGTTAAAAAATGCGACGGCGTAGTAACGATTCCGCTTTCGGGAAAAGTCAATTCTTTAAACGCGTCGGTTGCGACGGGAATCGGAGTTTTCGAGATAGTTCGTCAAAGAAGAAATGTTTGATAATTTAACTGATAATCAACTTATAGCCCTACATAAACAGGGTAATTTAAACGCTTTTGAAAGAATTAGCGAGAGATATAAATGGCTCGTTAAGTCCGTGTGCAGAAGTTATTTTTTAACGGGTGGAGATGACGACGACCTTTTGCAAGAAGGGTTTTTAGGGCTTTTAAAAGCCGTCAACACTTACGACGAAAGTAAGAATACCGCCTTTAAAACTTTTGCTTACACTTGCATTTCGTCAAACGTAAAAACGGCTGTTAGGAAAGACTGTAATAATTCTAATAAGGCTTTAAACGAGTCGGTGTCGCTCACCGCCATAAGTTTTCTCGAAACTGAAAATCTTGAAGACGTTATTATCGAAAAGGAAGGCAAGGAAGAAACTGAAAACGAGATAAAAAATCTTTTATCTCAACTCGAATATAAAATTTTTAGGCTATGGCTCGGCGGTCATTCTTACGGAGAGATAAGCGAAATAACTGGAAAGACTGATAAAGCCGTTGACAACGCGATTCAAAGAATAAAGAAAAAATTAAAAGGTTAATATGGCATATTTAGCATTATACAGAAGGTTTCGACCAAACGGCTTTAAAGGGCTTATCGGTCAGGAACACATAGTAAGAACGCTTGCAAACCAAATTTCAAGCGGAAGAATAGGGCACGCGTATTTGTTTTGCGGTACTCGCGGAACGGGTAAAACGTCCGCTGCAAAAATATTCGCAAAGGCGATAAACTGTCTATCGCCCGTCGACGGCTCGCCGTGCGGCGAGTGTGAAGTTTGCAAGGCTCTTTCCGATCCGTCTAATCTTGATATTTTAGAAATGGACGCAGCGTCGAACAACAAGGTTGAAAACGTTAGGGAGATAAGGGAGAAAATTCAGTATCCACCGGTTAGCGGGCGGTATAAAGTTTATATTATCGACGAAGTTCACATGCTTACAACCGAAGCGTTTAACGCTCTTTTAAAAACTTTAGAAGAACCGCCCAAGCACGCCGTTTTTATTTTGGCAACGACAGAATCGCATAAACTTCCGTCTACTATATTATCAAGATGTATGCGGTTTGATTTTAGAATAATTCCAACCAAAGACATAGCGAATTTAATTGCCGGAATTTACGACGAAATTGGTAAAGAATACGATAAAGACGCGGTTATGGCAATCGCGAGGGCGGGCGCGGGTAGCGCGAGAGACGCTCTTTCTATCGCCGACATTTGCGTATCTTATAGAGATTCCAAACTCACTTATTCAGACGTTTTGGAAGTTTTGGGAGCAACCGATTCTTCAAAAATTACTTCTATGATAAGCAAAATCGTTACCGCCGACACGAGCGGAACGCTCGAAGACGTAGAAGAACTTTGCGAAACGGGTAAAAGTATTGGAGTTTTGTGTAAAGATATTATTTCAAGGCTTAGAGAAGTTGTCATTTGCAAAACTTGTAAAAACGCAAGGGACATTTTGGAACTCCCCGAAGACGTTTACGGCGAACTTTGTCAAATTGCGGATAAAGCCGACGGACATAGACTTTTAAGAGTGATTGAAATTTTTACCGAGGCAGAGGGCAGTTTAAGATACAGTTTAAATCCAAGAGTGGTTTTAGAAAGCGCTTGCATAAAGGCTTCTCAACCCGAAAACGATTATAATATCGACGCCTTGCTTTCGAGAATAAACTCTCTCGAAGAACAAATCAAAAACGCGTCAAACGTAGTTTATAGCGCGCCTGCAAAGGTTATAGACGTTGAAAAAACTCAACCCCAAAAGGTCGAGAGTAAACCGAAAGCAAAGGTCGAATCGGACTATCCTTCTTTTGACGAAGGCTATCCCGAAGCCCCGCCTGAAGATGATTTTGGCGGAGGGTTTTACGGCGATATTTCAAAGTCGAAAAAGGCTGATAATCGACCTATAGCCCCCCGTTTTGAAGAAAAACCCATAGAAAAACCGAAAGAAAGACCTGTTGCGGAAGAAAAGAGAGAACCTTCTAAAGAAGATTTAAAGCCTACGCCCCTGATAAGCGGTGGAAAACTTTGGGGTAGGGTTATAAGACAGTTAAGGCTTGAAAAGAATATCGTGCTTTGGGTAGCGTGTCAAGAGATGGATGCAAAACTCGTTGGCAAAACGTTGAGAATAATAGCGAACGACGACGCGGGTTATCAAGCCGTCGTAAAAGAAAACAACCTTGCGATTTTGTCAAAAACGGTCAAATCAATCGGCGATTACGATATTGAAATCGTTAAGGCAGGCGAAGAAAAGGTCGATACTTTTACGAGCGAAGTTGAAAAAGTAAAAAAGACGTTTAGCGGTGTTACCGTTAACGTAGAAGAATAGTTATTGTAAATGACTTTTTGATTAAAAATAAAAGTATAAAATAAGGAGATAAAATTATGGCAGGATACAGAGGTGGCTTCGGCGGAGGTTTCGGTGGCGGAGCGCAAATGCAACAACTTATGAAACAAGCGCAAAAAATGCAAGAACAAATGGCGCAGGCTCAAGAAGAACTTGAAGAAGCGGAAATCGTTGGCGAAAGTGGCGGCGGTCTTGTTCAAGTAGTCGTAAACGGTAAAAAGGTAGTTCAGTCAATTACTATCAAACCCGAAGCGGTTGACGTAGACGATATCGAAATGCTTGAAGACCTCATAATTGCAGCGCTTAACAGCGCTTACGAAGAAGCCGACGAGTTGTATGAAGAAAAGATGGGCAAGTTCGGCGGAGCAGGACTTTTCTAAGAGATGAGCGCGTTTATTGAACCTATAGGCAGACTTATCAATCAATTTACTAAACTTCCGGGCGTTGGAACGAAGACTGCGCAAAGGTACGCGTACAAAATTATCAACATGTCCGAAGATGAAGTAAAAGAGTTTGCCGAAAGCATTATAAGAGCAAAAAACGAAGTTAAATATTGTTCGATTTGCGGTAACTTTACGGATAAGGACGTCTGCGATATTTGTTCCACGAGAGACGCTTCGGTAATTTGCGTAGTCAAAGAGCCGAAGGACGTTCTTGCGATGGAAAAAGCGCACGAGTTTAAAGGGGTATACCACGTTTTACACGGAACGATAAGTCCTATGGAAGGCGTTACGCCAAACGATATAAAAATTAAAGAACTTTTGGCAAGGATAGCGCAAGGTGGCATAAAAGAAATTATTATGGCGACAAACCCCGACGTCGAAGGGGAAGCGACGGCAATGTATATTTCTTCGCTTATCAAACCTTTGGGGATAAAAGTATCAAGGCTTGCGCATGGTATTCCTATCGGTAGCGAACTTGAATACGCCGACGAAATAACTTTATCGCGCGCGATATTAGATAGAAAAGAAATATAAGAGCAAAAGCGGGGAGTTTTCTCCCCGACTTTAGTTGCGCGACGAATAAAGAAAGCGATTCAAAAAATAAAAAGTGAAAAACACTTAAAAATCGTTGACCGAAATAAAAATTTGTGTTATTATGTTTAGGCTAAAAGCGAAAAGTAAATATTTTTGGAGAAGTACCCAAGAGGCCGAAGGGGCTCCCCTGCTAAGGGAGTAGCATGAGTGATCGTGGCACGAGTTCAAATCTCGTCTTCTCCGCCAAGCACAGTCCAAACCGATTTTTCGGTTTGGACTGTGCTTTTGTTGTAGAAAAGATTATGGCGAGATTTGCAACGTGACGTTGCATCCAAGTAAAAACTTGCTCAAAATTGACAGTTTAAATCAAAGGGAACAAACCGAAAAAATGATTGATAATCGTTTTTAGCGATGACCGAAGGATTTTTGCAACCGAAAAGAAAAAATAAAGAAGAACGGTTGCAAAAATACAAGAGGAAAATCTCGTCCTCTCCGCTATCAATAACCTAATCCGAATTTAGTTCTGGGTTAGGTTATTTTTCTATCATAAAGTCCTTTTCTTAGGTTTTTTAAAATTCCATTGATTTGTGTCAAGACAAGCGCACGCATTAGTGCCAAAATATTTTATTTTTTAATCCATAAACCCTTATTGTTACTCATTGAGTGTTGAGAAATAAGTAACAAAATTATATAATATTATGTGAAAAATCGAGGAGCATTTTTATGATTAGAGAAAAAGTTGGAAAAAGAATTAAAGAATTACGTCATAAATTAGGTATCAGTCAAGAAGAATTGGCAGATAAGGCAGAAATACATAGAACATATATTGCAAGTCTTGAAGTTGGCAAACGTAATATTTCGATAGTTACGTTAGAAAAAATTGTAATAGCACTTGAAGTTTCTTTAAGTGAATTTTTTAATTTTTAATAGAGAGAAAATATATGAGTATTACTGTTGAAAAAAACGATGTAACCAAAAACATTTATTTTATTGCCGAAATGGTTCAAAATGCAGGCGAAAAAGGTATGTATGGTGGTTTAGCGGGAAAAAGTGATTTTATTGGTGGAATTTTTGATAGATGGATAAACCAAATTCCTGAAAGTGTAATTTTTAATAAATGTTTATTAAAAGATATTTCTCACGGCAAAAATGTTGAAGTTATAATTGATTTTTATAAATACAATCCAAGACAAGAAACAACAGGCATTGCGCCTGACGTAATCGGTCTAAAAATAAACAATACGGTTGTTCCTTTCGTTATTTATGATGGTAAATGGAAAGAAGTTAAAGGAAAACCTCAAATTGAAGTAAAAACTTTCAAATCTTCTCAAAAAATGGTGTCCCTACGAAATCAAGGTTATGACGGAAAATACTTAGTATTTGTTGATACAAATTTCAGAACAGATTATTTATTACCTTTCTTTGATAAGTCTTTTTTCTCAAACGAAGTATACGATAGTATGACAATGAACGATGACGTTTTTATAAAAAACAAAAACGAATATATAAATCACTTAAAAAAAGTAGATAACACACGAGATGATTTAGGAAGTATCGATTTACTTTGTGTAACTGAAACAAGTTTATTTACTAAACTTGCCAATTACTGTGACGCTGGAATTAGTCCTATAAGAATTGATTCTATAAGTGAGCCTATTCAACGTCGTTTATCTCAAACAGAAGAAACAAGTTTTATTAGTTTTTGCAATGAAAAAGAAAATAGTGTATATGGATTTAACAGTAATTGGTGTTCTGACACAAAAAAACAATATTTAGATTTTTATTGTAGTGATATTAGTGCTATTTATTGTATCAAGAGAAATAAAAATAGTGTTTACATAAAAACCATAAGGGATTGTAAATTTAACACTACCTTATTAAAAGCAGATTGTGTTTATCAAATTAAATTTACCGAACTTAATAGAGAGGGTTCTACTTCGGGAGAGTATTTTTTACAAAAAGAGTTGGTTGAAATAATTCCAAACAAAGAAGTAGAATTAAAAGAAATATTATCTAATATCATCATAGAAGAAAAATAAAGGAGAAAAAACTAATGAAAAAAATTCTTGTTCAATTAAAAGACGGAACAAAGGTTTATGGCGATGAATTTGATTCTCAAGATTTTGAGCAATTAAAAAAGATATTTCAAAAATGGTTAAACATAAATGCAGACTTGAAAGCATTGGGCGGAAGAAACTTAAATGTTCCTGACGTTTTTAGCGAGGCAGTTTTTTGTATTGCTTTTGGTGCGGTTAGAACAAACGCTACGGCTCATTCTTATGACTGTGTGATGAAAGACACAGGCGAAGGTGTTCAAGTTAAATCCGCCTCAATACCAAATGATTGCACTTCTTTTGGTCCTACGTCAACTTGGGATTTATTGTATTTTGCTGATTTTGTGCCAAATGGAATAATTGACGGCGAAATATGGTTTTACAAAATAGAGTCTGAGGACGTATATAATTTAGTTTTAAATAGTAAAAAAGGTGAAACTTTTGCAGACCAACAAAAACAAGGACGTAGACCAAGGTTTTCTATAAAGAAATCTATTATTGAGGCGAAAGGCTTACAACCTGTAAAGAAGATAAATTTAGCGGAATAACTTAAAAGAGACGGAAATAACCGTCTCTTTTAATATTATTTTGCATTAACTAATGCCTCTTTTATTTTTTCTGCGATACGTTGAATTACTGTTACTGAAACTGAATTTCCTGCTTGTTTATATAAGTGAGCATTAGCCAAGTTTTTTGGCAACTTAAATGTCGTTGGAAATCCTTGCAAAAGGAAACATTCTCTAGGTGTCAATTTTCTAATTCCGTGTTTTGTTAAAACTAAAGGAACATTGTGTCCGCCTGTTCCCATATTAGCCGTTAATGTAGGACAAACATTACTTTGATTTTCTCTTACATATACTCTTCGCCATTGATAAACCGTATCCATACGTGTCATATTTTTTTCAAGTTCATCATAGTGTTGAAAGTTCTCTTTTGTGTAATAATATTTATCTTCAACTCTACTTTCGTAATCAATTAAATCGGATAACTTTGTTGTTAATTGAATTGGTTTAGGAAAATCAAATTCTTTGTATGCGTTTTTATCTAAGAAACCTACAATATATATTCTTTCTCTATTGTGTGGAATATTGCCGTATTCCATAGTGTTTAGAACTTGATATTTTACAAAATACCCCTCGCTTTCTAATGCCTCAATTATTATTCTAAACGTTTTCCCATTGTCGTGAGCAACTAAATTTTTAACATTTTCAAGAAATATTACTTCGGGTTTTTTCTCTTTGAATATTCGTGCTAATTGAAAGAATAAAACACCTCTACCTTTTTCGTCATCAAATCCCTGTCTATAACCTGCAACCGAAAAAGCCTGACACGGAAAACCTGCAAGCATTATATTAAAGTTAGGTATTTCTCTATTTGTAACAATGTTAATATCCCTACAATCAACGGGGGTATCGAAGTTTTCTTCAAAAGTAATCTTGGGTTGTATATCAAACTCGTTTGCATATATTGTTTTGAAACCGTTTAACTCAAAGCCTAAATCAATTCCACCAACCCCTGCAAAAAAAGAAGCGCACGTAAAATTGTTAATATTATAAATGTTCATTTTATTCTCCTATTTTGCGGCGCGCCGCAATTTTATAATATGATAGCATAATGTTCCAAAAAAAGCAACCCGATTTATAGGGCAAGCCGTATTTAATTGATTACAATATTAAAAAATGTTATAATAAGGTAGAGGTATATATGAAAGTATGTAGTTTATTTAGTGGAATAGGTGGAATTGACCTTGCTTTTCAGCAAGCAGGGTTTGATATTGTATGTGCTAACGAGTGCGACATTGACGCAATAAAAACATATAAAACAAACTTTCCTAACTGTAATCTAATAGAGGGCGATATTAGAAATGTTAATATAGATAGCATACCTGATTTTGACGTGCTAGTTGCAGGGTTTCCTTGTCAACCCTTTTCTATTGGGGGGAAACAAAAAGGTTTTAACGATAAAAGAGGAAATTTGTTTTTTGAAATTGCACGAGTTTTAGACAAAAAACGTCCCCCTGTTGTTTTTTTAGAAAATGTTGCTAATTTAATAGACCACGACAATGGCAAAACATTTCTCGTAATTTACAATGTGTTGGCGCAGTTTGGCTATTGTGTTAAATATAAAGTAATGGATTCTTACGAGTTCGGAAATATCCCTCAAAAACGCAAACGAATATTTATTGTTGCTTTTTTAGATTATAAAATTTGCAATTCCTTTGTATTCCCTGATGAAATACCTTGCTCAAAAAAATTAAATGATATTTTAGATAGGACTACTAAACACGACAATATTTATTATTATAGTGCAAATTCTTTTTATTTTGAAGAATTACAACGCATATTAACCGACAAAAATGCCTTATATAAAATTAGAGATAATGGTGTAACAAATCATAAATATTTCATTTGTCCAACGCTTACCGCAAATATGGGAACATTTCCCGATAGAGTTCCCGTTGTTGTAGATGATTATGGTATAAGAAAAATAACACCTTTAGAGTGTTTGGCTTTAATGGGTTTTCCAAAAGAATTTACTTTCAAGGGAATATCCTTAAATAGTGCATACAAACAATGTGGTAATAGTGTTGTTGTTCCTGTTGTATATAGAATAGCAAAACAAATCAAAATAGCAATGTCTTGTGAGTAGTTTTACGTTTCACACGCTCCGCCAAGTAAAACCCAAACCGATTTTTCGGTTTGGGTTTTACTTTTTGTGTTTATGAACGCAATAAAATAATGTGATGAAGCCCAAAGGTAGCGACTATTTTAAAATTTATAAAAATTCTTTGTATGGGCAGTATTGACTTTTGAAAATTCTATGTTACACTCAAATTGCGCCTAAAATAAAAACATAAGGGGGTAAAATGAGTTTATTTGAAAATTTTGTTTACAAAAACGGAGAAATAGTAGATAATAGTTGGGTAGAGTGGAAGCACAATAACGTTCCCGATGAAGAGAGTGAAAGACGAAATAGAATACGCGCTAGATTAGCAGAACTTAGACATTGTGAAGAATGTACCGCTTTGTCTGGATGTTATTTTGTTAAAACGCTATTGCCGAAGAAAAAGGATGATGGTAAAGGTCTTTTACACAAAAACTGCCATTGTTATCTAATTAAAAGAGTAAAACCTAAACTTTCCGCACTTTGTGATATACGCAAATTTGAAAATTATGTATTTTCTGACAAATATAAGGATAACGGTAAAATCCAACTTTTTAAAACTTTAGGTTTTGAAAAATCAGATACTGGGTTTCTAAAACGAGAGTTTGAATTACAGGCGAAACGTAAATACGAATCAGGCGACTATACGCTTGGCAAATTAGACAGGTATGGACAACGAATAAATATTACCGTTATTATAACTAGTAAAAATGAAAGACAAGTTGAATTTGTTTCAGGATGGATGATTCATCCTTTAGGTCTAATAACTTGTAATACGCCACTTGGAGGTTAAGATGGAACTTTGGGATGAAATTGAACTAATTGAAGACGTAGACGATTTAAGCAAAAAAGGAATATTTAAAGGTTATGGCGGTACTGTTGTTAAGGTTTATGAACATTCTTGCTTGGTTTGGTTTTCTCATCCAAAAAATGTGGGAGAGTTTGCTTTTGCCAATGTAAATAAAGAGTGTTTGGCGTTTAAATTCAGTAAGATTTTTTCTAGTGAAATAATAGAAGAAATGAAAGAGATGATGACAAATATTGATATTGAAAAACATAATTCTTTATCTATTGTAAACGTTGAAGAATATGATAAAATTGAACTTTTAGTAGATAAGCCCGAGTATAACGAAGAAGGTGTTTTTAAAGGGATGACCGGCTGTGTTTTGCAACCTTACGCCATAAACGGCAAATGGGCTATATTATTTGATAACGTTGGCGAAAATGCTGATAAAAGCGTTGAAATTTTGGTTTTTCAAAAAGACTTTAAAGTTATTGATAAATTTTAAAATTTGCCACAAAGCAAATACAAGTAATGGAAAACGATAAAAATAAAAAAGTGTTCGGATAAGGTTTATACCTTTCCGCCAAGTAAAACCCAAACCGATTTTTCGGTTTGGGTTTTTCTTTGTTATGGTGAATTATACTTTTAAGTGCAACACTTTAAGAAAAAAAGAAGTTCATATAAATCTATGGTATAATAGAGTTGCTAAACAAAAAAACACCAAGGAGGATTTATATGAACTATAAACATTTTACCATAGAAGAACGTTGTTGTCTACGAGAATACTATGTAAAAGGAAAAAGTTATCGAGAAATTGCGAAATTATTAGGTAGAAACGTAAGTTCGGTATCAAGAGAATTAAGACGCAACTGTACTTTTTATCGAGATATACCAAGATATTACCCTTATACAGCGCAAAAGAAAAGTAATTTAAGAAACTCATATAGACATCGTGGAATGCGATGGAAAAAAGAAGTGTTAGACTACATAAACGAAAAATTACAACAAACATGGTCTCCAGAACAAATAGCGAAATACCCATGTAAAATGAAATTGCCATCATTTAAAACAATATATCGTTTACTTTACGATGGATATCTTGTAAAAGGAAACGTAAAAGTATTAAGACGAAAGGGGAAAACACGCAAAAGATTAGGAAATGGCGGAAGATTTACAACTGGTAAATCTATCCGAAAAAGAGATAAAAGCGTATATAGACGCCAAGAATTTGGACATTGGGAAGTAGACACGGTTGTATCTGGTAGGGGGAAAACTAAAGCGTGTTTTGCCACTATTGCTGAAAGAAAAACGAGATATTATATTGCCGTAAAACTACCTAATAGAACGGGACAAGAAATGGCTAATGCTTTAATTTCGGAATTGTCTAAATTACCTAAAGGCGCAGTAAAGACTATTACGTGTGATAGGGACTCTGAATTTTCTGAGTGGCGAGAAATTAAAAATAGACTTAATTGTAACATGTATTTTGCAGACCCGTATTGTGCATGGCAAAAAGGTACAAATGAAAACTTAAACGGTTTATTACGTGAATTCTATCCAAAAGGACACAATTTGGATAGAGTTAGTGAAAAAACACTAAAAAAGAATCTGGCGTTAATTAACGCCAGACCTAAGAAAGTTTTAAATTTTAAAAAACCTGTAGATTTATTTTATGAAAATCTTGCTAAGTGTTGCACTTAGTTTGACAATTCATCATAAATTGCTTGTAAATTTTAGCGGTTTTAGCCTTTTGTGGAGATAAAAATATCAATCGCTAAAAGTGTAATATTATTATGCGACGGATTCGTAGCCTTTGCGCTATAAGTTGATTTGCCGTTTTAGATAATTTTAAACTTATTTTTTGCAATTGTTTCTGTATTCTGTTGGCGTTATTCCTGAAATTGCCTTGAATTTTCTACTAAAGTAATTTATGTCGGAAAAACCAACTCTAGTAGCAATTTCACTTATTGACGCCTCCTCTTTTTCTAAAAAAGTTTTCGCGCGCAAAACTCTCAATTCGTTTATGTACTCGATCACGCTTTTTTGCGCATACTGTTTGAAAAAGTGTGAAAAATACGACGTGCTCATATTGAAGTTCTTTGCAAGGTCTAAAATAGTCAAATCTTCCATATAGTGTTTGTCAAAATAATGAATTATATGATTAAACGTGTCTAATTTTTTAAATTGTTTTTTGTATAGATTTTCATCTAAAACGTCTTTAGAATAACGGTCTAAAAGCAAAACGAAAAACTCGTAAGCAAGTTTTTTGCTTTCTAAAATGCTTTTAGCGGGTAGTTTTCCAACGCCTAAATCTATTAGTTTATCAAGCAGTTTTGTACAATCAGCATCTTGGATAATATTTTGAAAAAGAATATACTCGCATCCTATTAAATTATGAAAAAAGTTCGGGTCTAATTGTATGCAATAATATTCTGAATCTTGCTGAGTAATTATACCGGTATGCAATTCGTTACCGTTAACAAGGACAATCGTCCCTTTAGAGACGTTATATTCTTGTAAGTTGCAAGCGGTAACGGCTTTTCCGCGAGTAAAATACAAAAGTTCAATGGCTTCGTGCCAATGAATTCGTCCATTTGAATTGTGTCTTACAAATTTACTTATGTTTATAGGGTTGTTTTTTAAAAACAGCGGTTCGTATTCGTAATTGACAGGCATATGTTCTCCCTTAATATTTGACAAAATTAAGCAGTATTGTGCTATCATTGACTTTTTGCCTATGATATAATAAAATTGCAAATTTGTCAAGAGGAAGTAAGCATCATGGAAAAACAAATTAGTGTAGTTTTAGTTGGGGCAGGCAATCGCGCGAACGTTTACGCCTCAGTTTCTCTTAAAAAACCTGAGATAATGAAGGTTGTCGGCATAGTCGACCCCGATCCTGTACGTAGGGAACTTATGCGTGAAAGATATAGCGTTCCGCATGAAAATTGTTTTGAAAACGTTTATGAGTTTGTAAAGAGGGATAAGTTTGCCGACGCGGTAATAAACGGAACGATGGAAGATTTACATGTTTCAACGTCTATTCCCGTTTTAGAAAAAGGCTACGATTTATTATTAGAGAAGCCTTTTGCGGTAAACGAAAAGGAAATGAACGAGTTGTTGTCCGTTGCAAGAAAAAACGGTAGCAAAGTCGTTATCGGGCACGTTTTACGCTATACGAATTTTTACAAGGCTATTAAAAATCACGTTTTAAACGGCGATATAGGCAAAATTATTTCTATCGAAACCTGCGAACACGTAAGTTATCATCATATGGTGGTATCTTACGTGCGCGGAAAGTGGGCGTCGGAAAAGGTTTGTTTAGCGCCGATGCTTCTTGCAAAGTCTTGCCACGATATAGACATTATGTTGTGGATGATGAAAGAGACCGAGCCAAAGCAAGTTGTAAGTTTCGGTTCGGAATTTCAATTTGGAAAAGATAAAAAGCCCGAAGGCGTTGGAACTCGCTGTTTGAAAGATTGTCCACGCGTTGACGATTGTATTTTTTCGGCAAAATCAAATTACCTTGCTTTTTCAAGATGGTGGCAGTACGTATGGAAGACGTTAGAGTCTAAAAAAGATTTGACGTTAGAAGATAAGGAATATTCGTTAAAGACGGACAATAGATACGGAAAATGCGTTTGGGATTTTGAAAGGGACGGCAACGTAGATCATCAAGCAGTCGTATTTAATTTTGCGAACGGCGCAACGGGAACTTTCAGTATGGTAGGCGGATGCGCAAAACCTGAAAGAAATATACATATCGTCGGAACGCTTGGCGAAATTAAAGGAACGTTTGAAGATTCGCGTTACGTACTTAGAAAAATGTCTCCTTCGACTTCGGAAATGGGCTATACCGAAACGGTGTACGACCTTAACGTGACGGGTGATATGATAGGCGCGTCAAGTGGACACGGCGGTGGCGACGAAAAACTCGTCTATGACTTTTTAGACTATCTCAACGGAGCAGACCCGACGGTATCGTGCGCAACGCTTGAAGATTCGGTAATAAGCCATAGAGCAGTATTTAAGGCAATGGAATCTAAAATCAATGGTAAAATCATTGATTTTTAAAGGTTTTAAACGAAAAAACGTAAGTATAAATTGCTATAAGCAAAAAACTTATTATGAAAATAAAAATCAAAATAAAATAAATATTTATGGAGGAAAAAGATGAAAAAGAGATTGTTTACGTCAGTCTTGGGAGTTGTGCTCCTAATCATTGCAACTATGTTTGTTGTTAGCTGTGGTGGAACAGCGAGCAAAAAAACGATTGCGCTTAGCGAAAGCGTAAAAGAAGTCGTTATAGGCGATTCTTTTATCCTTACAGCAACCGTTGAACCTGAGGGGTCGACTGTTGAATGGTCGTCGTCAAACGAAGCGGTAGCAACCGTAAACGGTGGCGAAGTTCAAGCGGTTGGCGTAGGTAACGCAACTATAACTGCTAAAAACGGCGATGCGAGCGCAACGTGTGAAGTTACGGTAAAAGACGTGCAAAAATTTACGGTTACGTTCAAAAACCAAGCAAACGTGATGTTTGAAACTACTCTTGCGGTGGGATCTTCAGTATCGTATAGCGGAGCAGTACCAAGCAAAACGGCTACGGAAGAACTTTCTTACGAATTTATTGGATGGGCTCTTTCTGAAGGCGGAGAAGTCGTTGACCTTGCAACAATTACCGTAGATAAAGACTTGACGTTTTTCGCCGTATTCCAAGAAACCGTTCGTTCTTACGACGTAGTTTGGAATATTGAAGGGGAAACTCAAAGTTTACTTCTTAAATATGGCGAAACTCCAGAATATAGAGGGGAAATTCCTACTAAAGATGCTGATGGAACTACAAACTTTACCTTCGTAGGTTGGGCAACGAGTCTTGCTGGTGATGAAGTCGTAAGCGAATTTGCCCCCGTAACAGGCGACGTAACTTACTACGCTGTTTTTAATGAAGTAACCGACGGTATGACTTTTGAAGTCGTATGGATGAACGAATCTGCAGAATTAAAGACTGATTCTGACTTAGAATTCGGCGTATCGCCTGAATACGTAGGCGAAGTTCCTACGAAAGAGCCTACCGAGGCGATAACATACGTTTTCGTAGGTTGGGCAATTTATCCTGACGGAGAACTTTTAGAAACGTTACCGTTGGTAACTACTAACTTGACTTTATACGCGCAATTTGAAGAAACGGCGCGCAAATACACTATTTCTTGGATAATTGAAGGCGTTGAATATACTTCTGAAAACGAATACGGAACAGTTCCGTCGTATAGTGGAGAAGTAGAAAAGGCAGATTCGGCAACTTGCACTTATAACCACGACGGTTGGTCGCTTTCCGACGGTGGCGAAAAATTGAGCGAATTACCGTCAGTTAGCGGTGAGGCAACCTATTACGCAGTATTTGCAAAAGGTTACGAATTCCCTGCGGAGAAATATTTAGACAGAGTTATTGAATATTCGTCAAGAACTGAAGAAGCGTTCGTTTCAGACGATTTATTTGGCGAAGAAACTTTAGTTTCTGCATACCTTTTCGTAAACGGCGAGTATGATACCGCAGTTTATGAAAACGGCGAGTGGAAAAATCACGATTTATTAAAACTTACCGAAGAAGAATTAAAGGCAAACGAAATAGGCGTTCGTAGATTATATATCGTACTTTCAGACGAAAGTAGGCATATGATTGACATGCACGTTTACGCGGGCATAATCGACGAACTTGCAGACTTTAATACTTTGTTTGATAACGAAGGCGTTCAAAGCGAATTTGACGAAACGAAGACTTCTGTTGCGCCAAACGTTTACGGATATTATATAATTGTAGGCGATTTGGGTTCGGCAACGGACGAATTAGCGCTTACTCAAACGAAAGAAACCGATTATAGCGCGGCAAACGGCTTTAACGGCGTATTAGACGGTAGAGGACATACCTTACGCTTTAAACTCGTAAGCGGTGGTTTAGTAGGTATGATACTCGGTAACGCAACAATTAAAAACCTTGCGGTAATTTATGAAGATGGTACTTACGACGCAAACGATAGATTTAACGGTGGATATGGCGTATTCGGTTATAGAGCAGGCGGAAATACCGTAATTGATAACTGTTACGTAGAAAGAACTAACAATCTTGGGTCTCAATCGTCCGTATATGGACTTATCGGAACGACAAACAAAGGTTTTGAATTGCGCAACACCGTAGTTTACGCTTACAATACGTCAAATAACAGCGGATGGCATAGCAATATGTATATTAGCGAAAATTCGTCTAACGCATATTTAATACACGCTCGCGCAAACGCAACGGGTTGGTCGATTTCTAACAACTTCATAGTGTTTAACGACGCTATCTGGGAAGGTTCGAGAGAAGTTCTTCTTTCTGAAATCGCAGATGCAAGCGGATTTAACGATAATTACTGGCGTAAAGAAAACGGCAAACTCATTTGGAAAGGTTTTGAAACCGTTACGATTACTTGGGTAACTGAAGACGATAGTATTACCGAAGTCGTTACAAAGGGCGGATATTTCGTACCACAAGGATTACCTGCAGGTAGCGAAACCGCAACCGAAACTATCACTTACCACTGGGCAACTAGTCAAAACGGTTCAGCAGTTGGTATGGGCACGTCTATTCAAGGCAGAAACGACGTAACTTATTATTTGGTTAAGAACGTAGTTAGTAAACTTATTAAAATAACTTGGATTGTAAACGGAGAATCTGACGTTACCGAACACGCAATAGGCGATATTCCAACCCCTGAAGATCCCGTTATCGAAAGTGATATTTACGACTATGAATTCCTTGGTTGGTCGCTTTCTGAAGACGGCGAAATAGTGGAAATTGGCGCGGTTACCGAAGCAAAAACCTACTATGCAGTATTCGACAAGCAACTTAAAGACAACGTGGAAGTTGCTTCAATTGCGGATATTTTATATTCTACGCACGACGATCAGTTATTCCTTCCAGCAGGAATAGATTTCACCTTTTCAACCGTAACTACGATTACGTCTGGTGACGGCGCTACCGTATATTACCAAAACGGAGCATGGGAAAGAAACTTCGATTTATCGGCAGACCAAATTATAAGCAATTCTATTGGCGCAACGCAAGTTTTAATAACGACAAACGACAACGTAAAATATAGCGCAACCGTAAAATCTTACGCGGGCGTTATCGACGATTTTGCAGACTTTGCAACGTTTTTCAATAACGATCCTACACAAACCGTGCCCGACGTTTACGGATACTATATCATAACTAAAAACTTGGGTACTACGACGGGCTCTAACGAAAGCAGAGTGTTTAGTAACCAATTAGCGCTTACTCAATCAAGAACGACGACGGGCGTTAAAACAAACGGCTTTAACGGCGTATTAGACGGTCAAGGTTATACTTTAAAATTTGAACTTCAAAGCGGTGGTTTAGTAGGCTTAATTCTTGGCGAGGCAACTATTAAAAACGTCAGCGTAATATTTAAAGATTCAAGTTTCATTTCTCAAGCGGAAGGCGGTGGTTACGGCGCGTTCGGTTATATGTGTAACGGCGCTACCGTAATGGAAAACTGTT
>JAFTKX010000008.1 GCA_017453045.1 Clostridia bacterium | reverse complement strand
TTAAAATTTTTAATATTAATTTATTCCTTTATTTCTTAAAACTTTTAAAATTATATTAAACCTAACAAATGAAAATTTTCCCTTGAAAATTGTATATCGTCGCCGTTTGCTATAGTTTGGTCGTTCGATTTTAACCCAACCGACTCTACAAATCCGCAACGAGCGTTATCAACGGTAACTTTTCGTATAACGTCGACTATAGGGTTGCAACTTTCTAAATTTTTACTTTTCCAGTCTTGTACGAAATCACCTGCGATAAACGGCATTTCCACACCTGCTTTTTGCCTTACGCCTTTAAGCAAATCGGTCAACTGCCTTTCGTAACGCGACGGAATATTGCGTTCAAAAGCGTCGTGCTCGCCTTGATGCCATAAAAAAGCGACTACTTCGTTTTCTTTATTCCAAGAAAGCGCGAGTTCCAACATTGCCAAAAGTCTTAAATACAAATAGTCGTACAAGCCCCAGTTTCCCTTTTGAAAACCCGCTCCGCCTAAAGCCGATCTTATAATTAACAACTTTCTGTCGCCTTTTAAATAACCTTTTTTAAGATAAGAATCAGCAAAAGTTAACGAAAAATCGCCAAGAAAATCGCCGTCGAACCTTTCTTTTGCCGTTTCGACTACGAAAGGGTGATCGGCGCAACCTACGATATGCAAACCGTTATCGTCCAAAGTCATTAACCTTTTGTCGAACATATAAAGTATCGAGTCGTTTGGCTCAAACTCGTTGCTAACAGGACCGCGACCGCAACCCTCCGCGTTTGACTGACCGCCTAAAATAATAATATCAAATTTACAATCTCGAGGATTTAACATAATACCTTGCTCCATTTATTTTTCTTTTTTAAAATTATAGCATAAACGAATACTTTTACCAATCGTTGAGTTTAAAATTTTAACCGCTCTAAATAATTTAGAGCGCGGACAAATCGTCCGCGCGCTAAATCTTCTTATAAATCGAGCATTGAGTCGTGCTCTTTCAAATTTCCGTCTTTATATAATAACGTTTTAACTTCGTATTTTCCGAAAGATAACTTTAATTGATTATCGAATACTGACACGTCGCAATCTACGCCTTTTCCAAAATTGTTGATTAAACGAACCATATAAGTATCGTCGTCAACCTTTCTAAACGCCGTGAGAGTTACGTTTTCGTTTGAAAGTTTGATGGGGCTTAATTCCTTCTTCTCGCCTTTTCCGTGCGGATAGAAATTAAGAGCGTAAGGCATTTGAGTAAATGCAGTAGCGTTCTTTTCAAGTTCTTCTTCCTTACAAACTTGTAATCTAAACGTAAACTCGTGTCTACCAAGGTCTACGTAACGATTAAAACGTTCTTCGTCGATAATAGGCAAATCTCCTACGGGATGCGCGCAATATACCGAGCCGTTTAAAAGGGTGATATAAAGTTTTCCGTCTTCGATTGAACAGCCGTAAGTACCGTCTTTAAACACCGAAAGAACTTTTCCGTCCTTTTCAACGCCTACGAATCGGTGCGAACATTCTTCGGTTTCAAAACCGTATTCTTGCGTACCGAACGAAGTTTGTCCGATAAATCTACCCATTTCGCTGAGCGGAATTTCCAACTTTAAACCCTTGCCTGCGTCGTTCCAGTAAACGTTTACCGTTACGTCGATATGATCGAAATCTTTATACGTCGTATACGCTACGCGAACGTCCGATTTCCCCGTATCGTAAAAACTTTCAACGGTAGTTAATAGGTCGCCCTTTTCTATCACTCTTAAAGTCGTTTTTGGCGTTGCTTTACGATAATTACTGCCGAGTTTATTCATATTCCAACCCCAAGGGTCCGGATTGTCGTCAAACACGATAGGCGTAAACGCGTTTCCGTTTATATATTCTTTTCCATCAACGACGAACGAATTTAAACTTCCGCTTTGTTTATCAAAACCTGCTTTAACGCCGTTTGCGTTTTCAAATTCGGTTACCGTAGTTTTGTCTAAATATTTTCTTTTGCCTACTCTTACTTTTACGTCAAATCTCGTCAAAGAAAGCGGATTGAGTTCTGCTCTTATAGCGACTCGCTTGCTTCTGTCCATATTGATACAAGACGACTCTTTTACAATTTGGAAAGGAACTTCTTTTCCGTCTTTTACGATAGAAAATTCATAGCCCTCAGTATCCGAAACGATTGGGTCTAAAAGGAAGAAATCGGCGATAGTAATTTGCTCTTGCTTGTACGGATGCGGATTATATACAAAAAGCGGATAATCGCCGGGCTCTGCCTTTGCATAACCGTAACAAAGCCCCATAAACGCCTTTAAAAACTCTTTATCCAAAAGTTCCATTGCGTAATCGGCTTTTCTTAAACTGCTCTTTTCGCCCTCAATAATGCAAGTTCCCGACAAAACGTCGTGAAACTGTATTGCCGACATATTTTTTTGCGCGTCTTCAAACGCTCCGAAACCGTATTTATAAACGCCTTCTTTATCTGCGTAAGCGCATATTTTTTCGGTAAGCAACAACTTGTTTTCAAGTTCTGCGTACTTGCGTTTTAATCTCGCTATCGACGAGTAGCACTTTATAAAACAAGGCTGTAAAGAACTTTGATAATCGACTTCGGGAGCGACTTTTCCAAAAAATTCTTCGGGCGTGCTGTGGTAAACGGCAACGCCGTTGCCCTTTTGCTCCGCCATAAAATCTTTAATATCGTTTAAATCTTTTCTCGACGCTCCACCGCCGTGATTACCAACGCCCCAAAGAGCAAACGCTATATCTTCGTCTTTCCACGGTTGCATTTTTCTCTTGATTGCGTTTACCGAATTTCCGAGTTCAGAACAGTAAATAGTAAGGTCTTCAAAACGAGCGCCCTTTACCTTGCTACCGTCGAAACCTATCCAGTTGAAAACCATTTTCGGCAAGTTTAGAAGTTCAACCATAGGGCGACAGAAAATATATCCGTCGTAACCACACTTGTCTAAAATTTGGACGAGCCCTTGCGTATGTCCAAAAGAGTCGAAATTAACGGCTACGGTAGGTCTTACGCCAAACTTTTCTTTAAAATATTTCAAACCGCTTTCAATTTGTCTAACGAACCCTTCGCCTGACGGAATATTACAGTCTGGTTGAACGTACCATCCGCCCATTATATGCCATTTACCTTTCTTTACAAGGTCTTGTATTCTTTTAAAAAGTTGCGGATCGTATTCTTCTACGTATTCATATAAAAGCGCTTCGTTATGGCAAAAGATATAATCGTATTCGTCCGCAATATCTACAGCCGAATAAAACGTTGCGAGCGCTGCGGTTGCGCCCTCGTTCCAGTCCCATTGCCAAACGGGATCTAAATGCGCGTTGCAAATTAAATGTAATTCCTTCATTGCTTTCTCCTATTCATTCAACTTTCATTGAATAATCTACGTATTATTATAAATAACGGAATAAAAAAAATCAATAAAAAACACAGATTTTAAACAAAAAAAATTTGACCAAAATTGCGAAACACAAACTTATAATCTACGCTCTTTAAGAAAGGCTTTTAGCGTACATACCGCGTTTCTCAAAAAAGTTTGCAAATTAAATCTAATTAAAGTAATTTTAATTAAACCCACCCTATAAGTCGATTATTAAGCAATTTTAACTTACGACACCACTACGTATCGCAGGTTAATTTATTATTTTAAACAATGAAAAAGAGATATACCGCTTGGCATATCTCTTTTTTCTATCTTTCACTTACAAAATATCTGTCATTTAATCTTTGTAAAGGTGCTTTTCATTAGAGCCGTTATACTCTCTAAAAACATATTCTTTTATAAAATGTTTCGTGATTTTTCTATGCTTAGGATATATTTTAATTAAGTGCAAGGTAATTAACGGATAACTAATACCCGCAGCAATACTCAAGAGTGAAGCGCAATATAAAAATATTCTCGCTGCATATTCTACATTTTCATAAAAAATCGCTACACATAAAAATATTATACCACAAAGAATAAAAATTAAAGGGGGAAATATCAATGTAAATTTTACTATTCCCCTACTTTCAGTAGAGATTTTTCCATTAAAAAAATCTTTTTTCATTTCTAGTATATAATTCCTCAATTATTTTCAAAAACTTTATTTTGTATAATCTTAACTTTTAGCGCGCTTACACCATAAAACAATGAGCACGGAATAAAAAATTTCTTTCCTTTGGTAAATATTTTTATATTTGTCGTTACTTTTATTATGTCGCTATATCTAATTTTGTACGTTTTGCGAAATATATTTGTTATCAATGTGTCAATTTCGCTGACTTTTTATGCGTGGTTTTTATTAACTCTTTCTCTTTTTGAAAACAAACCAATAGATTGCAAATCCACCTCCGCCAAGAACCGCAACGGAAAGGCCCACGATGGTAGCGACGACAGCAGCTGTCGAGAGTCCGTCCTCATCGTCCTTTCTATCGATGCCATTGCCCCCAGAACCGTTATCCCCGGAACCGTTGTCCCCGGTGCTGTTCTCCCCGGAACCGTGGTCCCCGGAACCGTTGTCCGCGTCAACGATAAC
>JAFTKX010000046.1 GCA_017453045.1 Clostridia bacterium | reverse complement strand
TTGAAAAGTTTGAAGAAATAACGGAATAATTTAATATTCAAAATTTTAAAACTCTACTAATCGTAGAGTTTTTCTTTTAATTTCTCTCCAAAATTATCGTATGAGTAGGTTTACAATTAAAAAAAACTGTAGTATAATTTAATTGGGCTATGCCACAGCCTTAAATTGTGAAAAATTAGGAGCAAAGTTTATGACACCAAAGATTTTTGGCGCAAAAATTGCGACGTTACGCAAAAAGAAAGGTTATACGCAGGCAAAATTTGCTACAAAACTTAATTTAAGCGATAAAACTATAAGCAAATGGGAAAACGGGCTTGGATATCCCGACGTTACGTTATTGCCCGTAATCGCTAAACTTTTAGGGGTTAGCGTGGATAATTTGCTTTCCGAACAAAACAGCGGTATTACCGTAGCGGGCAATTTGATAGTAGATATCGTTGCAAATATCGAATCATATCCGAGTATGGGTATGCAAACTTACATACAATCTTATTCTAACGCCGTAGGCGGATGCGTTTCAAATACTTCAATAGATTTGGCGGTAATTGATCCGTTAATGCGAGTTTCAGCGTTGGGTTGCGTTGGTAAAGACGATTACGGAAGATTTCTTATTTCTAAACTTGAAAGCAAGGGAATCGACGTGTCCGGCATACGAGTATCTCCTAAAAGACAGACGAGTTTTACTAACGTAATGAGCCATCCGACAGGGGAAAGAACGTTTTTCTGTTTTAGCGGAGCAAACGCCGATTTTTCTCCCCAAGACGTAGACGTTTCACAACTCGACTGTAAAATTTTACACGTTGGATATATATTGTTGTTGGATAAATTCGACCAAAAAGACGAAGAATACGGCACGGCTATGGCGCGCTTTTTACATTCCGTTCAAAAGCAGGGCGTTAAAACTTCGATAGACGTAGTAAGTAGCACGAATAAGTCTGATTACGCCGAGAAAGTTATTCCCTCGTTGCCGTACGCAGACTACGTTATTTTCAACGAGATTGAGTGTTGTAACACTTGGGGAATAGAACCGAGAAATGCCGACGGTAGTATAAATTTAGATAACGTAAAAACCGCTATGGAAAAAACTCTTGCTTCGGGTGTGGGCGAAAAAGTAATAGTTCACGCTAAAGAAGCGGGTTTTTGCTTAAGTAAAGACGGTACGTTTAGTAAAATGGGGTCTTTAATTATTCCAACTGAGCAAATTAAGGGTAGCGTTGGCGCAGGCGACGCGTTTTGCGCAGGTTGTCTTTACGGAATTTATAACGATTATACGGATAGGCAAATACTTGAATTTGCGTCGGCGGCTGCCGCTTGCAGTTTGTTTGAGGCAAACGCCGTTGACGGCATGAAAAATAAAAGCGAAATTTTAAAATTAACAAAAAAATACGGGAGATTAGAAATATGAAAAGAGAGGTTTACCAAAAGCAAGTAGAAAAGGCGCTTGAAATGTATGAAAAGGCAGGTATCGTACTTAGCGAAACTGAAAAAAATAGCGTAGAAGTGGTCGATTGGGGGCTTAATCAGTTAGATACTATGGGGCTTCAAATTATAACTTACGTAAACACCGAAAGGGTTTGCGCCAAGGAAATGGTACTTCTTCCAAAGCAGACTTGCGCCGAACATAAACACGTTCCAACTAACGGTATGGCTGGCAAAGAAGAAACGTTTAGATGCCGTTACGGTAAATGCTATCTCTACGTTGAAGGAACGGGAAAAAAGGAAGATATACACGGCTATATTCCAAGTTCCACCGTCAGCGTTTTTCACGAAATAATTTTAAACCCGGGCGATCAGTTTACCATTATGCCTGAAACTTGGCATTGGTTTCAAGCGGGCGAAGAAGGGGCGGTTATCTCTGAATTTTCAACTCGAAGCACGGACGAAACCGACGTTTTTACCGACAAACGCTTGGTAAGACAAACTATAATTGAAGATTAAAGGAGAAGAAAAATGCTTGCAAATTTAAACGACGTTTTATTTGACGCGCAAAAAAATCATTACGGCGTAGGTCTTTTTAACACTACTGATACGGATATGTTAGAAGCGGTAATTTCCGCCGCCGAAGAACTCCGTTCTCCCGTAATAATAGGAACTGCAGAAGTTTTGTTGCCGTACGGCGAACTTCAACTTATAGGCAAGTCTATGGTCAATATGGCAAAAAACGCAACCGTTCCCGTTGTCGTTCACTACGATCACGGCTTGACTTTCGACCGCTGTATCGAAGCGATTAAACTCGGTTTTACGAGCATAATGTTCGACGGCTCTGCAAACGATATAGACGAAAACCTTAAAAAAACGGCGGAAATGGTAAAAATAGCCCACTCTTTCGGCGTTACGGTAGAAGGGGAAATAGGACACGTTGGGCAAGCGGATACTTCCGATAACGACGACAAAGATATGTATACCACGCCCGAAGAAGCAAAGTCGTTTATTAAAGCGACGGGCGTCGACGCTTTGGCAATCGCAATAGGTACTGCGCACGGCGCTTACAAAACCAAGCCTTGTCTTGATATTGACCGTTTAAAAGAAATAAGGGCTACCGTCGATACTCCGTTAGTTCTTCACGGCGGTTCGGGGCTTTCGGACGACGATTTTAAAAATACTATCAAAAACGGCATAGTAAAAGTTAATATCTTTACTGATATTTGCGTTGCGGGAAAAACTGCTTTAGTAGACGGTTTATCCAAAAATAAAGATGTAGACTACCTTTCGCTTCGCAATTTAAAGGTTGAAGAAATGAAAAAAGCCGTTATGAAAAAGATGATTTTATTTGGCTCTAACAATAGGGTGTAAGACCGATAAAAGTTGCAACAATCGACTTATAGAGTGATTTTTATCTCAAATCACAGATAAAAGTAATCAAAAGTGAGAAATAAAAGTGTATAAGTTAAGACCAAAATACCATTATACTTCAAAGTCGGGTTATATGAACGATCCGAACGGTTTGATTTACGATAGAAACAGCCGAACGTATCACTTGTATTATCAGTTTCAAGAAGAAATCATACCCGTAAACTGCATCGTTCAATGGGGACACGCAACGTCGACTAATCTTATAGATTGGAAAGAGTGTAAACCGGTTTTGTCCCCCGATAAGTACGGGATAATAATGTCGGGTAGCGCAGTTGTCGACGAAGATAATACGAGCGGTTTATTCGACGATAGCGCGCCGAGAGATAGCCGATTCGTCGCTTTTTACGCAAGCGGTATTTTAGGCGGTAGGCAAGCGATTGCCGTCGCTTATTCAACCGACGGGTTTAATTACGAAAAGTATAACGGCGGAGAGCCTATTTTATATAACAACGATTTAAAGTACAACGACGATTTTAGAGACGCGAAAGTAATTCGTTATAAAAGCGGTTGGCTAATGGTTGTAGGCGGTGGGCAACTGAAGATTTTTTACTCTGAAAATTTACTTGACTGGCAATATCAAAGTTCGGTAAAAAACGTAGAGAGTGAAGATAAATCTATAGATAAAGATTTAGAAGTTTTACATAAGTATTTGCCGTATAGCAACCCTTATAACGAAATTATGCCGTGCGAATGCCCCGATATTTTTCCGTTTGACGTTGACGGCGAAACCAAATGGGTAATCTTAGGCGGTGGTGTGTTTTATATCGTAGGCGATCTCGTCGAACAAGACGGGAAAATAACCTTTATTCCGCTTACCAAAAAGAAACGTTTTTATTCGTGTAACGATTTCTTCGCGCATAGTGGCGAAGGGTATGCGTCGCAGTCTTTTTATAACGATAAATCAGCAAGGCGAATAGTCATGACTTGGCTTATGGACGACACTTCAAAAAGCGAGAAAGACAAGTTTTTTAACGGAGTTCAATCTTTGCCAACAAAGTTGTCGCTTGAAAAAGAAATAGGCGATTACGTTCTTAAAGTGAAGTGGGTTGAAGAATTATACGATAAGTTTGTTTTAGATAATTCGTCCAAATTCGACGGCGTTATATTTGCCGAATTCAAGTGGGATAAGAGTAGTAACGCGGAGATAAAACTATCTTCTTCAAACGAAGAAATTTCTATTTGTTCTCAAAACGGACGGGTAGTTTTAAGCGTTGACGGAAAAGAAAGAATATCTTTTGAAGAAAAGAACGAAAACCAAATGAGTTTTATGATTGACGGGATGGTTTTGTCTTTAATTTTAAATCAAGAAATACAGTATTCGACTTTTGTTTTCGGCAAGGATAAAAGATATCGAGTAATCGAAAACGGCAAGTTTAACAAGGTGGCTTTTTTTAAGGAAAAAACTTAAGGTTTGTCGTGGCAAATAGCGAATAATCGACTTATAGGGTAATGTAACGAAATTTAATAATATTTAAACGCTTGACTTTTTTATTCGGTTTAATATCATAAGAGTAGGAAATTAAGATGATTAGCATTAGTGATTTAGAGTATAAAAAAGGTTTATTTTTAGATTTGCATTTGCCAGAAAGTAGAGAATTTGATTTGTTCGTCTATTTTCATGGCGGTGGGCTTACGAGCGGTTCAAGAAAGGGCGTTGAAATTTTTGCGAAAACTTTGGCGAAAAGAAATATTGCAACCGCTTCGGTTGATTATAGCCTTTATCCAAACGCAAAATTCCCCGATTTTATCAAAGACTGCGCTTTATCAATTCGTTGGCTTAAAGATAATATCGCAAAATACGGAATATGTAATCGTGTTTTCGTAGGCGGAAGTAGCGCTGGCGGATATATTTCGATGATGCTTTGTTTCGACGATAAATATCTTAACGGCGTTGGGCTTACTCCAACGGATATTGCAGGATATATTCATGACGCAGGGCAACCTACCGCGCACTTCAACGTACTTTTAGAATACGGGGTTGACAGTCGAAGGATAATCGTCGACAAAACCGCTCCGCTTTATTTCGTGGGGCTTGCAAAAAAATACTCGCCTATACTTTTTATCGTTTCGGACAACGACCTTCCGTGCAGATACGAGCAAACTATGCTTATGATAAAAACGTTAGAACGTTTTGGGTATAAGGATAGCGTTTTTCTTGAAATTGTAAAAGGAAATCACGTCGAATACGTAGAAAAAGCGGATGAAAACGGCGACGGAATTTTGGGAAATATCATTTTAAAACATTTTGATAAAATGATTACAATTAAATAGTATAAAATGCAATGCGATTTTCGTCGTATTGCATTTTTTTACGCTGAAAAATTTTACGTTGACAAGTAATATAAATAAAACGCGTTATCCCTTGACAAAAGTGGGAAAATAAAATATAATGCTATTATGATATAATCTATTATTATACGCCGAAGTAATTTTAAGGGTTAAACGCGCGTGTAAAAATGGACTTAATCTGAAATTTCAATTAAAAACAAGAAGTCTAAAGTAATAAAAACTTTCATGGAGAATACGATGGATAGTAGAATTAAGTTTTTAGAAATCAAAACCAACGGGCTTATGGATAACGCCGTAAATTTCGTTTTAAAAAATCAACTTAAAAACCGCGTTAGTTGGCAAAAAACGGTTGAAGTTTTCGCTACGCGTGAAGATTCGTTAGACGAATTTTGGCGCGGAGAATTTTTCGGCAAGCAAATGCGTGGCGCGGCTTTAATTTGCGAATATACAAAAGACGAAGAATTGTACGGTATTTTAACCGATACGGTTGTCGATTTGCTTTCTAAACAAGACGAACTCGGCAGAATTGCGACTTATACCGTTGAAAAAGAGTTTCACGGTTGGGATATGTGGAGCAGAAAATACGTTTTAGTAGGTATGCTTTACTATTTAAGAATTTGTAAAGACGAAGCCTTAAAGCAAAGGATTATCGACGCTTGCAAAAGGCATTTAGATTATATTTTAAGTAAAGTAGGCAACGGAGAAGGCAAGGTTAATATTACTCAAACGTCTTCTTGGTGGGGTTGCGTAAACTCTTGTACCATTTTAGAGCCGACGCTTGAAATTTATAAATTGACCGGCGAAAAAAGATATTTCGATTTTGCGGAATATATTATTTCAACGGGCGGTTGTAGCGACTGTAATTTGATAGAACTTGCGTTAAATAGCGACCTTTATCCTTATCAATATCCCGTTACGAAAGCCTACGAAATGATGTCTTTTTACGAAGGTTTGCTCGCGTATTACGAAATTACGGGCGAAAAAAAGTATTTCAACGCCGTCGCTCGCTTTATGGATTTAGTTGAAAAGTCCGACGTTACCATTATAGGTTGTTCGGGTTGCACGCACGAGTTGTTTGATAATTCTGCCTTAATGCAAACCGAATATCACGAAAACATAATGCAAGAAACTTGCGTTACGGTAACTTGGATGAGAGTTAATAGAAGATTGTTCGACTTAACGGGCGAAGCAAAGTATATGAACCGCTTTGAAATATCGGGCTATAACGCTCTTTACGGCAGTTTGAATACCGAGATGAACAAACAAATGAGTATGTTTACTAAAGAGTTTGTCGACGCCGGCGCTTTCGATAGTTACAGTCCGTTATATATGAATACTCGCGGACGCGGACTTGGCGGTTACTGTTCGTTTGCAAGCGGTGGTTACAACGGCTGTTGTTTGGCTATCGGCGCTTGCGGTATCGCGCTTATGCCTCTTAGCGCGGTTACTCAAAGTGGGGATAAGGTTTACTTAAACTTGTTATTCGACGGAAAAGTAGCAGTAAAAGACAAATCCGGTAAAACCGTTTGGCTTAAAGTTGAAACTAATTATCCTGCAAGCGGAAATGCGAAAATTACCGTTTTGGACGATTGCGCGTTGACTTTAAGCGTAAGAAACCCAAAATGGAGTGAAAAAACAGTAGTAAACGGAGAAGTTGTAAACGGCGATTACTACGTTGTCGATAAATCGTTTAGCGCAGGCGAAACGCTTGAAATTAGTATGCAAATGGCTGTAAAAACTCATTGGTTAAACGGTAAAGTTGCGTTTACTTACGGTCCTTTAACTCTTGCAACAGACGAACATAAGAGCCAAAGAGATCTTAAAAAACCCGTCGCTCTTGCTAAAGACTTCGAGTGTGAAAAGCAAAACGCGGAAGATGGAGAAATCGTTCGTTTTGAGTGCTTACTTGAAGACGGAGACAAACTCGTTCTTGCAGATTATCAATCTTGCGGAAAGAAGTGGCTTTCGGATAAACCGCTTATGACCGTTTGGTTTAACGGAAAGAACTAAAATATAACGACGATAAGTGAGACTTGCATAGCGAGTCTCATTTTTTGTTTTTATATTTTATGAATTTATCTTTAGTTTTATTGAAAAATTAAAACCGTTATGATACAATGTTAAAGAAAAGAGATATTAAAATTTTTTGGGTGTAAAATGAAAGTTAAAGAAAAGTTTTTTAAAGATTTAGACGAATTGATGCAAAACGGACCTGTTACTATCGTCGCTTTCGGCGATAGCGTAACGCACGGCGCTTTTGACGAAGGCGAGATTGATTACGAGTGTGTTTATCACAATCGTCTTCGTAAAAAAATGAACGAAACACGCGCCTATATGCCCGTTAACGTGATAAATGCAGGTATAGGCGGTATTACTGCAACTCAATCGTTAGATAGGTTGGATAGTCAGGTTTTGGCTCATAATCCAGACCTTGTTATAGTTTGTTTTGGGTTAAACGACGTCAACGGCGAACTTGCGGACTACTTAAATTCCTTAAAGACTATTTTTACTAAAATTCAAGAAAGTGGCGCGGAACTTATTTTTATGACGCCAAATATGATGAATACTCGCGTTGACGAAGACACAGCGCTACACCTTGTCGAATACGCAACTCATATCGCCCAAGTTCAAAACGGCGGAAAGATGGATTTGTTTATGGAAAGCGCGGTAAAAGTTGCTGAAGAGTTAGGCGTTACCGTTTGCGATTGTTATAAGGAGTGGAAAAAGTTAAGCGAATCTCAAGACGTAACAAAACTTCTTGCAAACCGTATAAATCATCCCCTTAGAGAAATGCACGAACTCTTTGCAAGCAAACTTTACGAGATTATTTTTGAATAACAATAAAAGGTTAAAATTAGAGATAAGATAGGCTATAAGTCGATTTATCTCGTTATTAAAGGAAATTTTATGGAAGTTTTTAAAAATTCAAAATGGATTTGGGTTGACGAAAATCCGCAAACGGATTGTTACGGCGAATTTTTCACCCGTTTTAATTATGAAAATGGCAAAGTGATTTGCAACTTGTCTTGCGATAGCGATTACGTTTTGTTTATAAACGGAAAGTTCGTAAGCAGTAATCAATACGGCGATTTCGAGTGGTATAAAATTTACGATTCTATCGACGTTACAGACTATTTAAAAAAGGGCGAAAATACGCTCGCCGTTTTAGTTTGGTATTTCGGCGTTGACAGTCAGAGATATAAGATAGGCAAGGCAGGTCTTATATTTGAACTTTTAAACGGCGAAAAGATTTTATCTCGTAGTGACGAAAAGGTTTTATCAAGATATAGTAAAGCCTATCAAAACGGACGCGAAAAGTTTGTTACGACGCAACTCGGCTTTAGTTTTGCCTACGACGCAACCCGTGAAGACGACTGGGTAATTTCGGGAAAGGACTGCGCCGAAAGCGTCGTCGTTAAAAAAGAGTGCGAGTTATTTCCGCGCCCTATAAAAAAGCAAGTTTTACTCCCAAAAGCCGATATTAAAATTTTAAAAGCGGAAAACAACTATTATCTCGTTGATTTAGGGGAAGAAACGGTGGGTTTACCGACTGTTAAATTTATTTCGCAAGAAAATCAAAGCGTAAGGGTAGACTGGGGCGAAGATTTATTTGACGGACACGTAAGAAGAATTATCGGCGAGCGCGATTTTAGTTTTGATTATTTTGCTAAAAGCGGTTTAAACGAATATACTAACTATGCGTTTAGAATAAGTTGCCGTTATTTAGAAATTTACAGCGAAAAACCCATAGAACTTAAATATCTCGGCGTAATTCCGCAAGTTTATCAAGTTGAAGAAAAACCGTTTAAATTAAACGACGAACTCGACCAAAAGATTTACGATTTGTGCGTAAACACTTTAAAAAAGTGTATGATGGAACATTACGTTGATACGCCTTGGAGAGAACAATGTCTTTACTCCTACGATTCGAGAAATCAAATTCTTTGCGGTTTTTACGCTTTTGAAAACGGAAATAAAGATTACGCCAAAGCAAACTTAAAACTTATCGGCATGGATAGACGAGACGACGGACTTTTGGCAATTTGCTATCCTTGCGGTAACGATTTAACGATTCCGTCTTTTTCTCTTTATTACGTTTTGGCGATTAAAGAATATCTCGACCATACTGACGATAAAGAGTTGATAATCGACTTATACCCGAAGATATTGAGTATAATAACCACTTTTATAAACAACTCGTCAGGCGGTTTAGCGTGCAAGTTTGAAGACGTAAACAACTGGAATTTCTACGATTGGACTGAATATATGGAAGGTAGAATATTCCAAAAGGACGACAAAAAGCCGGACTCTGTAATTAACTTCTTGTTTATTATCGCGTTGAAGTGTTTAAAAGAAATTGATGAAAAAATCGGTAAAGAGTTTAATTACGAAGATACGTTAAACGAGTGCGTCGAAAAGGTTAAGACTTTCTTCGTAAAAGAAAGGGGACTTTTTGAAGTTAATAAAGGCAAAGGCGAGTTTACAGTTTTGGCTAACGCCTTGGCTATTTTGGCTGGAGTTCCGAGCAAAGAAGAAAGCGAGTTTATATGCAACGAAATAGCGAGCGGAAATATTCTCGACTGTACGTTGAGTATGAAAATATTAAAGTATCAAGCGTTGCTTTTATCCGACGAAAAGAAGTGGGCGAATTGGATACTCGGCGAAATTCGTAGGGAATATTCGGTAATGGTTGAAAGCGGAAGTTCTTGCGTGTGGGAAACGATTGATGGCGCAAAGGCGTTTGGAAATGCAGGAAGTCTTTGCCACGGATGGAGCGCAGTACCCGTTTACGTCTACCACGTTTTGAAAAAATATCTTGCTTAAAGTCTGCCTATAAGTTGATAATTAAAGGTTTAAAGGTGAAATATGGAAAAAGTCTACGACGTTCACGTTCATTATACTTTCGATATTCCATTAAAAGAAAAAATTGAAATTTTTAAAGATGAGTTTAGTCAAACTAAAACCGAAAAATTTTGTTTTTTAAGTTTACCTCACCACGCGAGTAAAGGCGGGGTATTATTTGATTGTTGTCAAAACGTAAGCGGATTGTTTTTAAAAAAGACTTTTTCTCCAAACGCTTACGCTTTTGCAGGTTTAGAACATCCCGAAAATCATTTAGATAGCGAAAAAGTTGCGCGCGACTTTTTAACTCAAGCGAAAACTTATTTAAGCGTTGGTTTCGACGGAATAAAAATGCTCGAAGGATATCCGTCGCTCGTTAAAAACTGGAATTTGGGCGTTGACGATAAAGTATACGACGAGTTTTACTCGTTTATGGAGAAAAACGGTTATCCCGTTCTTATGCACGTTGCAAATCCAACGCAAAACTGGGACTTAAAAAACGCGAGCGCGCAGGCGATAAAAGACGGTAGGGTATACGATAGTTCTTATCCTACTAAATCGTCGCTAATAAATCAAGTTTTCAACGTTTTGAAAAAGTTTCCTAATTTAAAACTTACGCTTGCGCACTTCGGGTTTTTAAGCGACGACGTAGAAAAGGCGGAGTCGTTCTTGTCTTACCCTAATACGACGTTTGATTTAACGCCGGGCGGAGAGCAACTTATAAATATGGGCAAAAACTGGGAAAGTTGGCTAAAGTTATGGCAAAAGTATTCGGATAGAATTTTATACGGAACAGACTTTTACGCTTTTCCGAAAGATGAAAAATGGCAAGAAAACTTTTTGCGCAGACCTAATTTCGTTCGTCAGTTTATTGAAACGAACGGAGAGTTCGACTACGTTGACGGTAGATTTAGAGGCGTTTTTTTAGACGCTAATTTGCGAGAAAAAATATATCGCGAAAACTTCGTTAAACTTTTGGATAAGCCGAAGGAAATATCGACGGATTACCTTAAGAAAACGGCAGAAGAACTTTTAACTCGTTCAAATAAAGAAAAAGAGAAAGACGATTTAAATTACGTTTTAAACAATCTTTAAACGAATTGAGATGATAAAAAGTCGAGATAATCGACTTATAGATAACTTTTGTAATAAAATCGTTAAAAAACGTCCACAATAACGTCGTGGGCGTTTTCTTATTAAAGAGAGGATCTTGCGTTTGTGTTTTTAAGGTAAAAATGACGCAATTTGTAAAAAAAACATACAAATACCCCCAAAAAAAGTAAAAATTAACAACTTGATTTTTCCGTCAATTTGTGTTACCATATATTTGGCGTTTTACCTTATCGCAATTCATTTTGCGAAAAGCGCGTTTAAATAACGTAAAGGAAGGTGGCAAAGTGTTACACTATAAGGCTGACGAAGAATTTCAAAGCGATGCAATGGTTGCCATAAAAAGAATATGCGACAATCGTGACGAGCAGATACACAATCACGATTTCGTAGAAATCGTTTACGTTATTGAAGGCGAGGGAAAACATAGCGTGAACGGTGAAGAATTCAACGTAAAAGCGGGCGACTTGTTGTTTTTAAATTACGGTTGTACGCACGCGTTTACCGTGCTCGATAAAATGATTGCTTACAACCTGATGGTAAGGGTTGAGTATTTTACCAAAAATATGATAAAAGACGACAATTTGTTTTATATGCTTGCGTTGACGTCTTTTGAGAAAATTCAATGCGAATTAAACGATAAAAGCCCGCTCGTTTCATTTGATTATAACGAAAGAGCGGATATAGTTAGTTTGTTTAAAAATATAGAGGACGAACTTTCTAAAAACGAACTCGGCAAATCTTGGATATTAGACTCTTACATCAACGTTATTTTGTGCAAAGTTTTCCGTAAAATTTTCGTTAAAGACGATAATAAAGAGCATCGTATTCCGCAGGAAATTTTAGACTATATTAACGAGCATTTCAACGAAAAGATTTCACTAAAAGAACTTTCGCAAAGGTGTTTTTATAATCCTGCGTATTTTAGTAGGCTTTTTAAAAAGGCTTTCAATATGAGTTTTACAGACTACGTTATGGACGTTAGGCTTAAGCAATGTTGCGAACTTTTGGTAAACAGCGATTGTACGATAGAAAAGATTATCGAAGAATGCGGGTTTTCGGATAGAAATACCTTTTACGAAAGGTTTAAAAACAAGTTCGGTTGTACTCCGAGCGAATACAGAAACAAGCAATAAGGTCGTCGATTTGCTTGAAAAGGGACGGTAATTTCGCCGTATTTCAAGGTGTATAAAATTTAATAAATTTTAAGGCTCGAAATGTTTTTTATTTTCGAGCTTTTTTTACGCAAAAACTTAACTTTAAAAAATTTTACTTTTTGATTTGTAAAAATCCCATACTAAAACGACGATTAAGGTATAAATTTCCTATTGTATTTTTGGTGTAAACTATGGTAAAATATATTTATAAATATATCTTGGGAGGTTTTTATGAAAAAATTTCTTATTAAAACGCTTTGCGTGCTTATGCTTGTTACCGTTGCTTTTTCAACTTTTGCTTGTAAAAAAGACCCTAATAAAAACAAAGCGACTCTTTACGTATACAGTTTTACTAGCGGTTTCGGCTCGGAGTGGCTTACCGAACTTATTAAAGATTACGAAGCGTTACACGTAAACGATAAAGTAGGCGGTAAGACTGGTATTCACGTACAACCTACTACGCTTAATTCAAACGTTGCCGGAGGAGAAATGGCAGGTCGCGACGAAGTCGTTTATTTCTTGGAACAACAAGACTATTCGAGTTTAATCGCAGGTAATTACATTGCCGACATAACCGACGCTATAACGGGGGATAATCCGTATGATGAAGGCGACGGAACTTTAGAAGACAAGATGTACGACGACCAAAAAGATTATCTTGGCAGAAAAGATTCTAACGGTAAAGTGCATTATTACGCATATCCGCACTATTTAACCAACTTTGGTATCGTTTACGACGTTGATAGATTTAACGAAAAAGGTTACTACCTTATGAAAGGTTACAACGTGGCTAACGGCGTAAAAAACTGTTTCTTGGGTGTAGACGGTATGAAAAATAACTGGACTAAAACGGACGGCCCGGACCAAACGCCAAACACAAGCGACGACGGACTTCCTACCACTTACGAAGAATTCTTTATGCTTTGCGACTATATTGCGAACACGGGTAACGACAATCCGCTTATTTGGAGTGGTCAACATAGATATTCGTATTTAACGCATTTTATAAACGCTCTTGCAACCGATTACGAAGGTTACGAACAAATGCGTCTTAACTTTACCTTTGACGGTACTGCTGAAAATCTTGGAACTGTTAAAAACGGTCAATTTACGTTCGACGCTACAGATACCGAAATCGACCAAACTAACGGTAACGAACTTGCGCGTCAAGCAGGTAAGTACTACGCAATTAAGTTCTACGACGATTTGTACGATCAAACTTATATCAAAAACGACGCGAACGACCTTACGTTATTTAATTCGGGTTACGACCATTTAACTGCTCAAGAAGATTTCTTGAAAAGAGGTACTAAGAGAAACGTTATGCTTTTAGACGGCTCTTGGTGGGAAATGGAAGCAACAGGCGCTTTTGAAGATTTAGCAGGAACGAACGACGCTTATTCTAAAGAAAACAAAAAACTCGGTTGGATGCCACTTCCAAAGCAATCTGCCGAAAAGATTACCCAAAGCGGTAAAAAGCAAACCGTTTACGATATTTATTATCCGCTTTGTATGGTTAAAAACGGTTTAGACGTTAACAGTTGGCAATATAAATACGCGATTGACTTTATTCAATTTGCAAACAGCCAAGAACAACTCGCTCAATTTACGCAAATTACTAGCGCGGTTAAATCTCTTAAATACGATTTGACTTCCGACCAAAAGTCTTCGTTAACTCCATACGGAAAATCGTATTACGAATATATCAAAAACGCAGATATAGTATTCCCATACGATAACAACGTCGTATTTAACAACAATCAATTAAAGTTACAATCTTTGTCAACTGACGGTAAGGTAAGTCCGCTTTATCACAGCGGAGATAAGAGAGGTCTTATCGAAGTAATTGAAAAGGGCGTTTCCGCAGAAACTCACTTTAACGGAATGTATACCTATTTCAGCAGTTCAGACATTTGGTGAGAAACTAAAATTTTAAAATTAAGGAACTTATGACTAATACAAACGGTTTAAAGTTGAATAAAAAAGCGCAAACCATGGATAAGGGCGCAAAGATTTTTTACGCCATTTTAATGGCTTTTCCAGTCGTTCAATTCGTGCTTTTCTACATAGTGGTCAACTTTCAGTCGATCGGTTACGCCTTTATGGATTCGGTAGAATCGTCTGACAATAAGATCACTTGGTTTTTCTCGATAAAGAAGATTACCGACTGGTTTACCGACCCTTATAAAGTTAAGGATTTGTTAGACACGGCTAAAATGTCTCTTTTATACTATGGCGTAACACTTTGCGTGAGTATTCCGCTTGGGCTACTTTTTGCGTATTACGTCTTTAAAAAGATGCCGTTTGCAGGGCTTTTTAGAATATTTTTATTTATCCCGTCAATAATTCCAGCCGCTGCTTCCGTATTGATGTTTAAATACGTTTTAAACGAAGTAACGCCCATTTTGTTTGGAACTAACGCGTTAAGATTTGATACAAATCCGCTCGGAAACGTAATTTTCTATAATTTATACGTTGGATTTGGAACGTCTGTGCTTATGTACGCTAACAAAATGTTCGATATATCTCCCGAAGTTATAGAAGCGGGAAAACTTGACGGCGCGCTCGGTATAAAAGAGTTTTGGCATATCGTTTTGCCACTTACTTTCCCGACTTTATCGGTATTTTTAGTAACGGGCGTAGCGACTATTTTCGTAAATCAGTACAACGTGTTGATGTTTAACGTGAGCGCAGAATACGATCCGCTTGGAAGATATCTTTATGATTTAGCGTTTGCATCAACGAAATCTGAAAGAAACGTACCGCCTGCCGCGGCTCTCGGTTTGATATTGACGATAATTGCCATACCGCTTACTTTCGGCGTTAAATATTTGTTGGACAAATACGGTCCGTCAGAAGATTAAGGGGGTAGTTATGGTTAAAAATAAGGCTAACTTTAAGATAAAAAATAAACTTTCACCCCTAACGATTGCGCTTCTTACCGTGCTTACGGTGTACGTAATTTTTATGCTCGCGCTATTTTTATGGGCTGTAATTACCGCTTGTAAAAAATATTCGGGAGACTATTCTTCAACAGACTCATCTATTGCGAATAATATAGTGGGGCTACCAAAGCAGTTCTATCTTTTTGAAAACATCTCTAAACTCAACGAAGGGTTTGCCGATTTTACGCTTATTGAAATGGCGATAAACACAGTGCTTTATTCGTTTGGTTGTTCGTTTTTTAAGGTCGTAGTAACTTGCGTTGTCGCTTACCTTTGCGCAAGATATGAAAACTGGTTTTCAAAAATCGTGTATACTGCCGTAATCGTTACTATGATAATTCCCGTAGTCGGCAATCAGGCGGCGGAAATTCAACTTGCTAACTTGCTTGGCTTATACAATGAAATTTGGGGCATGTGGCTAATGAGAGCAAACTTCCTCGGAATGTATTTTCTCGTTTTCTACTCGGTGTTTAAAACGATGCCCAAAGGCTATTACGAAGCGGCAAAAATCGACGGCGCAAACGATATGCAAGTAATGATTAAAGTTGCGCTTCCGCTTATTAAATACACTTTTTTGTCGATATTCTTGATTTTATTTATCGAATACTGGAACGATTATCTTATCCCAAATTTGTATTTGCCTGCCCATAAAACGTTATCTTTAGCGCTTTATCATCAGTCGACGGGGCAAGAATTAAACGCTCAGTATAAGAGGGAAATGAGTAGAGTGCCAGCGCTTATGGCGTCGGTATTAGTAGTAACTGTACCCGTAATTATACTGTTTTGTATTTTCAGTAAAAGACTTATGGGTAACCTTTCCGTAGGCGGATTAAAAGGGTAATCGTTTAAAAGAAAGATTAAAAGGCTACGCTCTTGCGTAGTTTAAGGAGAAAAATAGATGACAAACTCAAAAAGAAAGAGCAAAAATATTTTTGTTTTTATTCTTTTAATATGCGTTAGTATTTCTTTAGTTTGTGTAGGAACGGTAATGCTTGCAAACGCAGAAAAGAGCGTGAACGTATCTAAAGAGATTAGCGAAAATTACGCTTTTGGCGACGAATTTACCGCGCCCGACTGTACTTTTACCGTCGGTAGCGAAAGCGCGAAAGGCGAGCATTCTTTACGCTTTCCGGACGGAACGTACGAAAAAGATAAAACTTGCACTTTAAACCAAAGCGGTAATTATCTTTTAAAGTACGTTGCTATGATAGGCGGAAAGGTC
Organism: Clostridia bacterium; assembly: GCA_017453045.1. GTDB lineage: Bacteria > Bacillota > Clostridia > Christensenellales > Borkfalkiaceae > UBA10281. The sequence goes on along the minus strand of JAFTKX010000046.1, from coordinate 19,133 downwards.
TACACTAAAGAATACGATTTTGTAGTAGACAGCAAGTTGGCTACGTTCACTAACGACAAAACTTCTATAAATTACGGAAAATGTACGAGTTTCGGCGCAAATTCTCACGGACTAAACTTAAAAATTGCAAACGGAGACTCGATAACTTTCGGACACGTGTTCGATATGACCGAACTTACGTCTTCGGTAAAGATTGTCGAAGGTTTCGTCGTGCCCGAAGTTCAAGGAAAGGTAGATTTTTCAAGGATGGTATTTACCTTTACCGATATTTACGATCCAACCGTTCAGTTGGTTTATTACGGCAATTTCCACAACGATATAAATTCGTACGGATTGACTTTCTTTACGGCTGCTGGAAACGGTCAAGTGCAAACTGGGTTAGAATACGTTGGCAAATTGCATACGGGATCTACGCTTGGATGTTTAGTTCCGCATAGTTTTATGTCCGTTGACACGGGGCTTTATTACGGAGCGTACTCTAATTTAGCAGAACCTGTAATAAATTGCGCTCCCGACGAAAAGAAGTTTTGCATAAGTTACGATCACCAAAGAAATCAAGCGTGGGCGGGCGGAAAAATAATTTCCGATTTAGACGATAACAATTATTATAGCGCCCTTTGGTTTGGGTTTCCAAGCGGAAAGGCTAAACTTACGATAAGCGCTTTGGGTTATAGCGGAGCGTCGGCAAATATTTGTTTGACGAGCGTTTTAGGCGTTGATTTAACCGCTGAAAAATTTGAAGATAAGAACGCTCCGGAGATAGCCGTAGATTGCGAATACGAACAAATGCCGACGGCGATAGTAGGCGGAGCGTATCCCGTTCCTAACGCTACGGCAAGCGACAAAGAAAACGGCAAACTCGACGTAAACGTTTCAGTTTGGTACGAGTATTCGTCAGAAAATAAAAAGTCTGTTGAAATTAAAAACGGCAAGTTCAAAGTAGAAAACGTTGGAACTTACGCAATAGTATATAAAGCCGTCGATTATAGCGGAAACGTAGCCGAGGAAGTTTTATGGGTTAGAGCAACGCTAAGCCAAAACGTTGAAAAACTAAAGGTTGAAATCGGCGAGAATTATTCAACGACTATTGAAGTTGGTACTATTCAAACCTTGCCAAGCGTAACCGTTACGGGTGGTAGCGGTAAAACCTCAGTAAAATTTACGTTGTCTAACGGAAATGAAAAATTCGACGTAGAAGGCGACGAGTTTATATTAGAAAAAGTCGGCGAGTGGACGCTTACTTGCACGGCTAACGACTACGTAGGAAGCGTAGCCGTTGCAACGAAGAAACTTAACGGCGAAACGAGCGGAAAACCCGTAACGATTAACGAGCCGAGATTGCCCGACGCATACGTTTCGGGCGGAACGTATATTCTTCCGCTTTTAAACGCATACGACTATTCAAGTGGCGAAAAGGTTGAAAAAATTTGCTCGGTTAACCTTTCTTTAGACGGAAAGACTTCAACCGTTAAATCGGGTGAAAAGTTTACCCCCGTTACTTCGACGAGCGGTAAAACGGTAAAAATCACTTACGTTTGCGACGGAGAATCGCTTTACGAAAAGGAAATTCCCGTGATAATCGTATTCGGCAAAGAAGAAATCCCCGGCACGGGTAATTTTAGAGACGTGGTAAACGTTGAAAACTATTTCATTGCCGACGATGGACTTACGCTTAAAAACGGTGAAACTGTCGCGGGAAATCAGGGTATAAAAATAACGGCGACTAAAGATTTGGGCGTTGCAAAAACGTCGTTTATCAATCCGCAACTTGCAGATTTCTTCTCGCTCGGTTTCTTTACAGTTCCAAACGAGTCGAAATTCGACGGCGTTGCGGTTACGCTTACCGATAGCCAAGACGAAAGCGTTTCGGTAAGAGTAGAACTTTTCAAAGACGACGGGCAAACAAAACTTATCGTTGGCGATACGGAAGTTGCGCTCCTTTTCGATTTTGACGGAGTGTCGAGTTCGAGTTATAGTATCGGATATTCAAGCGGAAAAATCGTAGTAAACGCAACTACTTCAATAAGCGTTTCAAAAACGCAAGCAGGAGCGATTTTTAACGGTTTCCCAAGTGGAAAGATTTATTTTGATATAGAAATAATCAACGTTTTAGAAGGCGCAACGGTATTTTTGAACGAAGTATCAAAAGTAAAAGTTGCAAACAATCAAGACAACGCCGCACCTTACGTCACTACGTTTGAAACGTTAAAAACTACCGCGGTTAAAGACAGCGAGTACGTTATACAAAAAGTCGTTGCTTGCGACGTTTTGAGCCCTAACGTAGAAAGTCTTTTAACGGTTAAAAATCCAGATGGAACAGTTGCCGTTGATAAAAACGGCGTACCGCTTGAAATGGTTGACGCAACTAAAGATTACGCAATCGTTTTAAATTCTTACGGTAGATATAGCGTTGAAGTTATAACTCAAGAAAAAGACTGGTTATATTCAAACGTTTCTTATTTTGAATACGCGATAGCCGTAGTCGACGGCGAAGCGCCAACTATTACGTTTAAGGGTAAATTTAAAGACGGTTTAAAGGTCGGCGGAACGCTTACTATTCCGAAATTTGAAGTTACGGACAGTTATTCTCCACAAGACAAAATAACCGTTATGATTATGATAACCAACCCCAAAGGTATGCCTATTTATCTCTACGGAGAAGAAAGGTCTATCGTTTGCGAGTATGCGGGCGAATACAAAATTTGTATATACGCTTACGACGAAACGGGCAATCTTGCCGTGTACGAAAAGACGGTAACGGTTAAATAGAGGTGGATATGAAATTAACGAAGAAAAAACTTATTTTATTGATTTCTATTTGCGTTAGCGTAGTGCTTATTTTGTCCGGCGTGCTTACTTGGATACTGATAGCAAACGGAAATAAGGGCGAAAAGGGTAAAGACAATATTATTCATTACGTCGAGGGAACGCTCCATAAAGTAAACGTTACGGAAAGTAACGTGTCGTTTATAAAAAACGGCGCTACTAACTATAAAATTTACGTAGACGAAAGCGACGAAAAACTTGCAAGCCAAATTATAAAGTCTGCAAACTTCGTTGCAGAGCATATTTTAAAGGCGACGGGCGTTGAAATTAGTGTGGAATACGAAATTCCGTCGTCGCTTACCCAAAACGATTACGCTATCGTTTACGGATATAGAGAAAGTCTTTTTAAAAATTTAGGCTTGGCTATGCCGACGGAAGACATTTCGACTACGGGTTATTATATAAAGAGCAAAGGAAATCTCGTATTTATCGAAGCGCTTGGTGGCGACGGGTATAGAATGGGCGGTCTTGCTTTTTTAAGGGAAGTAATCGGTTACGATATGATAGCGGAAGACTGCATTGTGTATTCGAGAACTCCCGAAACTATGCCTAATATGGAAATTATCGAGCGCCCGGACTTTGATTACAGACAAATTTCTAACTATTACACGAGTATTGAAATTTACGGTATGGGAATGCACTCTCACACGGATATTTGGATTCCCGTAAACGGTTGGGATATGCACAATACGTTGTATTATATCGACCCCGATATTTACTACGACGAGCATCCCGAGTGGTATAGAGAAGATAAAGAGCAGGTATGTTATACGGCTCACGGCGTAAAGGAAGAATACGACGCAATGCTTGACGCCGTATTTGCAGTAGTTAAAAAGCGTATGGAAGAACTTCCCGAAATAGAAAATATGTCTTTTTCGGCAATGGACGGAACGGGTATAGACTCGTGTTATTGTGAAAATTGTAAAATTTATCACTCTTTATACGGAACGCCTGCGTCAACTTGTATATACTTTATGAACGACTTAAACGAGAAAGTTCAAGAGTATATAAAAACGAGCAGTAACCCAAATAGAGTGATGAACTTGGTATTCTTTGCTTATCACGACGCAGAGCCTGCTCCCGTTGAAAGACAAAAGCATACCGACGATAGCGGAAAAACAGTTTGGACTGATCCAATAGCAAATGATAAAGGAGAATTCCAAGCGCTTAGGCGTTATAAAATGGACGAGCAAACGAGAAAGTTTGTAAAAGACGCAAGCGGAAATTACGTTTACGAAACCGACGAAAACGGAAACGCAGTATACTTAACTTGCGACGAACACGTATATCCTTGGCTCGCTCCTATTTATTCAAAATTCACTAAATCTTTTTACGAAGAAGAAAACGTATCTTACGCAAATAACGTTGCGTCGTGGCAAGCGGTTGCAAGCAACGTTTACGTATGGATTTACGGCACTAACTTTAAGTATTACTTGTATCCGTACAACACTTGGAGTCCCGTTGTAGAAACCTACCGTTTTTTAAAAGAACGCGGTGTAAAATACGTTTGGAATCAAGCGCAAGAAAGAAACATGTCGACGGCTTTTACCGACTTAAAAGACTATATCGACTCTAAATTTTTGTTCGACGTAAATCAAGATTACGGCAAGGTAATCGACGATTATTTTGACAATTATTATTTAGAAGCGTCTGAGCCTATGCGCGCAATGTTTAATTTAATTCAAGCGCAAAGCGCGTATTTAGAAGAAACCGTGCCAACCATTTCGGGCGGTATTTACGACGATATCGGTTTAGAGCAGTTTTGGCCAAGACTACTTGTAGAAAATATGTTGTCTATGATAGACGAAGCGTATGCGTCTATAGAAAAGTATAAGGTTTCAGACCCTAAACTTTATGCAAATTTAGTAAAGAGAATTAAAAAGGAAAGCATTTTCCCACGTTACGTCATTTGCACGTATTTTGAAGATTATTACCCTAATATTTACGATATGAGAAAGAGTTTTAGAGACGACTGGGTAGAGTTAGGCTTTTCTATTTATAAGGAAACAGATGGCGATATGCAAGCCGTATTTACGGCTTGGGGAGTATAAAAAGGAGAAAATATATGAAAAAGTATTTAAAGCCAACAATTGAAGTAATTGATTTGTTTTTCAACTGCGACGTTATCACGACGTCTGCAAACGACAATGATTACGAAGACAAAAACTGGGAACAAGGGGTATAAAATGAAAAAGAGTATTAAAAACGCTTTAATTTGGATTTTATCAGTATTTTTATTTGTTTCAATCGTCGGGTTTGCAGGGCTTACTGCAAACGGCGGAATTAAAGTTTTCGCGTCGTCTTCAATTTCGGACGGAACGTTTGAAATGTTAGACGGAACGTCGCTTAAACTCGGTCAAAAGAACGGACTTCGCTTTATCGTTAAAATGGACGAAACTATGTATAATTTCGTTAAGGGTAACGACGACGTTGAAATGGGTTTTATTATCGCGCCTAAAACCATTGTAACTCAAGCAAACGGCGACTATCTCAATATGAATCACGTAGGCGGAGCGATAGATAAAAATAAAATTTATAGTGAAGACGGAAATTATTATGCAAACGGTTGTATAGTAAACATTCAACTTAAAAATTTTGAAAGAGAATTCGTTGCCGTCGCTTACGTAAAGCAAGGCGAAACCGTTAGATATACCGATTATAACGATTTGGCAAGGGGCGATTTATACGAAGTTGTAAACTACTGGTGGTTAAACGGCTACGCTCAAGACATTGCAGATAGCGTAACTGCTGGTGGCGAAAGCGTTTATCTTCAAACGGAAGAAAACGGCGGTTGGTATGGCTCGGAACAATTCCCCATCGTCGTTGAAACGAGCGAGCAGTACGCTAATTTAGTTGAATTAGCAGGCGGAGAAAATGCTATAAACGTTACGCAATGTACGGTTGTCGTTAAAGATGGCGTAAATACGTCTGGCTCGTTTACTGAAACTAACAAACCCGTAGCAATTATTAACGAAAGCGTTTACGCTGTTAACGAACTTATATCGGCGCTTCCCGATTCCGTTACAATGCCTGACGCGATTACTCACGTTGCAAGAATAAGAGACGCTGAAAAGGCTTACAACGCTTTAAGCGCAGAGTTAAAAACGCAAGTTGACGAAGATGGCGTTTCAAAACTTGAAAGTTTAGTTAATTCTATCGAAGGTTACGACAGGGTTTATAAACACGACGATACCGACGGAAACGTAATAGCAAGCAAAGTTCCTAATTATTCGTCGGAAATTGGTGGCGTTGGGGTTACTCGTCAAGATAGCCAACACGGCAACGTTTTAACCGTAACGTCCGACGCAGACGGCAAGGCTGCTTTACTTATTGAAGATTTACCCGATTTAAGCAATTATAGCGCAATTTATTTTTACGTTCGCGCTATCGGCGATTCTTGTAACCTTTATCTTTCCGACGGTACGGAAAACGACGGTTGGGGAAAAAATTGGAAAAACACTTGGTCTGGTTTAGATGGTCTTTGGTTAAACGATGGTAATTGGGGGCTTATGTCTTTCGACTTATCTTCTTCGTTTACAACGGTAGGAGAAAACCCCGCTACTATTGCTATAAAAGATATTTTTGCAGGCGACTCGTTAATGATAGGTCTTCGTACCGACGTTGCAGGCATAACTTTTGAAATTTCCGATATTTTCGGTGTTAGCGTATATAAAGAAGAAGTTGCAGGAACGTCTTTCGGTACTATTTCCGATACCGGCACGACAAACGAGTATGGCCCTGTTTATAACTTTACTCAAAGTTGGTCAAGTGAAAAAGATTTGGGTGCATTTAGTATAGGTGCTATGCGTAGCGCGCTAAAGGAAGAACACAATGCGTTGTGTTTCTATATTTACAATCCAAACAGTTCTGACTTACAGTTCTACGTTATGGAGGATGTAACGTGGTTAACAACTGACGTTACGACCGTAACAGCGCAATCTTGGACTAAAGTTGTTTTATCTGCTGAAATTATATCTTCCAACGATAACTATTTAACGTATATTTGCGTAGAATCGGGCGCTAATGCGAGCGGATGGCAAATTTCACCTATTTATTCGTTTAAGATGGATGAAGTTAGACAAGAAGTAACCCTTGATTTTGGTATTCGCACGGATACGGGAACGACAAACGAATATGGAACAATCTATAACGTTTCGAGAGAGCAGTGGTTTATTGACAATGACAACTATAACACGTTAGGAACGTTGCAAACAAATGAACTTGCAAGCGCTTTGCCTACGGGATACGAATTCTTCTATTTCTGGATGTATAATCCTACGGATACTGCTTACAATTTCCACTTAGCAGGCGACGTAAGCGGAACTTGGACGGATACGCCGACTTCAACAAAGTCTTTAACTCCAAAAACATGGACAAAAGTTGGTATGTCTGCTGAAGATATCGAACTTAACAAGAGCGGTCAATGGTACGTATATATTACTGGTGGCGACGGTCAAGGCGCGGCAAAAGAAGGCTGGCAAATTTCACCTATTTATGCAGGTCCTGATAAAACTGTTGAAACCGAGTTAGTATATCTCGACAATGCAGACGTGAAAGAAGTAATTAAACTTATAAACGCTTTACCCGACACGGTTAGCGAAAGCGACGAACAAGCGGTTGCAAATGCCGAAAACGCATATAACGCGCTTAAAGACAGTCAAAAAGCGCAAGTTACAAACTATAGCAAGTTAACAAGCGCTCGTCAACGCCTTACCGATTTGCCGATAGCAAATAAGGTTACAAACCTTATCAACGCTTTAAACGTAAACGCTGTCGACGAAGATTTAACTACGCAAGCCCGCACGGCTTACGACGCGCTTACGGATAGCCAAAAGGCTCTCGTTACAAATTATACTAAATTACAAGAGTGCGAAGCAATACTTCAAGCAAGTAGCGCAAGACAGGCAAGAATTGAAGCCGTTATTTCAAAGATTGCAGTTCTTCCAGATTCTGTCGTAATGCCAGACCATCTTGTTATGGTTACGAGAATTGAAAACGCAAATAGCGCGTATAACGCTCTTGCGGACGACGAAAAGCAAGAAGTTACCAACTACGCTAAACTTCGTACCTTAGTAAACGCTATAAAAGGCTACGAAACTATTCACGTTCAGTCAGTTGATAGCGTAAACGTTATTCCGTCGACAGTTCCAAACTTTACGTCAGAAATAGGCGGAACGGCAAGTATGGGCTATGACGGTTATTATGGAGATTATATAACGGTAACGCCAGACGCAGGCGGAAAGGCTGCGCTTCAATACTTAAACTTCCCAGACGTTAGCGCTTACGAAAAACTTTACTTTAACATAAAGGTAATAGGAGCGTCTTGTGATATATATCTTTCTGACGGCTTTGGCGTAGACGGTTGGGGCGACGGTTATAACAATACTTGGTCTTTAAGTGGACTTTGGGCAAATAATGGAAATTGGATTCAAAAGGAATTTGATTTATCTGCAACTTACGTAAGTGGAACGGATACAAAATACGTAAAGAATATCTTTGCATCTAATTTAACTATCGGTCTTAGAACAGAATCTACCGACGTATCGTTCGCAATTACGAATATAATCGGTTTAAAACCTGAACTTGGCGACGTTACAAATGCTTCGTTTGGTAATATTGCAGATTCTGGCACGACTAACCTTTACGGCACGGTTTATAACTTAACTCAAGGTGGGTCAAGCGATAGCGATTTAGGCGCGTTTAATGTAGGAATAATGCGTTCGGCATTAAGTGAAGGTCACGATTCGTTACGTTTCTTCATTTATAATCCAAACAGTTCTGACTTGCAGTTCTACGTTATGGAAAATGAAACGTGGGTAAAAACTGAAGTTATAACGTTAACTGCTAATAAGTGGACGGAAGTAGTTCTTTCATCTGAAATTATAAGTTCTAACGATAAGTATTTAACGTATATTTGCGTAGAATCAGGAGCGAGTACAGACGGATGGCAAATTTCGCCGATTTATTCATTCTCTGTGAGCGACGTTGTAGACAAAGTTCAAGCCCGTATTGACGCGTTAAATACCGAAAGTCCTGACGAATATCAAGTCGGTTTAGCGCGCGCTGAATTTGAAGCGCTTACCGAACAACAAAAGGCGTTAGTTAACAAAACTAATTTAACTTCTTGTGAAGAAGCGCTTTATGGCGCAACTACTGAGTTTAACTTTATCGTAGACGGCGCAACGCAATATAAGATTTATTACGCAGAAGACGCGACGCTTGCAGTTCAATTCTTAATAGCGCAAGTTGAAAACGCCACGGGCGTAACGCTTGAAGCGTTTATGATTGAACCACAAAACCTTTCTAAATACCGTAACGCAATAGTCGTAGGATGGAAAGGCAAATATGCAGACTGTTTGCAAACCGAGTACGTTGAAAACGGTCGCGCAGGATATGCCGTTAAATCTAACGGTAGAACTGTATTTATTCAAGCGCACACGGCGGACGGATACCGCTTGGCAGTAATCAAATTCTTAAACGAAGTTTTAGGTTACGATATGCTCTCTGACGACTGCGTTGTTTATTCAAAAGACGGCTCTACTATAAACGGAAGATTTGATATCGTAGGTAAACCGTTTGATTATCGTCAACAACAAACCTATATGACCGATAGTGAAGTTTACGGTATGGGCTTACAGTCGCACGCTGATATTTGGGTTCCGTCTCCAGATGGATGGGATATGCACAACACGACGCGTTATCTTCCTACTGCAACTTATCAATCGGCTCATTCGTCTTGGTATTTCACGTTTACTGACTCGTATGGCGTATCAAGAACGGATATTTGTCCTACCGCAGGTGGAAACACAACTGAATTTAACGCAATGGTTGAAGCCTTAGCAAGCGGTATGCTCGCTCAAATCAGTAGCGACGCAGAAAAGAGTGAAAACATCTGTCTTTCTATTATGGATAGTGGCGATCCTGAAAGCGCAAATCCTTGTCCGTGCGCGCGTTGTCAGTTGTATGCAAGCGTTTACGGCGACGCAGGCTTTAGCGCGGCGTGGATAGAACTTATGAACGCCGTTAACGCTAAAGTAAGAGAAAGTCTTCCAGAAGGTAAAGTTGTAAATATTGCTTTCCTTGCTTATCGTTTAACTATAAACGCGCCTGTAAACGACGACTTATCGCTTATGAAACGTTACGACTTTAGTTCGGGTAGCGCAACTGCAACTAACGAAGACCTTAAGTGTGACGAGGGCGTAACCGCTTGGGTTGCTCCGATTAGCGCGTTGTACGCTGAAAACTTTAATTTTGCCGACAATCAAGACGAATTGTTAAATATTAAAAAGTGGCTTAAAGTTTCGGATAGCGTTTATATTTGGCTCTACGGCACAAACTTTAAATACTATATGTATCCTTACAACACGTGGAAATCGTCTGCCGAAAACTACAAGATTTTGTACGATTTAGGCGTTAAAGCGGTTTGGAGCCAAAGTAACGAAACCGAAGCGACTGCGTTTAGCGATTTAAAGGGTTATATCGATTCTAAGTTTATGATTGACGTAAATGCAGATTACGAAGCCGTATTAGATAGTTACTTTGCAAATTACTTTGGAGTAGCAGGCGAAAAAATGCGCGCAATGTTTGATGCTATCGTTGAAAATTGCGAAACTATCGAAACAAATAATAGCGGTTTAGGTCGTGGCATTTACGACGAACTTGAATATGAATCTGGTTTGTTATGGAACAAAACAACGAAATCTTATTGGTCTGAAAGCGTATTGAATTCTTTGGTAACTCTTTGCGACGAAGCAATAGCGCTCGTAGAAGCCGACGCAACGCTTACAGACGCTCAAAAGACGGCTATTATAGATAGAATTACTAAAGAAAGTCTTTTCCCAAGATACGTTCTTAAAAACGTTTATAGCGCTACCGACGATACTTTTGATAATGACTGCACAAGACTTGGCGTTACTAAGACGAGTGAAACTTAAGGTTTAACTATTAAGAAAGATAAATTTTAAATCGTAGTATAAAAAGGGAGGGGCAAGCCCCTCCCCTACGAAGAAGTTAGAAAGGCTTCTCCTTGAGGAGAGGCTCCGACTATAGTCGGTGGTGAGGTGTTTTAATTCATTATACACTCGTTAGCATAATTTTCTTTTTTTTCACCTCATCCGTCGCTTTTCGACACCTTCTCCTCAAGGAGAAGGTTCAAGTTACCGTTATTCTAACGATTATCTTTTCTATTGCTATTTTAGCGAGTTTACTTTTTTAATTGTCATTCTGGAGTTTACTTTTTCCTTTTGTCATTCTGGAGCAACGACAGTTGCGATAGAATCTCCCTTATTTAAGAGCGTACTTTATTTAGGGGACTCTATCTCGTCGCTACGCTCGTTCCAGAGGGGCAAGAGAGTAAAATACTACTGTCATTCTGGAGCAACGACAGTTGCGATAGAATCTCACGTAATGAAAGAAACAATATAGCAAAAGTATTTACACTAACAATCACATAAAATATATTAAAAGAGATTTATATGAAGATTAAATTTTTAATTTTGGCGTTTATCATTTCGCTTGTTTGCGCTTTTGGTTTTGCTTGTAAAAAACCATCGTCAGAAAGTTCGTCTGAAAGTACGCCAGAATCAAATTTTACACAAGCGGACGTAAATATTTCCGTAAATCAAAGTTCTATCGTTTTAGGCGTTGGCGACGAGTATACGTTGACCGCAAACGCTCAAGGCATAGAAACAGTCGAGTTTAGTTGGACGGTCGACGGCGATAGCCCAACTGACGTCGTTTCGCTTGCTCAAAATGGAAACTCTGTTGTGGTAACAGCAGAGAAAATCGGACAAACCAAACTTCTCGCAGTTTTAAATTACAACGAGCATACTTACTTTGAAAGCGTTGACGTTACCGTTTCGCAAAGTGGCGAAGTCGTTTTAGTTCCAAGTTCAAACGTTGGATTTGGTGAAGTTTACGACGAACACGGCGAAAAAGTGTTTGAAGGATATTTAGTAAGACTTTCCACTTTAAAGACGGAAACGGACGTAATTTCTATCGTTTTGGGCGTTTCTGCTTATAAAAACAATAAAGTTGCAACCGTAAGTTCTTATTCTTGGAGTAGTTTAGACCAAAGTAAAGTAGGCGTAAACAACAATTCTTTATATTCGGTTGCCGAAGGTTTTACTACGGTTATCGGCGAGTGTGTTATAAGCGGAAAAACGTACGAAATTGAAATAGGTGTTGAAGTTTACAGACCGCAAATTCTTTTAGACGAGCATTTTGAAGTTGAATTAGGGGATTTAGAAACCGAAAGTATGCAGGCTCTTACGCTTGACGACTCGTCTGACGTACGAGGTTCTTTCAAAGACCTTTTATATGAAGGCGAATCGGTCGGTACTTTTGACGAAGTTTCTAAAACTTTGACCTTAGATAAAACAAGACTTCCTAAATCGTCGGCGAAAATGGGCGAAAACAGAGTTTTGTCTTTAGAGACTACTAAAGCAAGTTATTTGATAGAACTTGATTTATATACTAAAATTATCAAAACCGCAGAAGATTTAAACAAATTTGCAGTTTACGCTAAACAAGCAAACCCTGACAAAGCAATTTGGGACGGCTATTTCATTTTAGGCGACGATATAAAGTATAACGGCGTATACGACTCTCAAGTAGCGGACTTAAATTCTCTTTGGTCTGCGGTTGGAGGCTCGTGGTCAAACGGCGGTTTGTACGGCTTTAAAGGAGTGATTGACGGTAGAGGTCATTATATAGAAGGGCTTACTATCGGCAACGGCACGTCTATGAACAGTTTTATCGGCGTTTTGCATATCGACGGAGTTATTAAAAATCTTTCGTTTACAAAAGCAACCGTAATGGCAAACAGTTCGCTCGTTTGCGCTGCGGGTGGCGGTAGCGTTGAAAACGTTTACGTTGAATACGTTTCTATGGGCGAAGGTACGCAACACTACGAAGCGGACGGCGAAACGATAAATAACTATTCGGCTACCTTTTTTGGTTTTAAAGAACCTATCGCAACGGCTAACGTGACTAATTGCGTTATAGACGTAATAGATAGCGAGTTTAATCCAAACGCGTCGATAAAAATCGTCGGTAGCGAATACGTGGCAATTAAAAACGTTTTCGTAATAGGCGGAACTGACGACCTTAGAGCAAAGTCAAACGCAACTTTATCTTTTGTTACGGTAGAAGATTTCGTTAAAGACGTTAACGCGCAAAGCCGTTATAAAAAGTTCGATAAAGAATTTTGGTCTAAAGAAAAGGGCGTTGCAATATCTAACGCTGTATACGAACTTGTAAAAGATAACGGCGTTGAATTTGTAAAAAGTATAGGTTGTCTTGTTTCGGGAACTGCTTATAAATTCTCTGTTGACAATAAATACGTAACGATTTCCACTCAAAGTTCAAGCCTTTCAATATCTAACGGCGTTGCAACCGTTTTAGACGGCGCAACAGACGGCGAAACGGTTAAGGTAATAGCAAAGCCTATCTTTAACGAACAAGACGAAAAAGAATTGACCGTTAATTTACGCGTAGTTGATTTGTCTTCTACTGAAGACTTAACTACGGGCGAAGAACTTGCCTTTTACGATACGACTGTTAAAGCGGTATATTATAACGAAAAACTCAAACAAAAAATACAAAGCGAAGTTTTGTATTTTGTCAATGAAGATTTCTCGGCTATATCTTTTAGTAGAGTAGGCGAGCCTATAAAAACAATTTTCGCAGTATGCGAAGATAAACTTTATAAAATAAATTGTAAAAGCGTTACGAAGGTAATCGCTGAAAAAGAAGATTTGCATTACGTTCGTAGAAATTATTGTCTTTCGGGCGGTTTATACGACGGTAAAATTTTAGGCGAATTCGTAATGGTAAACGATATCGACGCCACGGGCTTGGTTTTAGCAAATACAGGTATTTTCTATGAAAATGCAAGGGGCTTTGGCGGAACGTTCGACGGTATGGGACATACTATATCTAATTTGACAGTTTCAAACGGCGGACTTTTCGGTAACTTGGCTTTCGCTACGATTAAAAACGTTAACTTTACAAACGTTAATCTCACGGGTAATGGAGCGTATATCGCTTTATTTGCAAGTAGTATTTTCAACTCCCAAATTGAAGACGTTAAGGTGCATTTTAAATCTAACGTGTACGGCGCTAACCCTGAAGAATGTAGCGGACTTTTGTTCTACGCAATGACTTGGGATAGTTTTTTCACAAACGTAACTTTGGATGTGTCCGATTTAGATAACGTAGACCGTGTTGCAGATTTAACTTATTACGACAAAACTGACCTTGCAAACGTAAAATCAGTATACAAAGACGTTACCGTTTTAGTTAAAGACAAAAACGTTTTACCAAAATATGCATACAAAAACGGTTGGAGTAGTACCGAAGAAGTAGAACTTCCTTCGGGAATAATTTTTAAAGAAAAGGAACAAGAATAAAATGAAAAAAGTTATCCTTTTAATTTGTTCATTATTCTTGCTTTTTGCAAGTTTTGTAGGTTGCAATAATACGACGGGCGCGTGTGAACACGACTATTTGCATATTTCAAAAATAGAAGCAACTTGTCAAAATCAAGGCGTTATAGAGCATTATAAGTGCAGTAAATGTCAAAAACTTTTTGATTTAAACAAACGAGAAATAAATTCGGTCGTCGCTGAAATCAACCCTGAAAACCACTCCAAAGAAGAATATTTGGCTGTAAAAACTCAACCGCAAAAACTTTTATATAATGCGGGCGAAACTTTTGAGAGTACGGGGCTTTCAATCGTTAAAAAGTGCGACGATTGCAAGGGGCAAACCGTTGATAACGAACTTATAGCCTTTTCTTATCAAAATAGCGGGGCTGATTGCTTTTTAGAAGGCGATACGAAAATTATTGCAACCGTCGGCGAACTCTCGTTAGAAATTACTATAAGTTTAACGGCGGTTTATACCGTTACTTTCGACACTCAAGGCGGAACGCAAATCAATGCGGTACAAGTTGCCGAAGGCGGTAAATTGCCACAAATTGAGACTCCCGTAAAATCGGACGACAAGGGCGAGTACGAGTTCGTGTGTTGGCTTTTAAACGGAGAAGAATGGGACGAAGAAACGGACGTCGTTACGGGCGATATAACGCTCGTTGCGAAGTGGAAAGTCGTTTCGTCTTACACTCCGCCTTACGTACCGAATGATTAGAAAATAACATAAATTAGGAGAAAACGATGAAAAAAAGAATAGCCCTTATCGTCGGGCTCGTATGTCTTACAATATTTTCGTTAATAGCCTGTAATAAAGTAAAAGAGGAAGAACACGAGTTTGTTTCTCATAGAGCAAATAGCGCAACTTGCGAGACGGATGGAAACGAATTATATTACACCTGTGCGCGTTGTGATAAAATTTTTGACGCGGACAAAAAGGAAATTGATTCTATTCCAACCGTTATATCGACAGGACACGATTTGGAAATAAAAATCGGAACGCCGTCAACTTGTGTTACGCAAGGCGAAATAGATCACTACGAGTGTAATAAGTGTAAAAAACTTTTCAACCTCGTTGGAGAAGCTATTGAGTCTATAAAAGCAGAGTGTAACGCTTATAATCACGATAAAACCGTTGTTTATTCCATCGCTAAAAGACCATATAAAACTAATTACTTTATAGGTGAACAGTTTGACTTTGAAGGTATGGTTATAATAACTAAATGCGAAAAGTGTAACGGCGCGGTGGTGGATAATCAATATTTGTCGGTAGTATATCAAAACGAAAATAAAAACGAGTTTTCTTTTGGTGATACGGGCGTAACTTTAAAATACCAAGGCGCAACGTTCACTGTTGACGGAATAACCGTAGTTAAACCTGAAATTGAGTTTTATGGACTACAAGACGTCTATAATACCGCTTGTCAAACTCCGCTCGCATTAGAAGGGATAACGACTAACGTTGTAGGCGCGCAAATTAAATGCGAGTATTTGAACAAATCGCACGAACCCATTTCTCTTTCAAATCTTAACAAAGGCAGTTATATTTTAAGGATATACGTCGAAGACTCCGAAGTTTATTACGGTTCTGAAGTTTTAAAGACTTTGACGGTTGATCACGATTACCAAAGAATAGAAAACGAAAAAATTGTCGGTCGTACTTGTTCTTGTAACGAAAGTCTATTCTCTATTTCAAACGGTAGCGTCGTATTCGTTAAAGATGGCGATATGGGTATTGATTTAGGCTCTGTCGTACACGGAAACGTTGATTTTACGATTAGTTCGATAAAGAAAATTGAAGGCAATTTAAAAGTTGATATAAGCGGAACTAATCAGGGCAACGTTTACACCTATTCAAAAGACTTGTATTCGAGCGACGGTTTAAATTTGTTGGTAAATTACAGAATAAACGATGAAGATTATACGGTTACGGTAATTTCAAAACTCTCGCGCGTTACGGTTTCGCTTTCGATAGGCGAAATGCAAAATTCTGGAGAAGAAAACGAATACGGTATGATTTACAACGTTTCACAAGACGACGGTTTGGTTGATAATTCGGATAAAAGACCGTTGACAGCGTTTGGCAAAGGAGAACTTAATTCTGCGCTCCCACAAGATTATGATTATTTAGAATTTTGGCTTTATAATCCTACCGATACAGATTACTCCGTACATTTGGCAGGCGACGGCGCAAGCGGTTGGATGGATTCAAGTTCGCCAGATATTGCGCTTCCTGCAAAAACCTGGACAAAAGTTACAATTTCTAACGCTGACGTTCAAAATAATACTTACGGGGCTTGGTATTTGTATATCTTTGGTGGAAATAGCGACGGCGCTCAGCAATCAGGATGGCAAATTTCACCAATTTATGCTGTAAAGGCTTAATTGTTGATATACTATATTGTTTTATTGTAAAAACTTAATAAATGCGGAAACTCGCAAAATGCGAGTTTCCGCAAAATGCGTTTAAAAACGTTAAATTTTAGAAAGAAAACGCTACGTTTTAAGCAGTAATTAAAATCTTTTTATAAATGTTATGGAACAGTTTATTTTTGCAAAAGATTCGGTATTGATCGTTGATTTAAAAAAGGGTGAAATCGTTGACCTTATACATAAAAACCAATCTTTAAACGAACAAAAAACGGCATTATTCGCCGTTAAAATAAGAGATAGAAAGGGCGAGTCTTTTCTCGTTTCGTCTACTCGCTGTAATTTGGTGAGTTATTCGTCAAACGTCGCAAGATATTCTTGCGACTATTTAGACGTGGACGTTATTTTTAGTCAAGTCGAAAACGGGCTTAACTTAAGGGTAAACGTAAAAAATAAAACTGATAATTTGCTCGAATGGGTTGAGTTAGCGCCTATAATCGTTCATAATAAATTAAAAGACGAATTCGGCGGAAAGGGCGAAATAGTTTATCCTTATAACGAGGGGTGTATAGTGTCAAATATGGCGTACAGGGAAAGTATGCCTTTTAAGTATATAGAGCCGGATTATCCAAGCAAAAATACTTTTTCAATATTTCCGAATATGATTTTTGCCCAATTTATATCTTATATTGCCGACGGCGTTGGCGTTTATATGGGTATGCACGACGGCGAAAGAACTACCAAACATATAGATTTTTGTTACTGTGGCGGAGGAATTAAAATCTTTTTAAGAACTTATTGTAACGCGCGTTACGGGCAAGATTATTCTATGCCGTTCGATTTCGTTTTGAAAACTTTTGAAGGAGAGTGGCAAAAGGCGTGCGATATTTATTACGGCTGGTTTAAAACGAATTTGCCTAAAAACCTTAAAAAGATTGACGAAAACGATAGTTTACCTGAATGGTACGGAAATTCGCCCGTTGTCGTTGCTTATCCCGTAAGGGGTAAAAACGATACGGATATGTCTGAAAACGGGCTTTATCCTTATAAAAACGCCTTACCTATATTAGAAGATATTGCAGAAAAAACAAAAAGCAAAGTAATGGCTCTTTTGATGCATTGGGAAGGAGCTGCCCCTTGGGCGCCCCCGTATTATTGGCCACCGTACGGTGGAGAAAGCGAGTTTAACGATTTTGCCGACGAATTGCATGAAAGACAAATGCTTTTAGGTCTTTATTGTAGCGGAATGGGATGGACTCAAAAGAGCAAAATTGATTTAAGTTATGATAAAACTGCGGAATTTGATAAACTTGGACTTATAGATAGCGTTTGCGAAAATTCAGACGGCAACGCAAAAAGTATTATTTGTACATCTCAAAGAGACGGGTTCGACCTTTGCCCAAGCAGTCGAAAGGTTAAAAATATTTTAAAAGAAGAATACGAAAAACTCTGTAACGGAAAGGTCGATTACGTTCAAGCGCTCGACCAAAACCACGGTGGAAGTTCATATTTTTGTTATAGCGACAAGCACGGACACGTTCCTGCTCCGGGTAAATGGCAACACGAAGAAGTTAATTCTATTTTATCTTCTATAGATAAAAAAGGAGCGATTTTTGGGTGTGAAAGTTCGGCGACAGAGCCGTTTTTAGCCCAACTTCCGTTTAGCGATAACCGCTATGAACTCAATTATTACGTTGGAAAGCCCGTTCCGATTTACGCGTATTTATATCATGAATTCGTAAACAATTTCATGGGCAATCAAATTTGCGCCATGCTTGAAAAAACCGACAATAATTTTACGTATAAACTTGCGTATTCGTTTATTGCGGGAGATATGTTAACGCTCGTTTTGGGCGGAAAGGATAAAATGTTGCACGCTTGGTGCGATTACGTTGAACCGCTTGAAAAAACGGTTGACAAAGACGTTGTTTTACCATTTGTAAAAACCTTAAACGAATGGCGAAACGGCAAAACTAAAAAGTTTTTACACTATGGAAAAATGGTTGAACCGAGAAAAATTAAATGCTCTAAAGAGCGATTTTTACTCGAAGACGGCAAGACCTATCTCGTTGAAGATTCGCTTTTAACTCAAGCGTATGCGTGCGGAGAAGAAAAGGCGCAGTTTATTGTGAACTATAACCTTAATCCCGTTGACGTTGAATTCGACGAGAATTTCGACGTGTATTTCGACTCAAACTTAAAAACCGTTAAAAAAGACTGTAAGAAATTAACAGTTGATCCTTTATCGGCTATAATGATAAAGATATAAGAGGTGAATTATGAAAAAAGGGAGATTTACTTTACCTGCGGACAATTCGCTTGGGAAAAAGACTGACGAAATTGCAAAAAAATGGGGCGCTGACGCAGTAAGAGATTGCGACGGAACTGCGCTCCCTGATAATCCCAAGAGATTCGGCAAGGTTTACAATACTTATTTTATCGTTCGTGGAGATAACGAGTGGGGTAGACTTCACCCCGAAGAAGCGCAGAGAATTTTCTTGCTTT
>JAFTKX010000045.1 GCA_017453045.1 Clostridia bacterium | reverse complement strand
GGGGATTATCGGGAGCGACGTATACGAACGCTCGCTCGACCAAACGGACTTCAAGCGCGTGGCGTTTCGGCGCAGTAAAAAGCGGGTGCTTTTGATCGACCACACCAAATTCGATTCGTTCGGCACGTACCGTTCGTCGTCGTTATCCGATTACGACCTCGTAGTGACCGACGCCCCGCCGCCCGAGTTGGAAGAAGCGGACAAAATCAATTTCATTTATTGAAACGAAAGTAAACGCGTATTTAATACAATTAAAACGATTTGCTCCAAAAAGTTGCAAAAAATGCAATTATTTGGAGCAAATACTATAAAATAGGTTGATTTTCTCCAAACAATATGATATAATGCTACTATCCGGAGAAAATAAAATGATCGTTACTACTCAACAACTAAAAGAACAATATCCCAATATAGCAGACGTAAAAGGAAAAATTTCCCGCGATATAAAAAAGGGGAAACTGTTTCCGTTGGTAAAAGGCGTTTACGAAACCGACGCTAACGCACACGGTTCGAGGTTAGCGCAATTTATATACGGACCGTCTTATTTGTCCTTCGACTACGTTTTACATTATCACGGATTGATCCCCGAAGCGGTATATAATACGTACACCTGCGCAACGTTCAATAAAAAGAAAATAAAGACGTATACCAACCATTTTGGAACGTTCGTTTACAGAGACGTTCCGAAAGAAGTTTTCAGTCTAGGCGTTTTTGTTTTTGACGAAGGAAACTATTCTTATCAAGTGGCGTCGGCAGAAAAGGCGCTTTGCGATAAGCTTTACACTTTGTCTCCCGTTAAGAGTGTTAAAGATTTTAAGATACTTCTTTTCGAAGATCTAAGAATAGACGAAAACGAGTTTAACCAGCTAAACAAAGGGGATTTATTAAAACTTGCTCCGCTATACCGCTCCACGAACTTAAATTTATTAGTAAAGTTAATAAAGGAACGCAAATAATATGCAACAAATAGTAAGCCAAATGCTATCTAAATATCCAATCAAAAATTTAGCCGATAAAAAAAATGCAATTAAAGAAATCGTGCAAGAAATCGTGCTTTGCGGATTATCTCGTAGCGGATTTTTTAAAGAAGCCGCATTTTACGGCGGAACTGCTTTAAGGATTTTTTACGGCTTAGACAGATTTAGTGAAGATTTAGACTTTTCTTTGCTCTCTCAAAACCCCGATTTTGATTTAAGCAAATATTTTCCGTATATAGAAAACGAAACGAAAGCCTTAGGTTTGGATTTTTCCGTTAAAGAAAAGGAAAAAACGGTAGATTCCAACGTTAAATCCGCTTTTTTAAAAGGAAACACGAAACAACATATTTTAACTTTTTACAAAAACTCCACGGAGACGAACCTTATCAATAAAGAAGAGGTTATCAAAATCAAGTTTGAAGTTGACGTTAATCCCCCTGTCGGTGCAACGTATGAAACCAAGTTCGGTTTACTCCCTTCGCCCTATCAAGTAAGGTTGTATGATATGTCGTCGTTATTCGCAGGCAAAATCCACGCTTGCTTATGCAGAAATTGGAAAACCAGAGTAAAAGGCAGAGATTTTTATGATTACGTGTTCTTCTTGTCGATGGGCGCAAAAGTTAATTTAGACAATCTGAAAGCCAAATTAGTACAAACAAAATTTATAGAAGAAAATTACGATTTAACGATAGAAAACTTGAAATTACTCCTAAACCAAAGATTTGCCAATATGGATTTTCATCAAGCAAAGGAAGACGTGTTGCCGTTTATTAAAGACAAGACAAAATTAGATTTATGGAGCAAAGAGTTTTTTATCGAAATCACGAAAAGTTTACAGTCTGCAAAAGATTTTATCCCGTAATTCAACGAATGCGAAAAATTCCCTATTTTAAGTCAAAAACCGACAGGATCTCCCCCGTCGGTTCTTTTTTATTATAGTATACTATAACCCCCAACCCTCAAACGTCGTCGAAGTTACTTTGACGGCGTTCTTCTTTTAAACCACCTCTTCTACGGAAATGCGAAAGGTTTGCCCGTTCGTAAAACGGACTAACATAGAAGTTTTGCTCTCCCGTTTAAAAGAAGCCAAAAGCAGTTCTTTTACGGGCGGGGCGATCAAATCCAAAAACGCGTTTGCCCCAAGCTTATACTCTAAACTTACAATTTCTTGTTCTTGCTCTTTCGTTTTAGTTTTTTCTTTCATAAAATAAAAATCTCCTTTACGTAATATTTTGTTACAGTTTTAAGCGCTTGAATGACTGTACTTATATTATATCATTGTTTTTGCCACCAATCAACTATTTGGTGGCAAAAATGATAAGCTTATTTTGTAGGAGATTGTCTTTGTTATGGAAATTATGTCGAAATTTTCTGAAAACCTTTCAGCACTTATGCAAGAAAGGAATTTAAAAGCACCCGCTTTGGCGAAAATCTTAAAAACCGATCGTTCGAATATTACGCGATATCTTCGCGGCGAACGGTTGCCTCGCTATCACGGTTTTCTTTCTTTATTGGAATTTTTTAATTGTTCTGCGGACGTATTGTTAGGTTTAAAGGATTACGCGCCCTCTTGCGAGTTCTCCCCGCCGACCTCTTCTTTCGGCGAAAGATTTCGTATTTTATTAAAGGAAACGAACACCTCTCAATACAGCCTCGTGGAGCAAGCAAATATTTCGGGCGAATGTATTTTTAAATGGCTAAATGACGTTCGTTTCCCAAGCGTTCCCAATCTCGTAACGCTCGCAACGTTTATGGATATATCCGTCGATTACCTTCTCGGTCGGATTCGGTAAAAATAAACACCCTAATAAGGAGAATTACGTTATGAAAAAGCTCAAAAAATTCTTAGCTCTTGCGCTTGCGCTTCTTTCCTGCGCGATCCTGTTCACCGCCTGCGGCGACGACGATTCGTCAAATTCCGAAAAGCCGCAAACGGGCACGGAGCAGAACGGCGAAACGGCGACGAGCGTGACCACGATCAACGCCCTGCTCGAAAGAAAAACGGGAAAAGTGACGGTCAGTATTTCTACGATCTCTAAAATACAAACCTCGGCAAGCGGCACGGTTACGCTCGGTTCGAGCACGCTGGAAGAAGCCGTGATCGACGGTGGCGACGACGGCGCGATCCTTGAATTCAAAGGCGGCGGCGGAAGCGTTTTACAGGTCGCCCAAAACGCGACTTTGATTTTCAAAAACCTCACGCTTAAAGACGATACTTCT
>JAFTKX010000044.1 GCA_017453045.1 Clostridia bacterium | reverse complement strand
TTTTCTCATTCTATTTAGTTTTCTTCTCTTAAATGTGCATCGAAGTCAGGTAAATCTATGGCTTCGACAAAGTTGTAAATAATTTCTATTGTGTGAACGTAACGTCCGTCAACCTTTACTTTTTCGTTTATAATAACCTTGTCCACGAAAGCTCGTAAGATTTCAGGTGTTATCTCGTCAAAATCACTATATCTTTTAACAATAGCCATAAACCTTTGTATGTTGTCATATTGGGTTTTGGCTTTTTCTATTTCTGCCTTTAAGTAGTTGAGACTTTCAGTCAATGTCTTTTGCTCGGCTTCATAGTTATCGCTCATTTTCATATAGCGTTCTTCGGAGATTTTTCCTCCAACCTTATCCTCATAAAGGTTTTGAATAATTTTATCAAGTGCTTTTATGCGCTTTTCTGCTTGCTCTTTACCGTCAATATACGACGCTAACTCGCGTTTGCTTTTGGCTTTCGCGCGTTCTTTTAGAATACTCATAAATTCTTCCTTGTTTTCAGTCGCAAACTTAATCGTGTATTGTATATCGTTTTTAATTAGAGCCATAGCGGCGTGCGCCGTTATTTGGTGCGAAGTACAATATTTCTTCTTTTTCTTGCGATAGGTAGAACAATTAAAGTATTCTGCTTGTTTTACCGTAGTACAACGGCAAAGATACATTTTTTCTCCACAGTCGGCACAATAGAGCATTCCTGATAGGATATTCATTTCTCCCATTTCAGTAGGTCTCCTTCGTCCATCTCGGATTCTTTGGACAGTATCAAAAGTTTCTTGGTCTATGATTGCTTCTTGTGTATTTTCAAAGATTACCCATTTATCTTTTGGATTTTCATATTTCTTCTTTGATTTATACGACTTTTTGTAGTACCTAAAATTAACCGTGTGTCCTAAATACTCCATATTTTCAAGTATTCCTGCTATCGTTTTTGCGTTCCAAACATCGGAATCTTCTCTTAATTTCAACGCCGTTGGTAGCTTGTACTTATGAAAGTGAACTACGGGTGTATCAATTCCACGTTCGGTTAAAATTCTTGCGATTTGCGTAGGTCCGTATCCTTTAAGGCAAAGGGCAAATATCTCTTTAACGATAGAAGCGCCGATATGCTCTACAATCCATTTTTCCTTATCTTCGGGGTCTTTCATATAGCCCAAAGGCGGAAGATAGGATATATGTTTTCCTGCGTTACCTTTTGCTCTTACTACTGCACGAACTTTTTTGCTACAATCCTTTGCATACATTTCGTTTAGGATATTCTTAAACGGGATAATATCATCGTCAGGGTTTGTTTCCGTATCCATTTGGTCGTAGATTGCTATAAATCTCACGTCACTTTTTTAAGTTTCTTTGTCAAATATAATTAATGAGTACCTATTGAAATATTTAATTACAAATCA
This sequence comes from Clostridia bacterium, assembly GCA_017453045.1. Classification (GTDB taxonomy): domain Bacteria; phylum Bacillota; class Clostridia; order Christensenellales; family Borkfalkiaceae; genus UBA10281. The sequence continues at coordinate 2,525 of JAFTKX010000044.1, read as the reverse complement.
TGAGATACGATTGCCTAAATGCTATAAACACCTTATATAGTGGATAGAACAAAACTGATACTGAAATTAGAGAGCAAATTACTTGTGGTATCATAAACGGAATAGACGCCATAAAATAGAGCTTTGCAGATTTTTGCCCGTACCCGTACCAAATAGGAGTGATTAAATTATCTAACATAGTAAACATAGCCGTACACACGCAAGCAACTAAAACGATAAGTGGCAAAACCTTCAACGGATTCTTTATTTTACTACCTAAAACCCCGAAAATAAACGTTAATAGTGGGAAATAAATAAGATAAAGAATAAGTACCGTTGGCGCAAATCCGAAAACCAATTGCCTTAAAACCGTAAAAGCAAAAGCAGAAATTATTCCACGTTTTGTTCCCATAACAAAAGAATACGTAACGAATAAAACGGTTACTAATTCAACGCCCGGCACGAAAGATAAAGCAAACTGTACGGCGATAAGTATGGCTACGAAAACGGCTATATTAGCACACTCTTTTGCCGACCAAATACTCTTTTTTTTAGTTTTTGACTGTAGCAATTCTTTATCTTTCATTTTTTACCACGTATATTCGTAATATTCAAAAACCCAAACGTATAATTTATCGGTCTTTACCGTTAGCGAACTTGCACCGAAAGCCGATTCTCCACAAGTTGTTCCGCTTACTTCTACGGTCTTTTCTTCGTAGGCATTTTGTAAATCCGACGTGTATAACTTCCACGAGTAGCCTTTACTTGAAGTTAACGTAGATTCTATCACGTATTCAGCTTTTCCGTTGATTGACGTAATATATGCCCCGTAAGAACTTTCGACATAATCAAAAGAAATTATATCTTGATTTCTCAATGATTTAAGTGCGTCAAAAGCGGTGGCTTTGCCGTCAGTTTCTTCAATGGACATAACAATTTGTGTTTCAGTTACAGACTCAATTCTTGCTGTAGTTTCGCCATTTTTACAAGCGACTGAAAAAGCCGATATAAAACATAGTAAAAGCGCAAATAAAAGCGTTGTAAATTTTTTCATATTTTTTCTCCTATAAATAAAAAAAGCGCCACTCGGGCACGATTAAATTACGCTATCACGTTCTCCATTGCCCGAGATGATAACGCTTGTAGCAACGGGTAGGCTATCGGACTTTAACCGTAATGACTGTTGCGACGGATTTTCACCGCACTTTCCCTACTCTCTGTGAATTAACACAACTCGCATTGCTATATTTAGTTGTTATTTTTTATAAACTGTTATTTATTTCTTCGGCGTATCTTACCGTTTCTATAGCGTCTTTGGCGTATTTATCAGCGCCTATCATATCCGCATACTCTTTATTAAGCACAGCGCCACCAACTACGATTTTGCACCAAGGCGCTTTCTCTCTTAATAATTTTATCGTTTGTTCCATTGCGGGAACGGTAGTTGTCATAAGTGCGGAAAGACCTACTATCGGCGCTTTTAATTCTATAGTTTTTTCAGCAACTTCTTTAGGCGAAACGTCGCGACCTAAATCACACACGTTAAATCCGTAATTTTCTAAAAGCAGTTTAACTATATTTTTACCTATATCGTGAATATCTCCCTTTACCGTTGCGATAACGAAAGCGCATTTGTTTGCCGTTTTTTCGCCACTCATACTTTCTTTTATACGCTCGAACGCCGATTTCGACGCTTCTGCACTCATTAAAAGTTGCGGTAAATATACCGTTTTGTTTTCAAAGCCAACTCCAACGATATTAAGCGCGGGGATAATTTCGTTTTGAACTATATCAAGCGGCTTTTCAGTTAATAGCAATTCTTTAGTAATTTCGCTTGCCTGCTCTTTAAGACCTTTGATTATTGCCTTTTGTAGTTCGGATTTATATTCTATGCTATCCGTCGTTTTGGTAGTCGTATCTACTGCAACTGTAGTTTGCTTTAGCAAGTTTTCAGTAAATTTAATATACTTTTCAAAATTATTGTCAAGACCATTAAGCGCACGAAATGCGTGATACGCTTTCATAATTTCGTTTGAATAGGGGTTAATTATACCTGCCGATAAACCGTTATAAAGCGCAAGAGTAAAGAAATTGCCGTTTATAATATCTCTTTCGGGAAGTCCAAACGATACGTTAGAAACGCCGAGAGAAGTGTTTGCACCTAGTTTTTCTTTAATTAATTTTACTGCTTTAAGCGTTTCTACTCCTGCGTTTTTATCCGCGCTTATCGTGAGCGCCAACGGGTCGAAAATCAAGTCTTTTTTCTCTATGCCGTACTCGTTTGCCATTGCTAAAATCTTTTTAGCAATGTTTAGTCTATCTTCTGCTTTCTCAGGAATACCGTTTTCGTCAAGCGTTAAGCAAACCACTAATCCGCCGTATTTTTTTACGAGTGGGAAAACGGCTTCCATACTCTCTTTTTTGCCATTTACCGAGTTCACCATTGCTTTGCCGTTATAAACGCGCAACGCCTTTTCCATTGCTAAAATATTAGACGTATCAATTTGCAAGGGTAAATCTATAATGGCTTGAAGTTCTTTTACGGC
>JAFTKX010000043.1 GCA_017453045.1 Clostridia bacterium | reverse complement strand
CATACCAAGCACCATCTTAGCGTTGTTTCTATCTGTAAAACGAGCCATTTCGCTACCAATACTTGAATATCTACCCGATTCTTCCCAAATAGTTGCGGGCATTACGACGGGGAATAAAACTTCTTGACCGCCGACTTTATCCATTTCTTCTCTAATAATTTTTTCAACTTTATTAGTTATTCTTTTCGTCGGGGCAAAAAGAGAGTAACTGCCTGCGCTCATATACGTCATATAACCGCCCTTCATCATAAGAGCGTGGCTTGCAATAACACAATCTTTTGGCGTTTCTTTATATCTTGCGCCGAGTAAATTTTTAACTAACATAAATTATCTCCCATTTATACACATTATTACACGATAATTATACCTTTTAATTGTGAAAAAGTAAAGTGTAAACGAAATGTTTTTAATGAAAACGAGTATTTTTGGAGCAATTTTATTATTAAAATAATAAATTTCTATTATATCTTATTTTTAGTTGAAAAATTTTACGATAAAAGTTATAATAAAGGCGTATAAACGATAAGGAGAACATTATGGATATTAACAACCTTGCAGTAAACACTATTAGAGTTCTTTCGGCTGAAGCAATACAAAAAGCAAATTCGGGACACCCCGGTCTTCCGCTTGGAAGCGCGCCTATCGGTTACGCGCTTTTTGCCGATCATCTTAAATTTAATCCGCAAAACCCCGATTTTTGCGATAGAGATAGATTTATTCTCTCCGCAGGTCACGGTTCTATGCTCAACTATTCACTTTTGCATTTGTTTGGATACGACGTTTCGATGGACGACCTTAAAAATTTCCGTCAACTCGGCTCTAAAACTCCGGGACACCCCGAATACGGTCATACGCCCGGCATAGAAACCACAACAGGTCCTCTCGGTCAAGGTATAGCGAACGCCGTCGGTATGGCTATCGCCGAAACTAAACTTGCCGCAGAATTTAATAGAGACGGTTTCCCTATCGTCGACCACTACACCTACGCTCTTTGTGGCGACGGATGTTTGCAAGAAGGTATTGAATACGAGGCTGCGTCTCTTGCAGGCACGCTTAAACTTGGCAAACTTATCGTATTATACGATAAAAACGATATAACGATAGAAGGAAATATTAACACAGCCTTTACCGAAGACGTTGGAGCAAGACACGAAGCGCAAGGTTGGCAAGTTTTGTACGTTAAAGACGGTACGGACTTAAAGGCAATTTCAAAAGCCATTTCAAAGGCTAAAAAAGAAAAAGATAAGCCGTCGCTTATCATCGTTAAAACGGTTATCGGATACGGATCGCCAAAGGCAGGCTCTGCAGACGTTCACGGCGCTCCGCTCGGCGCTGAAGGCGTTACCGAACTTAAAAATAATTTAGACCATCACTACCCCGAATTTACAGTTCCCGCCGAAGTTTCTAAGCATTTAGATAAATATAAGACTTTAGGCGATAAAATTCAAAAGAAATGGGAATCTCTCTTTGATAAATATAAGGAAAAATATCCCGAACTTGCGCAAAAGTTTAACGACTATTTAAGCGGAAACGTTCCTTATTTAAACGGCGATAAAGATTTGTTTGATTTTTCTAAAGCCGACGCGACGAGAAATACTTCGTTTAAGGTTTTAAACCGTTTGGCTGACCTCGTTCCTAATCTTACAGGCGGTAGCGCAGACCTCGCTCCGTCGAATAAATCGAATATGGTAAAGAGAGATTATTACTCTCCCGAAAACAGAAAGGGCTCGAATTTCCATTTCGGAATTAGAGAGCACGCTATGTCGGCAATTTGTAACGGTATGGCGCTCCACGGCGGTTTTAAAGTTTACTGCTCGACTTTCTTTATTTTCTCCGATTATATGAAAAACGCTATGCGTCTTTCAGCGCTTATGAATATCCCCGTAACTTACGTTTTAACGCACGACTCAATCGGCGTTGGCGAAGACGGACCTACTCACGAGCCCGTTGAACAACTTGCAGGTCTTAGAACTATTCCTAATATGAAAGTTTTCCGCCCTGCCGACGGAAAAGAAACTGCTTACGCTTGGATTTCGGCTTTAACGCAAAAATCGCCGACCTGTTTAGTTTTGACAAGACAAAATCTTCCGCAATATGAAAACTCGTCGGATTTAGCGCTTAGAGGTGGTTACGTTTTAGCAGATAGCAAAAACGCTACTCCAGACGCGATTATTATGGCAAGCGGTTCTGAAGTTGAACTTGCAATGAAGGCAAAAGACGAACTTGCTAACGAAAATATCGACGTTAGAGTTGTTTCAATTCCTTGTATGGAACTTTTCGACGCGCAACCGATTGACTATAAAGAGGCTGTTCTTCCAAACGCCGTTAGAGCGAGAGTTGCAGTTGAAGCAGGCTCGCCCGACAACTGGTATAAATACGTTGGTTTAGACGGAAAGGTTATCGCAATGAATTCTTTTGGCGCGTCCGCTCCTGCGTCTACTCTCTTTAAGATGTTCGGTTTCACTACCGAAAACGTTGTAGCAAAAGTTAAAGAAACTTTAGGTAAATAATCTAAATTTATAAGTAAAAAGACTTGGGGTTGTTAGAAATGCACCTCCAAAAGTTTGTCTAAACTTTTGGGTTCACATCATTTTTTTCAAACAAAAACAAGTTAAACAAGGCTCAAAAATAGGGAGGGGCAAGCCCCTCCCCTACGGAATATTTGTTTTCTAAAGCATTTAAAAGTTTAGATACGAGCAAGACAAGGCTCATTTTGTTGACAAGGGTTTGGTAGAACTTTTTGTTCACCAAAGTCTTTTCGACAAAATAGAAACGCAGTATTGCGACGTAGATAAACATTTAAATTATTTATTAAAGTATCTCTTGAGTAGCCCCTCGAACGCCTTGCCGTGACGCGCTTCGTCGCGAGCCATTTCGTGTACGGTGTCGTGAATAGCGTCTAAACCAAGTTCTTTAGCGCGTTTTGCAAGTTCAAACTTACCTGCAGTTGCGCCGTTTTCAGCGTCTACTCTAAGTTCAAGATTTTTCTTGGTAGAATTTGTTACTACTTCGCCTAAAAGTTCAGCAAACTTTGCAGCGTGTTCGGCTTCTTCATAAGCAGCCTTTTCCCAGTAAAGACCGATTTCAGGATAGCCTTCTCTATGAGCGACTCTTGCCATTGCAAGATACATACCAACTTCGGTACATTCGCCTTCAAAATTCATTCTTAATCCTTTTATAATTTCTTCGTCTACGCCTTGCGCTACGCCTACGATATGTTCTGCAGCCCAAGTTTTTTCTTCAGACTGAACGGTAAATTTAGCGCCCGGACATTTGCAAAGTGGGCAAGCGTCGATAACGGTTTCACCTTCGTGAACGTAACCACAAATTGGACATACAAATTTTTTCATATTTTTCTCCTTTTGCCTATCGGCTTTTGTTTTTTACAACTTAATCTTAACACAAAAAAAGCCCTTTGTCAAGGCTTTTTTTAAATTTTTTAGGAATTATTCTTAATTTTTTATTTCTTCAGATTTTATCTTTATTTTTCGTCGCTATTATCAGTATTTTGTTGATTTTCGTTTGTTTTTCTTCGGCTAAATATTGGATTTAAAAGTTGTTTTATATCTACTTCGGAAATGATTTCGCCTATAAAGATGAACACAAAACCTAATACAATAAACACCGTTAAGTTTGCTTCGCCAAGCAAAAGTTCAAACAATACTCCAAAGACTGATTCAAGACTGAATATAAGCGCGACCGACATTGGCGACGCGTGTTTTTGGGCTATCATTTGACCGAATTGAGCAAAGAGCGTACAAACTAAAGCGAGATATAATAGTTTCCAAACCGCTTCACCCGACAATGAAAATTCTTGAGCGTGTAAAGAAAATTCTGACACTAAAGACACACCGCCACATAAAATAGCAACGGTTAAAAGTTCAATTATTAAAAGTTGCATTGCGTCTTCTTTTTCGGTGTGTTTTGAAATAAATATAATTTG
>JAFTKX010000042.1 GCA_017453045.1 Clostridia bacterium | reverse complement strand
TTTCGTTTGGGAAAAGACTTACCCCGCTACTCCTAAACTTTGAACTATTGCAAAACTCTTTAGGGATAATTCTTTTTTTATCCAAGGAAAAGGGGTGGTTGTTAGACCGCTCCTTTTCGTTTGGAAAAAGATTTACCCCGTTATAGAAAGCCTTTGAACTGTTACAAAACTCTTTAGGTATAATTCTTTTTACTATATAAATTAAATTTAAATAACATTTTAGGGAGGGGACAAGCCCCTCCCCTACGAAATATTTATTATTAAATTTAGAGTTTTAGAATAATCAAAAATAAACGATAGCGGATGGGTTTTCCATCCGCTATTATTTTTACGGTTTTATAAATCGTCGCCCGCTTTTAAATCAAACAAATCTTCAAATGAACATTTTAAAACTTTTACTAAATATACCACCTCAATATCAGTAATAAACCTTTGTCCCGATTCCATACGCTGAACTGCGTTTTTATCAACGTCTAGCCCTGCAATCTGCAACTTATCCGCCAACTTCCTTTGTGAAATCTTCATTTCCTTTCTTAACTTTGCTATTTGTTCGCCACAAACGTTATTTTTTCCATCTCTCGTTTTATTTATAAACATTTTTTACCTTTTTGACATTTAGTGCTTGACAGTTTTTATTATTATATGCTATAATCAACTTAAATTTGACATTTACTAAATGTCATTTTTAAAAAGGAGGATTTTATGGATCAACAAAAGATTGATATGTTTATTATGACAAATCAAAAGTATTTCCCTGCGGACAAAATTGTATTTCTTAAGGATAGGCTTAAAACTATTGATGACGACAAGTTTACTTTAGTTTCGAGCGTAGAACTTAAAGACCCTACGACAGTTTTATTGCTTTCACTTTTTCTCGGTGGCTTTGGCGTAGACAGATTCGTTCTTGGCGATACGGGTATGGGAGTGTTAAAACTTTTGACTGGTGGTCTTTGTGGAATTTTAACTATCGTCGACTGGTTTAGCGTTCAAAAGAAAGCAAAAGAAATTAATTTTACGAACGTTATGAACTTACTTTAATCACAGTGAAGAATCCTAATATAAGAAAAAAGCATATTATCTATCTTTTGATATTATGCTTTTTTCTTTTGCTTTTTAAACTTCTTAATATAACTTGTCCTATACTTTTTATTTTTAAGTTTCCCTGCCCTACTTGTGGCGTAACAAGGGCTTTACTTTCTTTGTTACAACTTGACTTTAAAGCGTACTACAAATTTAACGTAATGGCTATTCCGTTACTTTTTTCAACTTGGGTGTTCGTACATTTAAAAGTTCTAAAAAAGAAAAAACTGCCTTTAGTTGTTGCTACGGCAGTTTTAATAATAAATTTTATCTATTATCTGATAAGACTATTCTTAAATAATTAAAAAACTGCCGAAATTATCGGCAGTTTTTTAATTATTTTAACGTAATATTTACGTGTACCTTTTTACCCTTGTGGAGAACGAAACTTCCCTTTTGCTTAATTTCGTCGGAAAGTTCAACTTCGGCTACGGTAATCTTTTTATCGTCAACTGAAATTGCGTTACCTTCGATAAGACGTCTTGCTTCGCTCTTTGATTTAGCAATACCGGCAGCGGCGATAATATCAATAACGTTAGTTAAACCGCTTGCGTTAAAGGTTGGCATATCCTCAACGTTTCCGCCAAAAGCAGCCTTTGCTTGTCTTTGCGCTTCAATCGCCTTTTCTTCGCCGTGAACGAGTTTAGTAACTTCAAAAGCCAAACGCTCTTTCGCTTGATTTATTCTTTCGTCGTTATACTTGGTAAGTTCGGCAATCTCGTCCATTTCCATAAAGGTTAAAAGTCGCATACATTCTGCAACTTTTACGTCTTCTACGTTACGGAAATATTGATAGAAATCGTAAACCGAACACTTCTTTTCGTCAAGCCAAAGCGCGCCTTTTTGAGTTTTGCCCATCTTTTTGCCTTCGCTGTTTAAAAGGAGGGTACAAGTTAAGCAATAAGCGTCTTTTTGCTCTTTTCTTCTTATAAGGTCAACGCCTGCAAGCATATTCGACCATTGATCGTCGCCACCGACTTCTAACACGCAACCATGTTTTTGGTGGAGATACAAAAAGTCGTAACCTTGCATAAGCATATAGTTAAATTCAAGGAAAGTAAGACCTTTTTCCATACGTTGACGGAAACACTCTGCCGTAAGCATTTTGTTTACCGAGAAATGAACGCCGATATCACGCAAAAACTCAACGTAATTAAGTTTCATAAGCCAGTCTGCGTTGTTTTCGATAATAGCAGCGTTTTCGCCGTCGAAACGGATAAATCTTGACATTTGCTCTTTAAAGCAAGCAATATTGTGATTTATAATTTCGGGCGTCAACATTTGGCGCATATCGCTTCTGCCAGACGGATCGCCAATCATACCCGTTCCACCGCCAAAAAGAGCGATAGGAGTATGCCCGTATCTTTGCATCCACGCCATTGCCATAATGGGAATATAATGACCTATATGAAGTGAGTCCGCCGTGGGATCGAAACCAACGTAGAAAGAAATACTTTCAGTTTCGAGTTTTTTCCTTAAATCGTCGCCATAAACGGTCTGTTTTACAAACCCACGCTCGGTGAGAACGTCTAATACGTTTTTCATAACAATCTCCTAAAAGTATAATAACGCATTAAGTATAACCCTTACCGCCCAAAAAGTCAACAAAAAGATGTATAACCTTTTATATAAAACAGTAAAAAATATTAAAATATTTATTGTCAAAAGTTTTGTTATATGCTATAATTGTTAAGATAAAAAATCTATTTGGAGGAATATATAATGCAATATTCTCACGAAGTTGAAAATATGGTATGCGTTGCTAAAGGACCAAACCACGGCCCCGCTCCTATTCCTGAAGAAGGTTTATGGGTACAGTCGAGAGAAATTCAAGACGTTTCGGGCTTTACTCACGGTGTAGGCTGGTGCGCTCCTCAACAAGGCGCATGCAAACTTTCTCTCAACGTTAAAAAGGGTATCATTGAAGAAGCCCTTGTTGAAACTATCGGTTTTTCGGGTATGACTCACTCTGCCGCTATGGCGTCTGAAATTCTCCCTGGAAAGACCATTTTAGAAGCGCTCAACACCGACCTTGTGTGCGACGCTATCAACACCGCTATGAGAGAACTTTTCTTACAAATCGTATACGGAAGAACTCAATCCGCTTTCTCTGACGACGGTCTTGTTATCGGCGCAGGTCTTGAAGACCTTGGTAAAGGACTTCGTTCGCAAGTTGGTACGATGTACGGAACTAAACTCAAAGGTACGAGATATCTTGAAATGGCTGAAGGATACGTTACTAAAATGGCTCTCGACGCTAACAACCAAGTTATCGGTTACTCTTTCGTAAGCCTTGGAAAAATGACCGACTTTATTAAGAAAGGTCTTACCCCAAACGAAGCATACGAAAAGGCATCTGGTAAATACGGTAGATTTGACGAAGGCGTTAAATTTATCGACCCGCGCGTAGAATAATAGGAGGTAGCAATAATGAGTATTACTTTTGAAGGATATTCCAGAAGAATTAACCAAATTAACGACTGCCTTGCAAAATACGGCATTAAAGATTTAGAAGAAGCAAGACAAATTTGTTTAGATAAAGGTATTGACGTTGACGCTATCGTTCGCGGTATTCAACCTATTTGTTTTGAAAACGCTATTTGGGCTTATACTTTAGGCGCTGCCGTTGCTATTAAAGCAGGCGCTAAAAAGGCTGCTGACGCTGCGTCACTCATCGGCGTTGGTCTTCAAGCGTTTTGTATTCCAGGCTCTGTTGCCGACCAAAGAAAAGTTGGTATCGGTCACGGTAACCTTGCCGCAAGACTTTTATCTGAAGAAACCACTTGTTTCTGTTTCTTAGCAGGTCACGAATCGTTCGCTGCCGCAGAAGGCGCTATCGGTATTGCTCTTAAGGCTAACAAAGTTAGAAAAGAGCCACTTAAAGTTGTTTTGAACGGTCTTGGTAAAGACGCGGCTTTCATTATCAGCCGTATCAACGGATTTACTTACGTTCAAACTAAATACGACTACTACACCGGCAAACTTACTATCGTAAACGAAACTCCGTACTCAAACGGCGAAAGAGCAAAGATTAGATGTTACGGCGCTGACGACGTTTCTGAAGGCGTTGCTATTATGGCTCACGAAAACGTACAAGTTTCTATTACCGGTAACTCTACTAACCCAACCAGATTCCAACACCCTGTTGCAGGTACTTACAAGAAATGGTGTATCGACAACGATAGAAAATATTTCTCTGTTGCGTCTGGCGGCGGTACTGGTAGAACTCTCCACCCAGATAACATGGCTGCAGGTCCTGCATCTTGCGGCTTTACCGATACTTTAGGTCGTATGCACTCTGACGCTCAATTTGCAGGTTCTTCTTCAGTTCCTGCTCACGTTGAGATGATGGGACTTATCGGCGCTGGTAACAACCCAATGGTTGGTATGACCGTTGCATGCGCTGTTGCAGTTGAAGAAGCAAGTAAATAATTTAATTTTATAAGCAACTAAAGGGACTGCTCCGCAGTCCCTTTTTTTATCTGTAATATTGTTAATATATATTTCATTTACGTCAAAACCCCCGTATAATCGACTTATACGGGGGTTTTTGTTATTTAATAACTATTAATCTTTTTTAAAGAATCTTTCTCTTGCATGATAATGAGTATGCAAAAGTTCGTGAGCCTTGTGAGAATTTGGTTCGCCAAGGAAATCTTCGTAAAGTTTAGCAATTTGCGGATTTCTATGCGACGCTCTAAGTTCTTTAGATTCGTCTTCTGCATATAAAGCGCTTGCTCTCTTTGCTTTGAAAGTATCTAAAATATCGTCTGCTTCGTTAGGAAGGAAACAAGGTTTAACGTATGGTTGTCCACCACCTGCTACGCAACCGCCCGGGCATCCCATAATTTCGATAAAGTGATATTCGCTCTTGCCTTCTCTAATTTGGTCGAGAAGAACTTTAGCGTTCTTCATACCGTGGGCAACTGCAACCTTAACTTGAGTACCAGCCAAGTTGTAAGTTGCTTCTTTAATGCCGTCAAAACCACGAACTTCGTGAAGTTCAACGTGTTTAAGTTCTTCACCCGTAAGTTTGAACGCAGCAGTTCTAAGAGCCGCTTCCATAACGCCACCGGTAGTACCGAAGATAACGCCTGCGCCTGTATATTCGCCAACGACGTCGTTATCAAACGCTTCGTCGGGAAGTTTTGCAAAATTGATACCCGAACGCTTGATAAGTTTGCCAAGTTCTCTCGTAGTTAAAACTGCGTCTACGTCTTTAAGTCCGTTTACTGAAAGTTCTGGTCTTTCTTTTTCGTACTTTTTAGCGGTACAAGGCATGATAGATACAACGAACATATCTTTTGGATCAATACCGTTCTTTTCGCAATAATAACTCTTTAAGATAGCGCCGAACATTTCGTGTGGCGACTTACAAGAAGAAAGGTGTGGGAGAAGGTCGCCGTAGTTAAGTTCCGCATAGTTTACCCAACCTGGAGAACAAGAAGTAATCATAGGAAGTTTTCCACCGTTTGTAATTCTTCCTAAAAGTTCAGTTGCTTCTTCCATAATGGTAAGGTCAGCGGCAAAGTTGGTGTCGAAAACCTTTTTAAAGCCAAGACGACGGAGAGCCGCAACCATCTTGCCAGTAACCAAAGTTCCGATAGGCATATCGAATTCTTCGCCGAGAGCCGCTCTAACTGCAGGAGCAGTTTGAACTACTACGTACTTACCAGCCTTCATCGCTGCGTCAACCTTGTCGATTTCAGAAACTTCCATTAAAGCGCCGGTCGGACATACGCTTACGCATTGTCCGCAAAGGATACATGGAGAATTAGCAAAACTTCTGTTTTCAGCAGGAGCAACGATAGTGTTAAAGCCACGCTTTTCAAAGCCTAAAATTCCAAGGCCGTGAGCGTTTTTACATCTTTCTACGCATCTACCGCAAAGAACACACTTTGAAGTATCTCTATAGATAGACGGAGTAAGTCTGTCAACAGTTACAGGAGTTTGGTCGCCCTTATACATATCGTCTCTTGCGCCCGTAACTTTAGCAACGTGTAAAAGTTCGCACTTGCCGTTCTTGTCGCATTGTTGACAGTTTTTATTGTGGTTAGAAAGAAGAAGTTCAACTGAAGTTCTTCTTGCTGCAGTTGCCTTTGGCGAAGAAATTTTAATTTCCATACCTTCTGCAACCGGATATACGCACGACGCAACGAGACCTCTTGCGCCAGTTGCCTCTACAAGACATACTCTACAAGAGCCTTTTGAACATTCGCCGTGGTTGTAAGCGCAAAGAGATGGGATTTCAAAACCGCATTTTTTTGCCGCTTCTAATATAGTTAAGCCGGCATCTACCTCGAAAGGTACGCCTTCGATTTTAATATTAACTTTAGCCATTTTAAACCCTCCGATTATTTCTTAACGATTGCCTTAAACTTACAAGAAGCAATACACATACCACACTTAATACACTTATCTTGGTCGATAGCGTAAGCGGGAAGTTTTTTACCAGGAGCAACGTAATCGGTCTTAACGATAGCGTTAACAGGACATTGTCTTGCGCAAAGTCCGCAACCGAAACACTTGTCTTGCTCGATAACGTATTGCATAAGGTTTTTACAAATATGAGCGGGACACTTCTTATCAACGATATGAGCGATATATTCGTCTCTAAAGTGAGCGAGAGTTGAAAGAATTGGGTTTGGAGCAGTTTGTCCAAGACCGCAAAGCGAGTTGCTCTTTACGTTTTCAGCCAAGTCTTCAAGTTCAGCCAAATCGTCCATAGTTGCTTTACCGTCGGTAATCTTGGTAAGAATTTCAAGCATTCTCTTAGTACCGATACGGCAAGGAGTACATTTACCGCAAGATTCGTCGTAGATAAATTCCATATAGAATTTAGCAACGTCAACCATACAGTTGTCTTCGTCCATAACGATTGCGCCACCAGAACCCATCATTGAGCCTTTAGCAACAAGGTTATCGAAGTCGATTTCAGTATCAAGGTCGTCGGCAGTTAAACATCCGCCTGATGGACCACCAGTTTGAATAGCCTTAAATTTCTTTCCGTTAGGAATACCGCCACCGATATCGTAAATAAGTTCGCGAAGGGTTGTACCCATAGGAATTTCAACAAGACCAACGTTGTTGATTTTTCCGCCGAGAGCGAAAACCTTAGTTCCCTTTGACTTTTCAGTACCGTTTTTAGCGAAAGCGTCTTTGCCTTCTCTTAAAATGTAAGGTACGCAAGCGAGAGTTTCAACGTTGTTGATAATTGAAGGACAATCCCAAAGTCCCTTAACTGCAGGGAACGGAGGACGTGGTCTTGGCATACCGCGTTGACCTTCGATAGAATTCAAAAGCGCAGTTTCTTCACCGCAAACGAACGCGCCTGCGCCGAGTCTGATATGAACTCTGAACGAGAAGTTCGTGCCAAGTATATTGTCGCCTAAAAGACCAAGGTCTTCGGCTTGCTTAATAGCCATTTTAAGTCTGTTAACAGCGATAGGATATTCTGCTCTAACGTAGAAATAACCGTTTTGAGCGCCGATAGCGTAACCTGCAATCATCATACCTTCGATAACTGCGAGTGGGTTACCTTCGAGAATTGATCTATCCATGAACGCGCCTGGGTCGCCTTCGTCGCCGTTACAAACGACGTATTTTTCGCCTTCGGGTTGAGCGTAAGCAAATTGCCACTTTCTACCGGTTGGGAAACCGCCGCCGCCACGTCCGCGAAGTCCAGAATCTAAAACTTCTTTAATAACGTCCGCTCTGTCCATTTGAAGCGCTCTTGCCAAGCCCTTGAAAGCGCCTGCGCCAAGACTTTCTTCAATACTTTCAGGATTGATGCTACCGCAACCGTGCAATGCAACGCGAACTTGCTTTTTGTAGAAGTTAATATCGTCTTGCTTGGTAACCTTTTCAGCAGTAGTTGGGTCAACGTATAAAAGTCTTTCGATAACTTCTCCGCCGATAATATCCTTTTCGATAATTTCAGCGCAGTCTTCAAGTTGAACGAGTCTGTAAAGAGTATCTTCAGGATAAATCTTTACGAAAGGTCCTTGAGAACAGAAACCGAAACAACCTACTTGGTTGATGGTAACCTTGTCTTCTAAACCTTTTTCAGCAACTAATCTTTTAAGTTCAGCGGTAATTTCGTCCGATATTGAAGAAAGACAGCCCGTACCACCGCATAAAACCATATGTCTTTTACCGTCGCTTCCGGTAAATTTAGCAGATAAACAAGCAGAGCACTTTGCGCTCATTTCATTGAGTTCATTAAAATTCTTTATCATGAGTTTACGCCTCCATAGCCTTGTATTCGTCAACAATCTTAGGAACAACGTCTACGGTAAGTTTGGGGTAAACCTTGCCGTTGATAGTAACAGCGGGAGCAATACCGCACGCGCCGATACAACGTAAAGCGTCCAAAGTAAACAATCCGTCCTCAGAAGTTTCACCCGGTTTAATACCGATAATTTCAGAGAATTTGTCGATAATTTGTTGCGCGCCTTTTACGTAACAAGCAGTACCAAGACATACGCCGATTACGTATTTTCCCTTCGGTTTAAGAGAGAAGAAAGAATAGAAGGTAACGACGCCGTAAATTTCGGCAACGGAAACACCCGTTCTTTCAGAAACGAGTTCCTGAACTTCAAGTGGAATATAGCCGTATTCCTTTTGAATATCGCTCAGAATCATCATAAGCGGAGTTCTTTCGTTAACGTATCTGTCGCAGATTTCGTTAATCTTTTTTGCAGCCGCCTCTTGTAAATGAGCCATAGTAGCCCCTCCTTTAAAGTAGAAATGTTTTTGCCCGATTTTTGTCCATAATAAAATAGACCTCGAGCTAGTCGTACACAATGATTATACTACTTTTAACCCGTTATGTCAATGCAAAATCTTAATTTTTGTGCACTTTTACTACTTGTTTTTACGACTTTCAAAATATAACCGATTTGGAGAGAACGTTTACTTCGTTTTGGTTATTTTCGACCAAAAAAAGACTAAATATACCTAAACCCTTAATTAAGTAATTTTTTTTAAAGTTAATAAAGGTTATATAGCCTTTTCTTCTTACGAATAGCATATTCTAAAATTTTATACGCCCCACTTTGCACTCTTTTTTCCGCATAAAAAACAACGAAGTCGCTATCGTCTACCATTTTACAATTCCTATAATATATACGCGTATACCAGTAATCATACTCTAACGGTAGAAATAAAAACCGCTCGTAAGCACTTTCTAATATCTCGCCCTTTCTCTTTTCCCTTAAAAATTGTTTTTCATCGGAATAGCAATAAATTCTTTCTATAAAAGGATATTTTTCTTTTAATTTGCTAACTACCCTATGACACGTCTCGTCAAACTCTCCGTATCTGCCGAATAAAAACACGGAAAATTGTTCGTTTAAAATTAAGTTTTCTATAAAATTTAATACGTTTTCAAAAAGTTCTTCTTTATTTTCTACGTTTCTATGTCCAAAAAACGAACAAATTTTATTTCCCATAACAACCCGCGTAAATAATAGATTTTAATAAACATAATATAAGAAGATTTCTTCTTTATCAATCATTAAGAGAAGATTTCTTCTATAATATCATTATGAAGATAGGTGAAAAGATAAAAGAACTACGAATATCGGCAGGCTTGACGCAAATGCAACTTGCCAAATCAATAGGGGTAAGTCAAAAGGCAATAGACTACTGGGAAAGAAACGTAAACGAGCCAAAATCAAGTTACGTTATTGCTCTTGTAAAAACTTTTGATTTATCTTTTGATGATTTTTTTGATGAAATCGACTAACTTCGACCACGTAAAAAGAACTTGTTTTTTACTGTGTTTCATTGTTTTTTAACGTTTTGTTTCTCATTTTCAAAACAATATCTTTTATATATTTTAGTAAGTTATTAGCGTACTGTCAAGCAATAACTTACTTTTTTGTATATACTAACGATATGAAATTTACTGAAAGATTTAACGAGTTGGTTACTTTAAGCGAAAAATCTCAAGTTGAAATTGCCAACGAAATAAAAGTTTCAAAACAATGCGTAAGCGACTACAAATCGGGAAAAAGTTTTCCGTCTTTACAAACGCTTTATCTTATTTGCAGTTGTTTAGAAGTTTCTGCCGATTATCTACTTGGTTTAACCGACGAATATTAAGCAAAAAAGTCTTTGCAACCACGCAAAGACTTTTTCTATAAAATTAAAAGCTCAACGGCACGCTCCGTTGGGCTTTTTGCCTATTTCATTTTTTCAATCGAGAAATAACGACCGAATATTAGATATTTCTTGCGGTGTTACACCGATAGACAGCATATAATTTTCGGTTTTTTTAGATAAATTTTCTCCTTCATAAGACTTTAATTTAAACAAAAAATCTCTAAACATATCACCGTAAGTAGTCCCCCTTACCGAACTTCTTTCTCCATATATAGAAAAACTCGTCAATTCGTAATCCTTTACGAGCAGATCTTCCGAAACACCAAGCAAGGCGTTTATGAGAAAGATAATCGTTCCCGTTCTATCAGCGCCACCCGTACAATGCACGTACATAGGGTAATTTTGAGAGTTTGCCATAAGAGAAAAAACTTTGCGAAAGTTTGCGGTAAATTTTTCACTAAAAGCACTTGCATAACCGTCGGTTATGACAAATACTGCCCTTGCGTTAGAAATTTGACTTTTGGTTGGATATCCATTTTCTTCAACGCTACCACGTAAATCTATCTCAACGACAATCCCAAGTTTTTGAAAAACTAAATCCGCTTCTTTAGGTAGCGAAAACTTTAATTCTCCGCCACGATACAATAAACCGCACTTTGTTTTCTTACCGTCGTCGGTTAACCATCCACCCGCATCACGAGTATTGTAAACCTGTGAAATATTTAAAAATCTCGGACCAAGTTCCGTCGTTTTAAATTCTGCCCCTGCTGTTAAAACTTCTCCGTTTTCAAGACCTACGCTAACTTGCCACTCGTATTCGGTGTCCTTTAACAAATTATATAAATCGTAGGATTTTGCATTTTTATCTAGAGCAAGTTTAACAATTTTATTTGCTTCACAACTTTTCTCACCATATTCAAGCGTTACAAATTTTACATTTTTTTCATCATTTTCCCAAGCCAAAGTTATGCCTTTAGCCTGATTTTGCATGTTACAATAAAAATCGGAAACGTTTGAACCAAACGGAGACTCAAGATATGCTCTTATCTCGTTACCGTAAGGATACACGACGCCAAAGCCCTTTGTAATTTTTAATTTGCCATTTTGTCTACTTCCACTAAAACTCACAAGTTATCCCCTTCGTATTTTATTATATATCTTTTAATAACGCGTTGTCAACGTATATTTAAAACTACGTTGCTTGTATAATAAATTATAAATGTATGTTGCTTAGTTTTACAATTCATTTTTTATCAATTAAAAGCCCAACGGCGCGCGCCGTTGGGCTTTTTGTTTTTATATAATGGACGTACGCTTAAATTGCGTCTTCTTCGTCATCTTCAGAAACGTCGGTTACTAAATCGCTTGCAGGACGTACGCTATTGTACTGTGGAGTAAGGTTTTTATAGTCCTTAACGCCTGTTCCCGCAGGAATAAGTTTACCGATAATAACGTTTTCTTTAAGACCCATAAGCGGATCGTACTTATTATGAATTGCAGCGTCCGTTAAAACTTTTGAAGTTTCTTGGAAAGATGCAGCCGAAAGGAAAGATTCGGTAGCGAGAGCGGCTTTTGTAATACCGAGAAGTATTCTCTTTGCAATAGCAGGACTTCCGCCGTTTGCAAGCACTTTGCCGTTTTCTTCGTCCAAAGTCAAAAGGTCTACGCTTTCGCCAGGTAAGAATTCGGTGTCGCCACTCGATAAAATCTTAACTTTTCTAAGCATTTGGTTAACGATAATTTCAATGTGCTTATCGTTAATGTCAACGCCTTGGCTACGATATACCGATTGAACTTCTTTCAAGATATAATCTTGAACAGCCTTGAATCCTCTTGTCTTTAAGATAGTTTGCGGATTTACCGAACCACCCGTAAGAACTGTACCGGGGTCTACTACGTCGCCCGTTTTTACTCTTAAATCTGCGCTGAACGGAATTGCATAGTCTTTAGTAGAACCGTCTTCGTCAGACTTAACGTATACGTGACGGATACCGTCCTTTTCTTGAACGGTTACAGTACCGCTGTGTTCACATACGATTGCTTCACCCTTTGGCTTACGCGCTTCAAAAAGTTCTTCAACTCTCGGAAGACCTTGTGTTATATCGCCCGTAGACGCTATACCGCCTGTGTGGAACGTTCTCATGGTAAGTTGCGTACCGGGTTCGCCGATTGATTGAGCGGCGATAATACCAACCGCTTCGCCGATTTGTACGGGGAGCGAGTTACTCATGTTCTTTCCGTAACATTTAGCGCATACGCCGTATTTCGATTTACAAGTGAATACGTTTCTGATTACTACTTTTTCGATACCTGCGTCGCAAATTTGCTTTGCTTTTTCTTCGGTAATCATTTCGTTAGCAGGAACGATTATTTCACCCGTTTCAGGATGAACTACGTCTTGTGATGCAAATCTACCGTTAATTCTATCTTCTAAACCTTCGATAATCTCGCCTTTAATACCGCGGATTGCTTCGATTTCCATACCCTTTCTATCACCGCAATCTTCTTCTCTGATGATTACGTTGTGAGAAACGTCTACTAAACGACGAGTAAGGTAACCAGAGTCAGCCGTCTTTAAAGCGGTGTCGGCAAGACCTTTACGTCCACCGTGTGAAGAAATGAAGTATTCAAGAACCGTAAGACCTTCACGGAAACAAGATTTAACGGGAATTTCAATAATTTTACCGTTAGGGTTGGTCATAAGACCACGCATACCTGCAAGTTGCTTAATTTGGTCGATAGAACCACGGGCGCCCGAGTCTGCCATCATCCAAATAGGATTGAACTTGCGAAGATTGAGTTTCAAAACGTCGGTAACGTCCGAAGTTGCCTTCGTCCAAATATCAACGACTGCTTTATATCTTTCGTCGTCAGTTAAAATACCGCGTTTATATTTTCTTTCAATACCGATAACTTCTGCGCTCGCCTTGTCGATAATGTCCTTTTTCTTTTCAGGCACTTTCATATCGAATACCGACGTAGTGATTGCTGCAACGGTTGAATATCTGTAACCCAAAGCCTTGATATAGTCAAGAGTTTCGGCTGCGCATACTGAACCTCTCGATTTAAAGCATGCGTCGACGATTTTCTTAAGTTGGCTCTTGCCTACCAAGAAATTGATTACGAGTTGGAGATAACTGTCGGGATCTTCAGGGTTTCTAACCGTGAATTTACTACCCGTAATATCTTGCGGAATACCTTCGTTGAAGATAATTCTACCTACGGTAGTTTTAATAATACCGCTGTGTTTAGTTCCATCCGGAAGGGTTACTTCTCTACGAACGTAAATTTCGTCTTGACACCAAAGTTGCTTGGTTTGATAAGCCATAAGGGCTTCGTCGCAAGAAATATAAACGTTTGGCTCGTATCTCGTTACCTTGAACGACTTGCCCGTGTCGGCTCTCGTTAAAGTACAACTTACGATAACGTCTTTAACTTCTCTTTCTTCTCTTGCGTAAAGACCGTTCTTATCAGCCTTAACGACTACGCTCTTTTCAGCGTAAACTTTGTCCGACGGAGTAAAGAGAATTTTCTTTTCGTCGTAGAAATTACCGTCTTCGCCGATAACGTATTCGTTATATCTTTCGTCGTAATACTTTCCGTCTTCACGTCTTGTAATGGTAAGGTAATATCCGCCGAGTACCATATCTTGAGAAGGCGACATAACGGGCTTACCGTCGGAAAGTTTCAAGATGTTGTTAGAAGCAAGCATCAAGAATCTTGCTTCTGCTTGCGCTTCTACAGAAAGCGGAACGTGAACTGCCATTTGGTCTCCGTCGAAGTCGGCGTTGAACGCGCCACAAACGAGCGGATGAAGTTTGATTGCTCTACCTTCGATTAAAACAGGCTCGAACGCTTGAATTGAAAGTCTGTGAAGGGTTGGCGCTCTGTTTAAAAGAACAGGATGGTCTTTTATAACGTTTTCCAAAATATCCCAAACGCAAGGTTTCATTCTTTCAACCGTTCTCTTTGCGCTCTTAATGTTATGACAAATATTTTGTTCAACGAGTTTCTTCATAACGAAAGGCTTGAAAAGTTCGATAGCCATTTCCTTTGGAAGACCGCATTGATAAAGTTTAAGTTCAGGACCTACTACGATAACCGAACGACCTGAATAGTCTACACGCTTACCGAGAAGGTTTTGACGGAATCTACCTTGTTTACCACGAAGTATTGCAGAGAGCGATTTTAAATCTCTATTGCCTGCTCCCGCTACGGCTTTACCGCGTCTACCGTTGTCGATAAGAGCGTCAACCGCGTCTTGAAGCATTCTCTTTTCGTTTCTTATGATGATTTCGGGCGCGCCGAATTCCATAAGTTTTTTAAGACGGTTGTTACGGTTGATAACGCGTCTGTAAAGGTCGTTAAGGTCGGAAGTTGCAAATCTACCGCCGTCTAATTGAATCATAGGACGAAGTTCTGGCGGAATTACCGGAATTACGTCGAGAATCATCCACTCAGGACGAGCGCCGCTCTTTCTAAACGCTTCTACAACGTCAAGACGCTTAATTGCTTTCGCGCTCTTTTGACTGTCGGGATTTTCGGTGATGAGTTGTTTAAGTTCAGCGCTTTCTTTTTCAAGGTCGATAGCCATAAGAAGATCCTTAATGGCTTCAGCGCCCATACCAACTTTAAACGACTTTTCGCCGAATTGTTCGCACGCTTCTCTATACTCTCTATCGTTAATAACTTGCTTGTAAGCAAGGTCGGTAGTACCCGGATCTAAAACGACGTAACTTGCAAAGTAAATTACTTGTTCAAGTTGTTTAGGTCCCATATCGATCATAAGACCGATACGAGAAGGTACGCCTTTAAAATACCAAATGTGCGAAACGGGAGCGGCAAGTTCAATATGTCCCATTCTCTCACGTCTTACTTTAGCGCGGGTAATTTCAACTCCGCACTTTTCACAAATGATACCTTTATATCTAATTCTTTTATACTTTCCGCAATGACATTCCCAGTCCTTAGTAGGTCCGAAAATTCTCTCGCAGTAAAGACCGTCTTTTTCGGGTTTTTGCGTTCTATAGTTAATGGTTTCAGGGCGAGTTACTTCGCCGTAAGACCACTCCCTTATTTTTTCGGGAGACGCAACGCTTATCTGTATGGAATTGAAATTGTTAAGTTCAAACATTTATATTCCTCCCGTTTTAATCTTCGTCGTCTTCGTCAACGAAGTCGTCAAGATCGTCAAAATCGTCAAACAAGTCGCTCGACTGGAATCCGTCGTCCTTGTCAAAACTGTCGTCGTAATCGTCAAAGATAGATTCTTCGTCGTCTTCGCCGAAGTCAACTTCTTCAACCGTATCCAAACCGAGATCAACGATATCGATATTTTCTTTTTCTCTGTGATGAACAGGCATATCGTCGTCTGTATCAGTAAGGTCTTTAAGGTTGATTTCTTCGTGATTTTCAGTAAGAACTTTCATATCAAGAGCAAGCGATTGAAGTTCTTTTAAAAGAACTTTGAACGACTCTGGAATACCAGGTTCGGAAATATCGCTACCCTTTACGATTGATTCGTAAGTTTTAACACGACCAACAACGTCGTCGGATTTTACGGTAAGGATTTCTTGAAGGATGTGAGACGCGCCGTACGCTTCGAGCGCCCAAACTTCCATTTCACCAAATCTTTGTCCGCCGAATTGCGCCTTACCGCCGAGTGGTTGTTGAGTAACAACCGAGTAAGGTCCTACCGAACGCGCGTGAATCTTGTCGTCAACCAAGTGGTGAAGTTTTATCATGTACATGTAACCGACGGTTACTCTGTTTTCAAAAGGTTCGCCCGTTCTGCCGTCATAGAGTTGAATTTTACCGTCTACGTCGCCAAATGGGTTTACAAAATGATTTTCTTCTAAAAGTTCTCTAATATCGTTTTCGCTTGCGCCGTCGAATACTGGGGTTGCAATCTTCCAACCGAGTTGCTTACAAACGAGCGAAAGGTGCACTTCAAGCACTTGTCCGATATTCATACGAGAAGGAACGCCGAGCGGGTTAAGTACGATTTGAAGCGGAGTTCCGTCTGCAAGGAACGGCATATCTGCTTCGGGTAAAATTCTTGAAATAACGCCCTTGTTACCGTAACGTCCCGCCATCTTATCGCCGACGGAAATCTTTCTCTTTTGAGCAATATATACCCTTATAAGTTGATTTACGCCGGGAGAAAGTTCGTCTTTGTTTGCTCTCGTGAACTTTTTAACGTCTACTACGATACCGCCTTCGCCGTGTGGAACGCGGAGCGAAGAATCTCTAACTTCTCTTGCCTTTTCGCCAAAGATTGCGCGAAGAAGTCTTTCTTCGGGAGTAAGTTCGGTTTCGCCCTTTGGCGTAACTTTACCTACCAAGATATCTCCGCTTGTTACTTCTGCGCCGACTCTTATAATACCTTCGCTATCAAGGTCTTTCAATGCGTCTTCGCCGACGTTTGGAATATCTCTCGTAATTTCTTCTTCGCCGAGTTTGGTTTCACGGCATTCGATTTCGTGTTCTTCAATGTGGATTGAAGTAAATATATCGTTTTGAACGAGTTTTTCAGAAAGAAGTATAGCGTCTTCGTAGTTATAACCTTCCCAAGTCATATAACCGATAAGGATATTTCTACCAAGAGCGAGTTCGCCGTCGCAAGTTGCAGGACCGTCGGCAAGTATCATACCCTTGCAAACTTTGTCCCCCGTCTTTACGATAGGCTTTTGGTTAAGGCAAGTGCCTTGGTTAGATCTTTCAAATTTCTTTAAAGTGTATACTCTGTCAAAGCCGGTCGAAGTTCCGTCGTCTTCGGTAACTACGATTTCGCTACCCGAAACGCTCTTAACTACGCCCGCTTCTTTAGCGATTACCATAACGCCCGAGTCGTAAGCGATTTTCGCTTCGATACCCGTACCTACGATAGGAGATTCGGGTTTTAAAAGGGGAACTGCTTGACGTTGCATGTTAGAACCCATGAGCGCGCGGTTGGTATCGCAGTTTTCAAGGAACGGTATAAGCGCGGTTGCAACCGATACGAGTTGCTTTGGCGATACGTCCATATAATTGATTTCTTCTTTAGGAAGTTCGGTTATTTCATCCCTTCTTCTGCAAGATACACGGCCGTTTACTAAATATCCGTTTTCGTCAACAGGCTCGTTTGCTTGAGCAACGACGAAAGCGTCTTCTTCGTCAGCGGTGAGATAATCAACTATATCGGTTACTTTTCCGTCTACTACTCGTCTATACGCAGATTCGATAAAGCCGTATTCGTTTACCTTTGCGTAAGCAGAGAGCGAAGTGATAAGACCGATGTTTTGACCTTCGGGCGTTTCGATAGGACACATTCTTCCGTAGTGCGTGTAGTGAACGTCACGAACTTCAAAGGTCGCTCTTTCTCTATTAAGACCGCCTGGGCCTAACGCCGAAAGTTTTCTCTTATGAGTAAGTTCTGCAATCGGGTTGGTTTGATCCATAAATTGAGAAAGTTGCGACGAACCGAAGAATTCCTTAATTGCGCTCGACACAGGTCTTACGTTGATAAGACCTTGCGGAGATACGTCTTTAGGATCTTGAGTCGACATTCTTTCTTTAATAACTCTTTCAAGTCTGGTAATACCGATTCTGAACTGATTTTGTAAAAGTTCGCCAACCGAACGAACGCGTCTATTTCCAAGGTGGTCGATATTGTCAACCGAGCCGATTCCGTAATTTAAGTCGGCGTTTAAAGAAATAGTAGCGATAATATCGTCGGTAGTGATATGTTTATGATTGAGTTTATCAATAAGCGGTTTGATATTCTTCTTTTGTTCAGCCGTAAGTTTTTCGGGAACGCCGTTTTTCAAAATATCGAAGAACGCGCGACATGCGAAAACGAAACGACGGCGGAGTTCCTTTCTCTTTTCAGCGTTTTTCTTGTCTTCAGGCTTAAGTTCTTCGCCTTCGGGAGCAACGACTTCGTTTACGTAGAAAATAGAGTTAATTCTATCGAGATATCTGTCCGCAACGTTTTCAATACTGTCGTCTTCAGTTGCGTCGGCAAGTTCTTTAGCAAACGCAAAGTTCGGATAGTAAACGGTTTCAATAAGACCGAACGGTCTATGAGAAACGCCCGAAACGGCTTCAAAGTCAACCGCGTTATTTGCAATAATCTTATGCTTTTTACCGCCTTCAACTAAAACGTATACTTCGTTGATACCGCTGTTTTGAACTGCCTTTGCCTGTTCAGCAGTGAAAACTTCGCCTTTTGATACGAGAATTTCCCCGTCTTCGTTTACTATATCTTCGTAAGCGGTGCATCCAACGAGCCTTACGCCCATGTTAAGACGTTTATTAAATTTGTATCTGCCGACCTTTGCGCAGTCGTATCTTCTTGGATCGAAGAATACATTTTTAAGGTGTTGACGAACTGCGTCTTCGGTAGGAATTTCGCCCGGACGAAGTCTTCTATAAAGCTCGACGAGACCTTCTGCTTCGGAAGTAGCCACGTCTTTCGCCATAGTAAGACCGATCATCTCGTCTTCTTCAAAGATTTCTTTAATCGCTTCGTTAGTTCCAAAGCCGAGAGCACGCAAAAGTACGGTTGCCGTGAGTTTACGGGTTCTATCTACCTTTACCCATAAAACGCCGTCGGCATCCTGCTCAAATTCAAGCCATGCGCCCCTGTTTGGAATTACCGTGGTGTCGAAGATTTTTCTTCCCGTTTTAGAGAAGTTAAATCCGTTATAAACACCCGGAGAACGAACGAGTTGCGAAACGATAACTCTTTCCGCTCCGTTTATGATAAACGAACCGTTATCGGTCATTTTGGGAAGATCTCCCATAAATACTTCTTGATCGATAACTTCGTCGGTTACTTTGTTGACAAGCCTTACTTTTACCTTTAACGGCACGGCGTAGGTAGCGTCTCTATCCCTACACTCTTTCTCGCTATACTTTGGAGTATTTGAAAGCGTGTGGTCAAGGAAGTAAAGTTCAAAACGATCAGAATAGTCCGTTATAGGAGAAAAATCTTCAAAAACTTCACTGATGCCTTCTTCGATAAAGCCAGCGTAAGAATCCCTTTGAATCTCGATAAGATAAGGTATAGGCTGTACCTCTTGAATCATAGAAAAGGTTCTTCTTTCGACGTTGCCGAATTTTTGAATCGGTAAATTGCGCGACATAAGCACACTCCTTTTTTTTATTTGTTGTCAAAACGCCTTGATTTTGTTGACGTAACGGTGTATAATGTAATTATAAATCACCGAAATTCCCATATTTTTGCCTTTAAATTTTGCTAAAAAATCGCAAAAAGGCGCTATTATGGAAATTATAGCATTATGTAATTATATTCTGAAAATTTCAATCTGTCAAGGATTTTAACGCAAATTTTAAAAATCAATAAAATTTTAATAAAAAATATCATTTTAGGCGGTGTTATGAGAATAGATAAATTTTTAAAAGTTTCAAGAATTTTAAAAAGAAGAAGCGTCGCAAACGACGCGTGCTCGGGCGGTAGGGTGTCGGTAAACGGCAAGGACGTAAAGCCCTCTTACTCGCTAAAAGTTGGCGACGAAGTGGAAATTCGCTTTGGCGAAGGCTCGCTAAAATTTAGGGTTTTAGTCTTGAAAGAAACCGTAAAAAAAGAAGAAGCAACTTCGCTTTACGAAATAATCAATTAAGGGGTATTACATAATAATGAAAAGAATTACCGCGATAATAACCTGTGCCGGAAAAGGCGAACGCGCAGGTTTTGGCTACAACAAACTTTTAAAAGATTTGGGTGGAATTACCCCTTTTGAAAAGTGCGTCGGAGTTTTTAAAGAAGTTGAAGAAATAGACAGGATAATTATAACCTGTACCCCGTCCGACCTTGAAATTTTTAAGAAAAAATGCGACGGGCTTTTTGTAAAAGCAGACTTCGTGTTAGGCGGAAAAACCAGAACGGAGTCCGTTTTGAACGCCCTTTTAAAAACTGACGACGACGAAATAGTTTTAATACACGACGGAGCGAGATGTTTCGTTACTAAAGATATTATAAAAAGATGTATTTCGTCTGTTAAAGAATTCGGCACGGGAGTCGTTGCAATTCCAACTACAGACACTATTGCCGAAACCGACGGGCTTTTAAAAATCGTAAAGACGGAAAGAAAGAATAAATATTCCGTTCAAACCCCGCAAGGTTTTATTTCGGGCAACTTGAAAAAAGCCTACTCTTTAATGGGCGAAAACGAAGAATTTACCGACGAGAGCGGACTATATGCAAAATACGTGGGTTTCCCCAAAATCGTCGAAGGCTCTCCGTTAAACAAAAAACTCACTCGCCCCGAAGATTTTTACCTTTCCGAAAATCTTTTCGTCGGCACGGGTTTCGACCTTCACGTTTTGGTTGAAAACCGCAAACTTATACTCGGCGGTAAAGAAATTCCGCACGTCAAAGGGCTACTCGGACACAGCGACGCCGACGTTTTAACCCACGCTATTATGGACGCAATGCTCTCGGCGGCAAGCCTTGGCGACATAGGCAAACACTTCCCCGATACAGACGATAAATACAAGGGGATTTCGAGCATGAAACTTTTAGAAGAAGTGGTAAATCTCATCAATAAGTCGGGCTATAGGCTCAAAAACGTGAGTTCGGTCATTATGGCGCAAAAACCGAAACTTGCAAAATTCGTAGACGAAATTAAACAAAACCTCGCTATCGCTTTGGGCGTTGACACGTCTTGCGTAGGCATTACTTGCACCACTTTAGAAGGAATAGGCACGGTAGGGCGCGAAGAAGGCATTGCCGTTCAATCGTACTGCGCGCTCGTAAAGGAATAAAAAATGGCTAAACAAAAAATTACTACTAAATACGTTTGTTCGGAGTGTGGCTCGGTTACTCCGGGTTGGATGGGCAAATGTCCAACTTGCGGAAAATTTGGAACGATAAACGAAGAAGTTGAAACTCCAGCGAAATCTACCGAAAATAAAATAAGGCAACCTTACGCAAAGCCTGTAAAACTTTCGGAAATAAGCGACGAAAAAATTACGAGAGTAAAAACGGGTATCGACGAATTCGACACCGTTTTAGGAGGCGGAATAGTTTCGTCTTCTCTCGTTTTGATAGGCGGTGATCCGGGGATAGGAAAGTCTACTCTTATGACGCAAGTTGCAGGAATTCTCTCAAAAAAAGCGAGAGTTTTGTACGCGTCTGCGGAAGAAAGTCACGGTCAAGTAAAAATAAGGTGCGACAGGCTTGGTATTTCGGGCGAAAACCTTATGATTATGAACGAAACTTGCCTAAATAACATAATAGACGAAGCCAACGATTACGACGTTTTGATAGTCGACTCTATCCAAGCCGTATATTTAGAAGAATTGAGCGGTTCATCTGGTAGCGTGGGGCAAGTTAAAGAGTGCGCGTCTAAACTTATGCGTTTTGCTAAATCTACGAAAACCACCGTTTTTATAGTTGGACACGTTACAAAAGACGGAGCGATTGCAGGTCCTAAAGTACTTGAACATATTATGGACACCGTACTCTATTTTGAAGGTCAACCCGAAGACAATTACAAACTGCTCCGCGCCGTTAAAAACAGATTTGGCTCGGCGCAAGAAGTCGGCGTTTTTGAAATGCGTGAAAACGGCATTTTCGGAGTTAAAGATTACAACGGAATTTTCGTTTCGGAAGAACGCGGAAGCGAATCGGGAAGCGTAGTTACGCCGTCGGTATCGGGAAACCGCTGTATGCCCGTAGAAATCCAAACTCTACTTTCTAAAACGGTATTCGGTATGCCAAGGCGTATGCCTCTCGGCGTAGACTATAACAGAACGGCGTTTTTGCTTGCCGTGCTTGAAAAACGGGCGTATATGCCGTTTTATTCTTTCGACGTTTACGCCACCGCTATGGGCGGAATAAAACTTTCCGAGCCGTCTGCCGATTTAGCGATTGCGATAGCGCTTGCAAGTTCATATAAAAACGTCCCCGTCGAAAAGACGACTTGCGTTTTTGGCGAAATAGGTCTAACGGGTGAAATTCGTCCCGTTATGCAAGCCGAAAAAAGAGTTTTAGAAAGTATTAAACTCGGTTTTAAAAAGGTCGTTTTACCCGCGAGAAATTACGCTCAAGTTGAAAAATATAAACAAAGAATAGAAATCGTGCCCGTAAAACACGTCTATCAAGCCGTTAAAACTTTATTAGATGACGGCAAAAACGGTCAATAATCAACTTATAGACAAACTAAACCCCGAATACGCAGAGCGTATTCGGGGTTTAGTACCGCATTTATTTTTTCTTGGTTTTTTTGCCGTTTGACGAGCCGATATTAAAATCTAAATCAATTCCGCTCAAGTCAAAATCTACGTCCCCGCCTTCGCCCGACAACAGCATTATAACAATAATGATTGCAACGACGAAAACGCTATAAGTTGATAAAGTTACCTTTCTAAAAAGTTCAAATTCGTCGTCTGTACTCGAAAACATTGCGAATAAAAAGGCAATCTCTATAATCATATAATATCCGAAAGTAGAAACGTAAGTGGTTTTTGTAAACACGACTAACAAAACGTAAGCGGTCAAAGATAGCAACGTAACTATTATTACGAAAAGGGTTGGGTGATTACGCGCGAACTTTAGTCTTGACAAGGCGAACACAATCCAAAGATATAAAACGCAACAAAGCGATACCAAAGTTAAAACGCCAAGCCCGTTGTCAAACTTTCTAAACGCGTACCAAGAACGGATACAAAACCCGAGCGCTATTCCGCTTACAGTAAAACAAACGATATTTATCCATAACTTTCTCTTGCCGAAAATGGCAAGAACTCCGCTGGCGGACAATATTGCAACGCCTATAATCAGCGGTATCCAAGCGTTTTTAAAGACGATAAATTTCAAAATATAAGTAACGATAGACGCTATAGTTAAAAATAAAAACGACAGTATTGATACTATAAAAACTTTTCTCATTATTTCTCCTTAAGTTTTAGCGTAGTTTTTCGCCTACTTATATTATACTCTTTTAAAAAAGGACTGTCAAACTGCGGTTTATTTCTCTAAAAAATGGAGTGCGTTAAATTTAAATATTTTAAAAAATCGACTTATACACCTACTTTTAGCAAAAAAGCGTTTCTAAAAAAGAAACGCTTTTTGAAAAAAATTTGTTATTTAATTTCAAAACTATATTCGCCAGAGCCGATTTCAAAAAGAGTAAAATCGTCGTTTTCTTGAATAATTTTAACCCCGTCGCAAGCAGTTAAAGGCAAGCCATTTTCAAAAACGCAAGCCTTTTTTTCTTTAAAAAATCTCACGATAGCGGTTGCGTTAAAGGGTACTAAAAGGTTTACCGTTATTGATTTTTCCTTTCTCTCCCAACCACATTTTGCCTTGCCGTTTATAGTTTGAACGGTTGCTTTTGCCCAAGATAAATCACTATGGAAAAACGGCTCGATTTCTATGCTTTTATGATTAAGAATATTAAGCCCCGCTATCGACTTGTAAAACCACTCGTCTATCGTTCCAAACATATGGTGATTGCGCGAACGCGTTTCGTCCCATTGTTCCCATAAAGAGCCGTCGCCAAACGAAAGCCAACGTCGCCAAGACGGAATCGTCGTCGCTGTAGCAAACTCGTATAGTCTATTTCCAAGACCTAATTTTTGAAATACGGGGAAAAGATATTTTACAGCAAAAATTCCACATACAAAATCAAGGTTATTATTTATTAAAAACTCGCCTATAAGTCGTTTTTTATCATTTTCAACAAGTCCCAAGGCGTATGGAATTACCTGCGCGTTTAAAGTTACGTCCCCTTTTTCTTGACTGTAACACCCCGTTTTTTCGTCAAAAAAGCGTTCGTTAAAGGCGGTTTTAATTTTATCGGCAACGCTCGTATAATATTCTGCGTCTTTGTCCTTTCCTTGCATTTGCGCCGTCAAACGTAAAATATTAGCCATATCGTATAGGCTTGCCGTTGCAGAAATTTCTTTAATAGTATGATTTTCAAAACAAGCGTGGTCGCCCCACATTGAAGTTGCTATATAATTTTTGGTAAGCCCTAACTGATAAGCAAACACCTTTTTCGCTTTGTCGTAACACTCGAAAAGCAAAGTCGCATCGCCCGTTTGTAAATAAATTTGATACGGAACGACGGCTATTGCCACGCTCCACTCGGGAGCGTTTTCTTTATCTTCATCCCACATGGGAGCGGTTTGTTCTAAATAACCGTCGTCTTTTGCTTGGTCGTTTATATCTCTCGCCCACTTTTCGTAATAAAGCGTAGCGTCAAAATTGTAATGCGCCATTTCTTGAGTTAAATAACCGTCTGCCAAATACCCCATTTTTTCGTATACGGGGGTATCGCTCGGGTATCCGTGCATATTGTTAAGCAAAGAATTTTGGCACGCCTTGTGAATATCGTTTATAACTTCGTTAGAACAGGAAAATTCGCCCGTACGTTCTAAATTTGCATAAACAACTTGGGCTATAACACCTTTAATCGCGATTTTTCCGTAAGTTCTAATACGAACGTATCTAAATCCCTTATATTGAAATAGGGGAGCAAAATTTTCAATTCCATCTCCGCGTAGCGTAAAATAATCGGTTTGCGGTTGGCGTAGTTTACCTTTAAAATTCCACTTGCCAAGCAAAAATCTCTGGTCAAATTCGCCTTTATCGTCAAGCCACTCCGAATAACTCACTTCAACGCTTGCGCCGTTTGCTCCTTCCACGGATACGCTAACCCAACCCGCAGTCATTTGCTCAAGGTCAAAAAGATATTCGTTTTCTTTTTCATAAAGCGTTTTTAACGGCATTTCGCAAATTTTAGCGCAACCTACCGCAAGTTGTGGCTCGGCTTTTCCAAGCGGTTTTTCAACCTTTTCGGCGCGTTGCCAACTGCTATCGTCAAAGTTCGGCTCGTCCCAGCCGTCTTTAATAAGCCTTGCGTCAAATTCTTCGCCGTAATACGCCTCGTCAACTTTAAGCGGACTTTCTGAGAATTTCCAACTTTCGTCAGTTATAATTTCTCTTTCCGTTCCGTCGTCAAAGCGAACGAACGCAAGCATTTTAAATTTAGGTCTATCCGCCCAAGGCGAGTTTGCCCACTTTGCTTTTTGCCAGTCAACGCCGTTGTCGCTCATACAATAATAGCCGTTACTGAGCATAACGCAAAAGGCATTTTCTCCGTTTTTTAACAAATTCGTAATATCAAACGCGTTGTAAAAATAACGGTTATGATAACGCGTAACCATAGGATTTAAAAGTTCTTCACTAACGGGCTTTCCATTTAAAGTAAGGTTATAATTGCCAAGCCCACAAGCGTAAAGCCTTGCCGAAACTATTTTTTTATTTTGCAAGTTAATACTTTTTCTTAAAATCGGCAACCCGTCCACCTTCGCGCCGATAAAACTTACGCTCTCCCACTTTTCGTTAGATAAACAAGTTTCAAAAGTTTGAACGGGAGAAACCGAAGATTCTTCGCCGTCAACCCCAAAAACTTTAACGCTCCAAAAATATTTAGTTCTCGGTTTTAACTGCTCTCCGCCGTATAAAACGCCTGCGGTTTTAGAGCGTAAAACCTTACCCGAATCCCATACGGTTTTAACTCCGTCGGTTACGGTAATTTGATAAGCCGTTTGCCTTTGGTTTTTTCTATCGGACAAAACTTCCCAACTAAATCTAACCCTATCAAGCGGAACGCAAATAGGGTTAGTTAAATATTCAGTTTTTAAACTCGAAAATTTAAGCATATTTCCCCCTTTAGCCGTAACAAACGGCTTATAGCCTAACTTTTAGTCTTTATACGCAAGTTCGTATAACGTTTGTTTAAACCCGTATAAAGATTGTAATCTTTCAATTTCGGGGGCGTTTACTCGCTTTTCTCCCCTTGTCTTTTTTGCTCTTATCATAAGGTTTTTGGGCGAGTGCGCAAGGTCTACAAACTCTATAACGTCAACTTTATAGCCCATATCTTCCAAAATCATCGCTCTTATGCTATCGGTAAGGAGAGCCGAAACCCTCTCTTTTATAATTCCGTATTTAAGTAAAGAGTCCATATCTCCGCCCTTACTTATCGAAAGGTTTATCTCGTGCTGACAACACGGTACGGAAAAAATATTTTTAACCCCTTTTTTGATTGCGTAATTAAGGGCGTAATCGGTCGCCGTATCGCAAGCGTGAAGTGAAATTACGACGTCGATTTCTTCTTCGTACAAAACGTCTTTTTTAACGTCTGCAACGACGAATTCAAGGTTTTCATACCCGTATTTTCGCGCAATTTTGTTACAATTTAAAACGACGTCCTTTTTTAAGTCGTATCCGATAATTTTGACTTTTTTGCCCTTTATCACGGCAAAATAATAATATACGATAAAGGTCAAATAACTCTTTCCACAACCAAAATCTAAAATCGTAATTTGGTCTTTTCCTATTTTTCCGCACTCGTCGTCGATAAGTTCAACGAAGCGGTTAATTTGTCTATACTTGTCGTATTTAGACTTTACAACCTTAAAATCTTGGGTAAAAACGCCTAAATCGACGAGCGCAGGGATATTTTCCCCTTCTTTTAAAATATAATCTTTTTCGCGGTTATTTGAAAGATTGACGTCGCCTTTTAAGTCGTTTTTACTCTCCGAACGCTTAATTTTACCTTTACCCGAAAAGAAAGTTACAGTTTTTCCTACCGTAAAAACGCAAACTTGCGCGTAAAGCGGTAAAATTTCGCTTAAAAACCCTTCAAAATCGGCTTTTTCTACGTTTAAGTGAAAAACTTTATTATCGCTAAACCTTTCGGCTTGAAAACAGTCTTTCCCTTTTATTCTAACGGGGCGAATTGAAATTTTGTCGTACTCCGCCTTTGCTTTTGGAGAACTTAAAGTAATTTTAACAAATTGTAAATTTAAAATTTCGTTTAACATAATTTTATTTTATCACAACGAATAATATTTTTCAACGATTTACCATAGCCTAAAAATAAAGACTTTTAAAACACGTTACCATCGACATCGGCGTTTTAATCAATGAAAAAGGCTTGCCTTTGGCAAGCCGTTAAAATCTTTTTATTGTGGTTTTTAATTAGCCTTAGACGAAGACATATAAGCAGTCCCTAACCCAGTACCCGTAACTGCATTTTCCAAGGGTTCTCCTTTTGCGCTAAACGATTCTTCGTGCATGTTGTTATACCAGCACTCGTTTTCATTTTTGTCTTCTTGCTTCTTTTTAAAAAGGTCCTTCAAAATTTTCATTATTTTCTCCTTAAAAACAAAATTTGTTTTCTTATTATCATTATAGTCTATATTGCGAGTTCTGTCAATAGTTGGAAAAAATTAAAACATATAGCGTTACGCTAACGATTTTATTAAATAATCGGGTTGAATTATGACACTCTTTTTGTTATAATAGATTTATCTTTAATTATACGGAGACTACTATGTCTAAAATTTTTAAATCAATACACCCCGACGACGATTTACATTATAAAAAAATGGGGCTAAACCGCAATAACGTAGAACTTTGGGAAGACGGCTCGCGCGTTGACGGTAAGCGCGGTGAATACGAGTGGTGGTATTACGACTCTCATTACCCAGACGGAACTATTCTCGTCATATTCTTTTATTCAAAAATGCCTATAAGCGTTAACGGGCCGATAAAACCCATTTCAACTATCGAACTAACCTTGCCAGACGGCGCGAAATTTTCAGAAGAAGTATACGCAACGATAGAAGAAAGTTATTACGCAAAAGACAAGTGCGACGTGAAAATCGGCGAATGTTGGTGTCAGGGCGATCTTCAGCGCTACGACGTAGTTTTCAAAGGGAAAACTATGAGCGCTCGTCTTTCTCTTGACGGCACGATTAGAGCGTGGAGATCTCAAACGGGCAGTATTTTCTTTGGCGACAACGAAGAACGCTACTTCGCTTGGCTTCCCGCCATCCCCGAAGGCAAGGCGGTTGCAGACGTAACGTACGACGGAGGCAAAAAACTTCACCTTGAAGGTTCGGGTTACCACGATCACAACTGGGGTAATATTTCAATGCTCAAGTTGATGCACCATTGGTACTGGGGCAGAGCCAAAATGGGAGATTATAAGGTTATTTCGGCTTGGATTACGGGCGAGAAAAAATACGGATATAAAGATTTCGACGTGTTCTTACTTGCAAAAGGAAACGAAATTCTCGGAGATAATTCAAACCATACCTTAAAATTTAAACCCGAAGGCAGATACGTAGACGAAAAAACAGGCAAGCCCGTGTATAACAAAGTCATTTACGAATACACGACGGAATCGGGCGAAGAATATAGAATAATATACGATAGGCACAGCGACGTCAATAAAACTCGTTTCGTTGACGTTTTGCCAAAGTCTCTCGGCTTTATGGCAAAACTTATCGGATTTGACGGCGGATATCTTCGTTTTGAAGGTACTGCAACTATTGAAAAAATAGTAAACGGCGCAGTCGTCGAAAGCGTCAGCGACCCTGCGGTATGGGAACTGATGTACTTTGGTAAATCTTGCGCAGACGAAAAATACAAGCAAAAGCAATAGTTTAAATACTGACTTAAACTTAAAAAGTTTTTTACTATAAAAAACAAAAACGGCTTGGAAAAACTTAAAGAAAAACGGCTTGGAAAATGTTTTTAACAAAAACGGCTTGGCGAAAATTCGCCAAGCCGTAATTTATATCATTATATAATAATTACCTATGATTTTTCTTCGATTGTATGGCTGTATGTAGCGAAAACCGCTAAGCGTATATTTATCCTTTCTTTTCGTATATTTTCTTAAGCAAGAACACGTACGCCACGAGAGATACGATTGCATCAAACGCATTACCGATACCGAATAACAACGCTATGCCTATAAGCGTTGGTTGCCAAGCGCCACACAAATAAAGAATAAACGCCGTTCCGTAATAAATAAAATTCGTAGCAACCGATTCAAATAACATATAGTTGGTTTTACCTAGCCCGTAAAACGTAGAATCAAATACGTTTTGGAAAGCGTAGAGCATATAAAATCCAAGCAACACCATAACGAGTTCAAACAGTTTATCCACGTCGCTAAAATTCAACACGTGCGCCATAAACGGTTTCCAAAGCGGAATAGTGATACACCACAGCAAACAAATCGCTAACGTAATAACGAAATATCCAAGCGAATTATTTTTCACGGCGTTTTCGTCAGTTGCCGTTTCGCGTTTGATAAGTTCGCCAAGTTGTAATACGGGAAGCAATAACCAACCCCAAATAAAGTTGTTCGCCACCCAATACGTCCCCTGCTCTCCTACCATATTCACCATGCGCGCAATCATGAGCATATAGGCGATATTTCTAACGAACGATTCCAATCCCGATATCCCACCGATTTTTACAAAATCTTTCATCCAACCGAAAGAGAGTTTCTCTTTCTTAAAAATAGCAATACCCTCTTTGCTTAATAAGATAATCGCCGTCGCGACAAGAATTGCGTTTACGATTATATTCGAGCACGCTATCCCATTTACGCCATGATTTAATGATATTGACAAAGTCGAAACCATAAACGTGTCCACAATTAAACACAAAACGAGTTTTACCGCCGTAAGCACGTATACGTATTTTTCTTTGCCGAGCGTTACCATTCCAACCATGATAAAATTGAACGCAAGCGAGAAAATACTTGCGACGCTTTCTATTCTTATGTAGGTTGCCGACGCGTCGATAATAGACTTATCCGTTGCCATTAACGAAAGTAGCGGTTTTGCAAGCGCAATTATGAAAACGGAAAGCACCGTGTACGCGCCTACGGAAACAATCAAACCCGTGCGCATGCGGTTGGAGAACTCGTTTTTATCTGTCAACACTTTGCCGATAAAGAAAAATAAAGGCAACACGATTGCTTCGCTCAAAATCTCATATAAAAGATTTACCCAAGATAATTGTCCTGCAATCGAAAACGACCATTCCCCAGGCAGTTCGCCTAAAAAGAATACTCTAAGCGTTGTATAAATCGTCGGCACTAACCCCAGCACCAACAACGCCAAAAACAGTTTATAGTTGATTTTACTTAATGAAATTTTAACTTTAGTAAACATACTATTCATGATGATTTTTGCCATATTTCAATATCCTAACAATGCTAAAATTTCGTCGGCGTTGGTGTCGGGTTTTACTTTGGGCATAACTGCTTGTATAATGCCCTGCTCGTCGATTAAAAATGTCGTTCTCACAACGCCCATACTCACTTTGCCGTACAACTTTTTCTCTTGCCAAACCCCGTATGCTTGAATTGCCGAAAGTTCGGTATCCGAAAGCAAAACAAACGGTAAGTTATATTTGGTCGCAAAATTCAAGTGCGAGTTCACGCTATCCTTGCTAATGCCGATAACCACCGCGTTTTTGCTTTCGATTTCTTTATTTTTAAGCGCAAACGTGCACGCCTGTCTTGTGCAACCGGGCGTATTGTCCTTCGGGTAAAAATACAAAACCACTTTCTTACTGAGAAAATCAGACAATGAAACCAACTTCCCATTTTTATCGGGCAACATAAACTCCGGTGCTTTCATTCCAACTTCTAACATACTTTTAGTCCTTTTTTTCATTATTTCGTAAGCTTTTTTAATAAAATCCACTTTCGTCATACTCTTTTCGGTAAGTCCACCTGCAAATTTAAGATATTTCAAACTGTTAGGCGTGGTTACCATTACGATTTGCCTAACGTCAGTTGCAAGCGTAAATCCCCTTTTCTTGATGTCGTCAAGCGTAATATTTTTATCTTTTATCCACTTTTGAAGTTTCGTTCTAAACGCGCAAGACTTAAAGAACTTATTGCGAAGAAGTAGCATATGCTTGTCCGCATAACCATCTGCAAACACGCTCTCGTCTAAAAAACTTTCGCCGTCCCAAATATCGTTGGTGATTTCCGTTTGCTTTTGTTCGGCTAGGAGTTTTCCGTCTTTAAGTTCTACGGATATTACTTCTTCCGTAAATATGCTTTTATAATCAGGGACAAACAAAATTCCGTCAAGCGGAATATTAACCGTACCTTTAATACTACTTAAAGACAAGGCTTTGTATGATTCCCACGAAGCAAGGTCGGTTTGCGCTTTCAAGCCACAACTGCTCCATTTGTCCATTGCTTTATATACACGTTCGTCAATAAAAAGACATTTACCCTCTCTCGAACTGCCCGCGCTACGCTTATATCTTATGTAGTGAATACCGTCCAAATAAAAACCATTTTCGTAAAAATGCGCGCGCAAGTCTTTGATTTTTACGTGTTTCCCCTCTTGGGGCTTGTACGTATAGTTAAACTTTAAGTTAATTACGGCAAGGGTATATTCATTTTCGCTCTTATCTTGAAAAGAAAACTTTTTACGGCAAATGCGCTTATATGCCTTTTCAAGTTCAATCAAATCAAGTGAATTATCCAAATAGACTTTGAACAAGCGAAAATAGGCGTCGCTTTTATTTTCGGGCATTTTATACCCAACGCTAACGCCGTTTTCTTGCTCGTGCCGATAAATATCCGCCGCTTCAATTGAAATAATTCTATACCCTTGTTTCATTTTAACCTATCGCCCACGTTTAGGGACACCTTATCCATTTCTTAAAAATTTTAAAATTTAGTGCCATTTATAGCATTATTGCTTTTAGACATGCATTTTAGTTAATAAATCTAAAACCGTTGCTCCTGGCTCAAGGCTGATAGCCGTGTACTTTTCAGAAAGCACTACAGGAACAATTTTTCCTGCGCTTAAATCACAATCAAATTCATCTATTACCTTAATAGCTAAAGGTAAAATTTTGCTATAATACTCAAACTTACTTTTTTCAGTTTTAAAAATTTCTTTATTGTTTTTATTTGGGAAAGGATACGGTAAATCGAAAACAAATGCTTTTCCTTTTTTAGATTTGTAAATAAAATCTTGTCCGTAATAAGTTTCCGCCCCAAACGTTGTACTTGATGCAACGCGGTTAA
>JAFTKX010000041.1 GCA_017453045.1 Clostridia bacterium | reverse complement strand
TTTGGCATGCAGTAGTTTTTAGAAACTACGGCTTTGTTCCAAAACAAGATTTAGCAAAACTTTTAGATTGCTCCGTCAAAACTTTAGACGACGAAGCCACTAAGTTGGGGTTAGATAAAGTAGAAAACTTTAACGATTTTAGAAAAAACGGCTATATTACGCTTATTAGAAACAACTGGTATTTACTCCCGTACGAACAAATTTGTCTTTTGCTTGATATTGACAAAAACAAACTTGATTTTATTTTGCAAAACGACGATTTTTTAGGAATAAAACTCGGCAGTTTTAAACCCTATTGCGAAAAAGTTACCTTCTCGCCTTTGACGAAAGAGCAAGAAATTCAAACTAAAAATATTGCCGAAAAAGTAAGCCTTCACTTACGCGATTACAACGCTAAACCCTTTGATTTTTTTGCCGATAACGAACCTATAGGGGAACATTTGCCATTTTTAAAGGGTACGAGAATAGTACACGGGTATCTATCTCCTTGCGGAGACGTTTTTATGCAAGACCATAACGAATATATGCCCGACGAACTTCTTAAAAAGTATTCGTCGCTCGGCGTTACGGGAATTTGGTTACACGGACTTTTATCAAGTCTTTCGCCCTATCCTTTTGACGAAGAACTGTCTAAAGGCTATCTTCTTCGCAGAGAAAATCTTAAAACGCTTATTAGCCGTTGTAAAAAATACGGCTTAAAGGTGTATTTATATTTTAACGAGCCACGTTCTTTACCTGAAAATAAATTCGGCAAATTCTCACACCTTAAAGGACGCTCTTTTAACGGCTACAACGCTCTTTGCTTTGAACAAAAAGAAACGAGAGAATATCTTTATAACGCCGTTAAAGATTTATTAACCGACGCAAAAGACTTGGGTGGAATTATAACGATTACTATGAGTGAAAATATAACTCATTGCAACTATATGCCCGACACGAATTGCCCGATTTGTAAAAATATTCCGCCTGAAGTTTCGGCGTCAAGCGTAAATAACGTTATCCAAAAAGCAATTTTAGATAGCCGTTCGAGCGCAGAACTTATCGCAAACCTTTGGGGTTGGTCGCCGTTTACCGGCTGGACGGAAGAACAAACTTTACGCGGAGTAGAACTTCTTGATAAAAATATTTCGGTTATGTGCGTTAGCGAATACGACTTGGAAATTGAAAAAGGCGGTGTAAAAAGCAAGATTATCGACTACTCGATATCTAACCCCGGTCCGAGCGAAATCACTAAAAAAACGCTTAAAAAAGCGAGCGAACTCGGTCATAAAATTTACGCTAAAATACAGACGAACAACAGTTGGGAGTGTTCTGCCGTTCCGTTTTTACCCGTATTCGACTTGTTGTACGAACATTTGCAAAACTTAACTAAAATAGGCGTAAGCGACTATATGCTAACTTGGACTCTCGGCGGATACCCGTCGCCCATGCTAGATTTAGTTGCAAAATATTCGCAAAACACACAAACTTTTAGTCTTGACGACTGGTATAAAGAACGTTTTAAAGAAAATTCCTCGCTTGTTAAACAATCAGTAAGGTGTTTTTGCAAGGCTTTTAGAGAATATCCGTTTAGCCTTGACGGTTTATACTTTTCGCCAAAAACTTTAGGTCCTGCAAACCTTTGGTCGCTCGATAGCGAAAACAACCAATCTACAATGGTTTGCTATTCTTTCGACGATTACAAAACTTGGATAAACCCCTACCCTGTCGAAGTTTATCTTTCGCAATACGAGAAATTACTTAAAGAGTGGGAAAACGGTTGTAATTTGCTTGAAACGGTTAAAGGCAACGATCTTACGCAATTAAAAATTTACGCAAAAGTTGCTCTATCGCACTTTAAATCGGATTATCTTCAAACAAAATTTGCCTATTTGAAACAAAATAGAAATGATAATTCCGATAAAATTAAGCAATCGCTTATGGAAGAAAAAGAAAACGCAATCAATCTCCTTAATCTTCTTTACAAAGATGCTTGCGTTGGCTTTGAAGCGTCTAACCACTACTATTATACGGATAGAAATTTAATAGAAAAAATCTTGCTTTTAGACGAGTTGACGGCGTCGTTATAAGCAAGACTAATTAAGAATATGAAAGAATATATTTTGAGTTATTATCCCAATTTTAAGTGCGTTGCAAGCGAGTGTAAACACACTTGTTGCGCGGGTTGGGATATGTATATTGATAAAAAAACTTTAAACGATTATAAAAATGAAAAATCGGTGTTTTCCGCCACCCTTTTAAAAGGTATAAACTTTAAAAAGTCAAGGTTTAAAACAGACAAAAACGGGCGGTGCGCATTTTTAAACGGCGACGGACTTTGCGAAATAATAAAAAATCTTGGCGAGCAAAGTTTGTGTCAAATTTGCCGTGATCACCCAAGATTTAAATGCTATTTTGAAAACGGCGAAGAAACGGGTTTGGGGTTTTGTTGCGAGCAAGCGACGAAAATTATTTTATCTTATAAAGAAAAAATTACCCCTAAACTTATAAAAGACGACGAGAACGAGCGCAAACAGTCTTTTATCCAAGAGCAAGTATTAAATTTTAGACAAATTGCTCTCGATATAGTTCAAGATAGAACGAAAACCGTTGAAAAAAGAACTGAAAGTCTTTTATCACTATGCAAAGCAAAGGTAAACAGCCAAGATTTTAAAAAGATTTTAGACCTATCAAGCGATTACTTCTTTAACTACACCAAGTTTGAACAAAGATTGCAAACTGCAAAAGACGAAGGTAACGAAAGGGATATAGAATCGTATCAAGAAGCGTACGACGCTGAAAAGGCAGTTCGTGAAAACGCTAGATACGGTTTGCGCGTAGATATGCTTGCAAAGCATACTAACGATAGCAAAAAGGATGTTACCGAAGTGTTAAGGGTAGACGGCGACGAGCCTT
>JAFTKX010000040.1 GCA_017453045.1 Clostridia bacterium | reverse complement strand
TTAATCGCCCTTTCCTTTACAATTTCGTTCATACTTGCAGGTACTGCCATAAACGCAGAACCAGTCGCTTTTTGGCTTGGAATATAACTTTCGTCAACTGCTTTAAATTTCCATAATCCGTTTAACGAATACACGTCTCTATATTTGTTTGTTATTGGATAAAGCATATTTCTCCTTTTGCGCTTATAATCGCGCGCCTTTATTAAACAACTCTCTTAAATTTTTTTCTACAGCTTTAGCCATATTTACAAACCCAACGTCGTTTGGATGAATATTATCCGCTAAAGCCGTTTCCTGTACGCCATTGAGCATTTCCCGTCCTGAAATAAAACGAACGCATTTATCCCCCGCCTTTAACGCGTTTTCATAAGTTTGTTCTACAATACGACGTCTTTTATCCATATCTGCATTAAGATAAAATCTAGGCGCGGATAAGATAACTATCGGCAATTGGGGATTGTGTTTTCTTATTATTTTAAACATATCTTCGTGCGTCGACTGTAAATGCTCCGCGCTAGGAGCGTTATAATCGTAATCGTACACAAATGCAGACATTTCAAGCTTAGATACGTATTGAGCCATAGTTTTCTCACCCCTTGCGTTACCCCAAAACCCAAGATTTAAGTAATCGCAGTCGAGAGCGCGACTTATTATGTTTTCATACGTATTTCCCGGACGGGAAGCGCAAGCGCCTTGCGTAGTAGACGAGCCATAAAATACAACGGGCTTTTTAATAGAATACGCCGACGCCTTTTCAAT
Source organism: Clostridia bacterium (assembly GCA_017453045.1). Classification (GTDB taxonomy): domain Bacteria; phylum Bacillota; class Clostridia; order Christensenellales; family Borkfalkiaceae; genus UBA10281. The sequence continues at coordinate 20,834 of JAFTKX010000040.1, read as the reverse complement.
TTTACAACCTTTCTTTACTCCAACATACACTTCGCAAATTTCGCTACAAACAGGGAAATTTAGCGTGTATTCCCTATATTCGATTTCTCCGTCTATGTCAATTACGCCTTCCATACTCTCAACCGCTTCCATGCTCGGCACAAAACATCCGACGTACCGTTTACCCGAATACAAATCAAAACCCATAGTTGCCGTATACGAATAGTTTGGAACTTTCGCAACCGAATGGTATTTAACTAAAATCGCAATAAACGGACTGTCGGTAGCAAAACGCACTCGACCACCCGCGCATTCCGAGGATATTAACGCAACCTTTTCGCTAACTAAAATTGCGTCGCTATACTTCATTCTGCGGTACAATCCGTCTATTTTCTTTACACCGTAAACGTCAAATTCATCCGCATTGTAATAAATTACTCCGTCTCTTGCTATCTTTGAGGTCAAAAAATTCTTGTCTATCTCACCGGCATTTTTTAAAGCCATAACGTTTTATCTCCGTTTTTATTACGCGTGTCTTTCATATTTTTCTCACAGTTTACATTGTGTAATTAAATAATTTAAAAGTTCGTTAAAATCGGCAGTCGCTAAGCCTATATACGTATCTGCAGTTCCGTAATACACGTAAAGCGTGCCGTCTTTAACGACAGTTCCCGTTGGGAATACGCAACCTTCGTAAATACCACAAGTTTCGTAATCGTGCTCAGGCTCCATCAAAAAGTCTTTCGTCCTTGCGATAATCTTTTTAGGATTTTCTAAATCCATCAAAACCGCTCCTACGCGGTAAATACCTTTATCATCTACTCCGTGATAAAGCATAAACCAACCGTATTCAGTCTTAATAGGTGGAGTTCCTCCTCCCATACGTTGAGTTTCCCACCACTCTTTACCAGTCATTAAGAGTTCGGGTTTATCGTATTCGATAAGGTCGTCGCCAAATGAAATCCAAATAGACGGCATTTTTACCCCTGCATTTTTAAATTTAGGACGAGATATCATTGCGTATTTTCCGCCTATTTTTTCGGGGAAAAGATATACGTCACGGTCGTCAACCGTAGCCTCGGTTATACGACCAAACTTCTTATACACCTTAAAATCTTTAGTTGCGGCAAGATAAGTAACGGTGATATTTTCCTTTGCAAAAGCAGGAATTTCTTCACCGCAAACGTCAGTTTCATCCATATAAGTAGGGGCTTTTGATACTCCCTCTACGTACTCAACGAGCCAGTATTGCCCCGGAGCGTAAGCCCTTGCCGCGTAAGTTAAGTAATACATATCGCCTATCTTCATAAGTCGAGGATCTTCAACACAACCGCCGTCAGGCTCGTTGTGAGAGCCTTCAAATATCGGCTTATCGCTTTGGCGAACGAAATTTACCCCGTCTTTACTAGTTGCAAGCCCCAACTTAATTTGGTGTCTTACGTCGTTTCCTGCGGCGCGATAAAGCATAACGAACTCTTGGTTTTTATCGTCGTATATAACCGCAGGATTTAAAACGCATCTTTCTTCCCATTGATTTTTAGGATTTGGCTTTAATATAGGGTTACCTTCGTATTTTTTTAATTTCATTGCAAATCAATCTCCTATTACATTGAAAAATCTTCCACAAGCGACTTCCAAACGGGAACGCCAAAAGTATCAACGTCCCAAAATTCATTGCTAAAGGTATTAAACTTAACGCCCAAGCCTTTCAACGCTTGATAATTTTCGCAAAGTTTGGGAACAATTTTTGTCCACTTGTTTGAATTAGGATCGTCTGGCGACTTGTGAAGTTTTCCGCTTGAAATAACGTAACTATTACTTACGTAAGACGCATTGCCACGCGCGAAAGAACCACAAGTTTCGGCATCTGGAATAGTTGGAACGTCAATTATAACGTTTTCCATAATCAACGAATTGTTAGCGTTGTACATAAGCGCAATATTGCAAGCGTAATTATTTAATTCGTCAAAACTTAAATTTAAATAAATATCCTTTATCGTGCTGGTGGTAATACATTCCGCGCACAGTAAGCCTGCGGAATTACCCGCCGTACCACTCGCAACCACGTCGTTAAAAGCGACGTTTTTAATTGTCGCGCCATATAAAAATTTACCAAATAACCCAAATCTTTGAGTTGAACCGTGATTAATAGTAAAAGTAAGCACGTGTCCGCGACCGTCGAACGTTCCCGAAAAATCGTTTGGAACTTTTCCACTCGGCATCGTGAGAACGGTGTTCGGCTCTATTATATCCTTTGCAAGTACAAACCAACCCGTAACGACGCTTCCATCTCCTGCGTAAATTTGTTCAAAATCGGAAAGTTCGTCAATCATTAAAGTATAGATATTAAAGTTAATTTCATAGCCTACGCTATCGTTATATAAAACGACTGTTCTATTTTCGCCTACCGGTACTGAATTTGAAAACGAGCCGTCAACCGTTTGATATTCAACGCCGTCGTATTCATAAGATTTTAATTCAAACTCAGACGCTATTTCTTCAACTTTTTTAAATTGACCGTCGTAATAATACATGCCGTCGCTTATAGAATAGTCGTAAACCCCTTCTATCTCGACGACGGGGCGCTTAACGACGATATCAAACGGATATTCTTTTCCATTTCCATACTTAACGATGAGTTTGGTTGAGCCAGCCTTTAACGATCTAACAACCCATACGTCGCCGTCTTTTTCAATTGAAGCGACGTCTTGACGTTGAATTTCAAAATCGTATTCGCTTATTGAAATTCCATCTTCTAAAACGTTTACCGAAAAAATTTCCTGCTCGGTAACGTATGCTTTTCCGCCGTGATTTTCAGCGGTATAAAGTTCGATAGCCGTAAGCGTTCCACCGTTTAAAAGCACGGTCGTATCGGCAATAACTTTTACCTTTACGGTTATGGAGTGGAGAGTTTGTCCGCGCCAAGTTCCCGTTACGCTTACAGTCGTTTCCCCTTCTTTTTCTAAGGTTTTTAATTTCCCGTCAGAAATAGAGCAAATTGTGGAATCACCCACGAAATAAGAAAGTTCTCCGTCGTCAAAATACTTGCCGTTAAACGCAACTTTTGCACCGAGATTAAATTCGATGTTTTTAGTAACGGTTAGTTCGTCGCCGTTAATTGCGTCAAGCGTCAAAGTCGGAACGTTTGCAAAAAGCCCTACTTCTACGCTACAATCGACTTCTTTACTGCCGTATTTGGCTTTAACCGTTGCCTTACCAACGCCTACTGCGTCCAAATTGCCGTCGCTATCAACCAAAACAACTTTTTCTGCGGTAGAACTCCATTTTAAAGTTTCATTTTCAATTTCGTTATAAGAAGCATTTAACTTAAAGGTATCGCCAAGCGTTAAAACAAGACTCGTCTTGTCAAGTTCTAAACTTTCTACAAATTCGCCACTTGATTGTTCGCCTTTTTTACAGCCGACCGCAAAGAAAGTAACGGCTAAAAGCGAGAAAGATAATATTAACGATATAATTTTCTTCATTTTTAGTTCTCCTTTACTTTATCTTAAAGACAAGTCGGCAGCCCACGAACTTATCATAACGGGAGATTTTTCAGAAAACTGAAAATCTCTTAACTGTGAAATTTCAGTTTTGAAATACATAGCCATTTCGTTGTAGCGAGCGTCGGACAAGTTGTTAGAGTTGTACTCTAACATATGATATGCCGGACAAACCCATTCGGTATCAATATGTTCTTTCAATACTTTATAAAGCGAAGGATCGCTAACTTTATATTTTTCAACTAATTTTCTTGCCTGATCGATTTTATTAAGCCAGTCGTTAAGCATTTCGTACTGCCAGTATTCACGACCTATTGAATAGTTTATGATACCTGTTTGAGCAATTTTCGCGGTTTCGTACGCAATTATTATTGCCCTATTGTTTTGTTGAACGTATAAATCAAACATTACGTCGGACGCTTCTTTAAACATTGCGTCAAACCATCTTTGCGTCAATTCGTTTATATCTTGCGTCGTATCCCATTGCATTTTAGAATCTAAATAAATATCTAACATTTGGAAGGACGTTACGTTTGCTCCCGGCATCGTAGATTGCTTAAACATCATCTTAGCGTTTCCACTCGCGAAGAATTGATATGCGTCCGTATCGTAGAAATTCGTGCCTGCAGTTCTAAATAAGAAATTGCCGAAATTTGCGTCGTAAGTCCAAAGATATACGGACGGGGAAATATCAAACCACTTCAAAGAGTTCTCAACCCCTTCTTTGCTATCTTCGCAATAGATGTTTTGTTGATAACTTAAACCGCTTGATATAGCGTAGAAAACTCCGACGTCGTCGCGCATTTGCAAATCGGGATGATTTATTACGTATTTTTCTTGCTTTTCGTCGTAGTGAGCAGGCGCTTCTACAAACGCCGCGTACGCAAAAAAGACGAGTCTTAAATCTTCACGCTTGTACTCAGCGTTTTCAGGCTTGTTCATCCACTCTTGAAGTTTTGCCATTACGTCGTTTGCTAAAACGATAGCAACACCTGACGGCGCGCCGTATTTTTCTTCCGCATCAACGCACGATTGACAACGACACATTACGCTTGAATTGTCTTCGTGTGTAAACGCAATTATGTTTTTAAGCGGATATTTATCAGGCGTATATCTCATTAAAGAACGCTCTAAAACGTACGCTATTCTATCTACCAACGCGTCGTAATCTTCTTTATTTCCGCGCGCAGTATAACAAAGTTGAGTATTGTCAGGACCTTCTCCGCTTTGATTTGAGAACCAGCTTTCCCTTGACGTTGGCGCGCCCCTTGGAATTACGTTAGACGTGTTGTGAACTACGTGTTCAAACCCGCCGTACTTAGTGTTTTCCAAATCTCCTATCGGAAGGAAAAACTCGTTCCAAGTAACCGTACGCAACCGATACTGTAAGTTGTTAGGATTGTTTTCAGTAAGTCTTGACGCGCACGCTCTATATTCGATATCAGGGACGTCAATAACGTTAAAATTTCTAAGTTTAACGTTGTTAGACTTGTTTAAAGTAAAGCAATCGTAAGCAAACTGCTCGTAATCAAACAATATGTTAAGCAAGGAATAAACGGAATTAAGCGTTCCGATAGACGACTTACCAATGACGTAGATATTGTTGTCTTTGGTAACTATTCTAACGCCTTGAGAGCCTATTATGTCTCTCTTTAAATCTATATTTGCAGACTCTAACATCTTGGTTTCGCCGATAGAAATATACTTACCGTCAACAGAGTGAGAAAATCCTTCTTCAGATTCAGTTATAGTAGTAAGTTTAACTCCCGTTGCTTCTTCAAAGAAATATCTAAGTTCGCCTTCTGCGATTACTTCGTTAGAATCAGGCTCGTTTGGAATTAAAATTTTATAATCGCTCTTTCCGTTCTCAACTATAAAACCATCAGTTTCAGGAGCGGTTAAATCGTGTATGCCACTCGTAAACTTATACTTCTCGCTAACGTGCTTTTCTTCTTTTTTCAAAACGAAAAACAGCGATACCGAAAGAATAGCGACGGCGCAAACGATACTCGTTATTATTATGATGAGTTTTTTATTTATAACAAGTTTTTTCTTCATTTTTACTCCTCCGCTTAGGCAACGACTACGTTATAATATAGCGAAGAACTGTTGCCAAATTCGTCGTACGCAAGGACGTAAACAATATATTCTCCCGCCCTATTAAACTTATATTCACTAACTCCGTATCCGTTTTCTTCAAGCGTAAAATACTTGTCTAAAATCATAGTGTAAACTTTAATATTTTCGCCACTTGAAACGTTATCCGTAACCGTAAACTCTTTTACGGTATGTTTTGCGCCAACTTTCAGTTTTACAGTAGTTTGAGTATTAGCCCCGTCTTTAAACTTAATTTCAGGCGCTTGACTTTCACTTACGTTTATAACGTAATAATCGTCGTATTTTAACGTTGTTTGTGTTTTTACTTTATTTGCGCCTATTAAAGAAGTTGAGTATTCAACGCGATATTGACCGACTTTTTCTAACCTTATAGTATATAAAAGGCTAGCCTTAACGTTTTCCAAACGAACGCCGTCGGTGCTCGTTACAACTTCTCCGTCAGGATTATACACCGTTACCTTAACGTCTTTTAAAAGTACAGAGCCCAAAACTGCGCTTGAATAACAGGTGCTAATTTCTTGATTTACACCGACTTCGGTTACGCCGTTAAACGACTGGAACTTAAGTTGCGGTTTACTCTCTCTCATACTTTCCTGTACGGTAAACTCTTGATTGTTAATTTGAGATACGGTTATTTCGCAACCGCCTTGAGCAACGACTCCCATTTCTAAAAGGACGTCGTCTTTTTCAAAAGATTTTATTCCGTCAATTTGTAAACCGTCAAAATCTATACCCAAATTTGTTTGCGAAATAACAAAATTTCCGTTAAGTTTTGTATATTTTGAAGGAACTACCATAGTGGACGTCATTCTAAAATCTCTATATTGACTAATTGAAATTTGAATGGTTGACGACGATCCTTTTTCTAAAACGTAGCAAACGTAGTCGCCGTCCGGATTTTGCGCGTCTCTTAAAGTAATTTCTATTTTTTCAACCTGCGTTGCGCTTAAGTTAAACTTAACGCCAAAATTCGCGTTTGAAATTTTGTTTATAAATTGCATTTTAGCGTCGCTATCGCTAAACACGTATTTTGCGCCGTTTTCAGTAAGAGCGCTATCCGAGTAATTGCCTTGCATGTATTTTATATAGTCTTTCTCGGTCGTAACTTTACCAAAGCCAACGTCTATAACTTTATACGATTTAGACAATATGGATTGACCGTTATACGTCGCTTTAAATTGCAACGTGTCGTCTGCCTCGACTTTATAAGCCTCGAGTTGACTATCGGTAAGATTTTTAAATTCTCCACCGTCAACCGATACGCTGACGGTCGCTTTTTTCTTCTCAAACCCTTCGTTTCCTACCAAATACGCGTTCACTTCACCTATTGAATAAGTGTTTCCCTTGATAAAATATGAGGGGAAAGAAAACGGTTTATCAAATATAACCGAATTTTCGTCAACGCAAGTTAAGTCGTAAGAAAATTCTTCCGAGTAAACGTTATCTTTAAAGTTATAGGTTATAGTATAACTACCGAGTTGTTTTGGAATATAATCGTATCCGTCAACTCCGTTATAGTAAATATTTGATACAGTTCCGTTAGGGTCTGTTACAAAGACTTCCGTTTGAATAGGCTTATTTATACCGACTATCTCGATACTTGGTATAACGTTTACCTTTGCTCCAACGAGTTTTGACAATTTCGTTTTTTCGTAAGACATATTCGGCTTATCTAAAACGACCATTTCTAAAACGTAATTACCTTGATTTCCGTACGCGTCGGTAGCCGTATAAACCGCCGAATAACAACCGAGCGCCGTAGGTGTAAATTTGCCGTTGTCAACGTTTACCAGAACCTGTCCAGTCTTTTTGTAATTGCGATATACCGACAAATTGTAATTCCCGTAATAATTGTGGTCGATTACTTGCGAAATTTGTGGCAAAGTAAATTCTACGTTCTTTTGAAGATATATCTTTCCTTTTTCCGTCGTATCTACGTCAACAAAAACCTCGGGGTTTTGCTTATCGTCAATCTTTGCATTGTCTAATTCGTCTTGAGTATAGCCGAAAACTTGACTTAAAGCAAAATCGAAATAAGTTGCAGAATAGTTATAGGCTGAAACGTTAAGACATACTTCGCCCGTAGTAAAGAAAGATTTAAAATCAAAGGTGTTTACACCGTAAATTTGCGAAGAATCTATATCCGTTACTATTTGCGTTACCTTATTGCAAGAGACTTTCATTTGTTGATTTGACAAATCCCAAACGAGACTTATTCCGTTACCGCTTATCAAATCCGCATTGTAATGAGCGTTGACCGCGCGTCCCCACGCCGTATTAGGTTGATAACGTTGCGGACGGTGGATTTTACAAAGTCCGCCGTCGTATTCTTCGGTCATTTCGTGTTTACGGTTTTCGTTATACTCTAAACCCGTCAAAATTTGAGTGCTTGCGCCAGCGCCAAGATAGTACGCGCCGTTTTTCTCACTCTCTCCCGGACACCAAATATAAAATTCCACGAATTTACTCTCGTCGTAAAGATCGACGAGTTTAACAGAAACCGTGGTTACGATAGGTTCGTCGCTACCACCCGTTCTAAACAATGGAAATATAGTACAAACGTCTAAAGACGAGCCTTCGTAGTCGTAAAGGTTAATTGCTTTGTTGAAAGTAAACGAGCCCTCGTCTTTAAGAGTTACGGAAACTCCCTTTAAGTCGGTTTTATTTACCAACGTTTCGTCAAAGACTGCGGTAGAACCCTGCGTAATGCCGTAATTGTATTTATCTACGGAAAACTCTTTGACGGCGGAAAGACCGTTAGCGTTATAGTAAGCCAACTTGTACTTTCCTACTTTATCTAAAACGTAACTTCCTTCGCTTTTGGTCGCGCCGTCTGGAAAAGAAAGAACTACGCTAACCGCTTGAGTTTGCATTTGACCTTTTTGAAGTTTTACTTTAGACGGAGCAGGAACGACTATAGTGTCGCCGTAGACGTATTCTTCCTCAAAAGAATAGTCTTCAAAAATTATATCTACTTCGTCGGCTAAAGCGCTGTGGATGGCAATAGTTCCAAATGCGCCAAAACATAAAGCCACGACCGCGCAAAGCGCTATATATATCAATTTAAACTTTTTTCTCATCTTAGCCTCTCTTATCTAAATCTTACTCTTTTAAGCCACCCATCGTTATATTGCCCATTAAAACCTTATTAAAAGCAATAAACACTATTAAAATAGGCAAAGCAAGAACCATACAACTTGCGACTTTATTCGGAATAGAAAGTTCGTTTAAACCGCCTTTACTCGTATCTCTAACCGCTTTAAAAACGGCGTAAGAAAGAGTTGGATGGTTAGGATAATACAGTAGCGGTGTTTGATAATCGTTCCACGTTTGTATAAACTGTAACAAAAATACCGTAAAGAAAACTTTAGCGCAAAGTGGAAAAATAATTTTTAAATAAATGCCAAACTGAGAAGCGCCGTCAATTTCCGCAGCCTCCATATAAGTGTTTGAAAGCCCCGACAAATGCGCGTGGAATACGAAGAAATACACGCCTGTAAAGTTAAAGTTCATAGCAACCATTGCAAAAACCGTATCGTATATGCCTAAATCTCGCAAAAATATAAGCATTGACGGAGCTGCCCCAACGATTGGAATTGCCATAACGATAAGCATTAAAACGTATATAAATTCGCTAAAACGGAATTTATATTTAGCGCATAAAAACGCGCAAGTAAAAGCAACGAACGCATGAACGAAAGAACATACTATAGAATACAAGAAAGAATAAAAAAGGAAATCGGTAAGTCCGAAAACGACGTCCGGCGAGTTTTCAACTTCACCGAACAATATAGATTCATACGAAGCGTCAACCGAGCCGATTTCAAACGTATTGCCGAACAAAATCTTTAAGTAGTTGCCAAAAGCAAACGCTTCTTTTGAATCTTTCAAACTTAAATTGGGCAAACCGAAATAGTTTCCTAATTTCATATCTTCATAAGTTTTTAAAGAAGACAAAAGTCCCCAACCGAGCAGAACTATCAGCGTTACGGTATATAACGCCAACAATGCCAAAACGACTATATCAATACTTTGGAATTTGTTTTTACTTTTTACTTTCATAACAACTCCTTACTCGACACTCGGTCCGTATTTGTTTAAAAGTTTTCTCACGCCCAACGTCATCGGCACTAAAATACAAGTAGAAATTAGTCCCAAAGCGGCAAGCGCTCTTAAACTCATAAAGTTACCGCTTCCATCGCTTAAAAGGTCGCCCGTCGTATCTCTCGCGGCGATTTGATAGAAGTAATAACCGTATACGCTTGCGCCAAACTCAGCGTTAACACCAAAGAATATATGCAAATTCATTTGGTTGTTGAATATGCCTGCAAGCCCCGTTAAAACGAACGTCGTAACGGTTGAAAAAATCATAGGTACGTAAATATGGAGAAATTCTTGAAAACTCGTAACTCCGTCTAATTGCGCAGACTCTACGACAGACTGATCAACCCCACTCATTGCTCCCGTAAAAATCAACACGTTAGTTCCAAACGAGAACCAAAGCGTAAATATAAGCGAAGCGTAAAAGGTAATAGTTCCGTTAGTCATAAGTAGCGGATTAGTGCCAAAAACTTCTGGAAGCGCTCTATCTACCAAAAACTCAAACAACGTACCCAAAACGACTACGGACACTACTTGTGGAAGATATAACATCAACCTAAAAAACGACGCGCCTCTTTTTTCCTTAGCAATATAATAACTAAAGAGCAATGCAAGTGGCGTAACGACGATTAATTGCCCTAAAAGTAATTGTATGGATCTCCACAACATTGACATACCGCTTGCGCTAAAAAAGAAAGAGAAAGCCTCTTTTACGTTATCCCAAGTAAAAGCAACGTCAAACTCGCCCCCAAGAAAAGTTCTTTCTTGGAAGGCAATTATTATGGAATTAAAATTTACGTATATGTAAAACAGTAAAAATTGCAGTACTGGTAAGGCAAACATCAAAACGTAAAAGACAAGTCTTTTCTGTTGGCGAGTCATCGGTTTTTTTGCCATTGAAATTACTTTTTCTGCCATTGATTACCTCCAAAAGTATAAATACGCCGTTGCGCTTAGAAATAAGTTTTAAGCGCAACGACCGCTGTATTAGTTATTTTAGTTCCACTTAGCGTAAGTGCTACAAAGTTGTAATATTTCGCTAGCAGATTTATTATTTTTGATAAACGTTGAAACTTTATCTTTTCCACTGCCGAACACACCGCAGTCTAAATGAAGTTTTAACGTTCCTTTCTTTTGTAAGAACATTTCAGTCGTACCCGACCAAGATACGATATTAGAACCTTGAGCGCTATCTCTCATCTTCCACAATTGTTTTGCGTAATTACTCATAACGCTTAAATTGTCGGAGGTAAGGGTGTAATTTATAGGTCTTGCGATACCCGTTTTTGCAGTAAAATATCCAAGTTCTTGTTCAGTATATAAGAACGCTAAAAAGTCAAGACAAGCCTGCTTTAACGCGTCGTTTTTAGCAACGTTGCCGTTAATCATTGCGTAAGCGCAAGCGCAGTCCAAAAGACAAGGGTCTTTCGCTTCGGTATCTTCAGTATAAACCTTAGTAGGTAAACCCATCCAAGAAACGTTGATTTGATCGCGCTTTTTACCTACGTAACTTTCGTAATAATCAAAGCCACCCTTTTCGTTTGATTCGTTGTACCAATAACTACCTTCAATGAGCATTGCGGAATTATTAGTATTGAATTTACCGTCTAAGTAAAGGTCCATTTGAGTTTCCCAGTGGTCGTTTGATTTGGTAGCGGACGGAGATAAGAAACCTTCTTTATATAAAATTTCAAACATTGCGATAGCGTAATACTTTGCAGCCATATCGCTACCCATCCACCCCTCAGAGCCGTCTTCTTTTCTTTGGACGACTTTAGTTACGGGCTTTTTAACGTAATCTATGCCCTCAAAAAGCGGTTCTGAAGTGAATTTATAGTTACCGCTTGAATCACGTTCAACTACTTCTATCGCTCCCGTACAGTTATAATAATTTCTCATTTGTTCTGCGCCTGCAAGCGAAGCCCAAAGTCCCATCATTAAATAGTCGGGATAATAACTGAAATACTTACCCGTAACCGTAATAGGATAAATAGTACTGTTACTTTCTTTCTTTATATAGTCGCAAAGAATAATAAACTCCTCTAAAGAGCATGGTAAACCGTCGTCGTCGGTGTCTGGCTCGCCGTCAGGTCCTACCGACTTTTGAGCGGTTTCATCGCCTATAAAGCAAGCGTCGCCATATTTTGAACTGTGATCAATAGTATTTACTTCGTCTTCGTGCGCAAAGTATGCGTTTAATTTGTCAAAAGTGTCTCTATTGAAAACAACTCCGGGATAGAATTCATAGTGTGGCAAAGCATAATAACTATCCCCTTTCATAACGATATTTTTCGTTGACGAGAAAATCTTGCTCTCTAACGTACCGCCTTCTCTCGTCGTATCTTTTACTATTGAATCGAGATTCAAAAGCAAATTACTTTGCGCCAAAGCGTTTGGATCAGAAGTTTTTTCATCGAAAAATATGTTAGTAGAATCGTTTGCCATAGCGTTGGTATTTTGCTCGGAATCTTCTTCTATTTTAACGTAAACTCCCGTTTTATTGCCGTATTTTACGTCTTGATACTTTTCAGCAAAACGGTCTGCAGCCTCGTCGAGCCAAAGCGTACCGGGTCCCATACCGTAGTTTTTAACCTTTATGGTTATCTTCTTGTTTGAAGGAAGATTATATACTGCTTGATATCTGCTGTTAGACTTTTTCTTTCCGCAAGCAAGCATACCAAACGAGCATACCACCATAAATATGGCAAGAATAATTGCAAAAATCCTTTGTTTTCTCATAGTTGTCTCCCATTATTTTATAAATTTAGAATCGAAAAACGATTTTTTCCCTATATTGTCATAGACGAAAGCGGATAAACCACTCCACGCTTGTAAAGTAGAGCCACTTTTTCTACACGGCGAAAAATACTCGACCGGAGTAAAAATTCCGTCGTTTAAATTGTATGAAAACCAACTTTCAAGAGCGTACGTATAATCTCTACCCGCCAAATACTTTGCGTAGGCGTAAATTGCAGATAAATACGGCCAATTTGCTCCGTTATGATATTCGTAATCCTGCGAAGATTTATAGGAGGTGGCAGTAGGCTTTTTGTAAAACGGATATACGCACATTATACCGTAATCGCCCGCCCGTTGCTCCTTATTATTTTTTGTTTCTAAAAGTTTTTCCATAGCGTCGAGCATTCTTTTAGAACGGATTTCGTCCGATATACCGAACAGATAAACGAGTACGGTATCTACCGAAAGATTATCTTCCGTAAAGTCGCCGTCTTTATAATTGACGTAATAACCTTTTTCTTCATCCCATAAAATCTCGTTTATTTTGTCTTTTACTCGCTTTGCTCTATCGCCGTAAAGACTTCCGTCTCTACTACAAATCTTGCACAGTTTTTCAAGGCAAAATAGCGCTCTATAAAAAAGAGCCTCGTCGTAGGTTACGTAGCCGTTTCTATTTACTTCGTCCGCCCAATCAAGTTTATTGTAAGGACCTTGTTTTTTTAACAAACCCGTTTCGTCGGTTTTTTCAATTTGTTTTAAAACGATTGCCTCACATAAATCAATTATAGTTTGTCCGTTAATTTGAATAGACAATACGTCTTTGTCGCCCGTGTGGTTTACGTAGTCGTAAACCATCATTACGAAAAACGACGGACTGTCGTAATGCCCACCCCAAAAACCTGAAAAATCTTTTTTTACCGCCGACGGACAAGTACCGTCGTTTGCAATTCCGTGCGCTAAAGTTATAATTTGCCTTTTAACGAGCGAAACGTCGTATGCGTAAATAGATAAAACCGTCCAATAAGAATCTCTATAATAAGTTCTGACGGGGTTTAAATAGTTACACCCGGCTACAAAACCTTTTAAATTTTGACATTCTTTATAATTTTCAACACAGCAAAACAATGACGATAAATATTGCGCTTTTTCCTGCTCGGTCTTTGCTGAATCAGGGATTTTTACGTCGGCAATTTCCTTTTTTGAAAGACTTAACTTTTCTTCAAAAGCCAAAACTAACCCGTCGCAATAATCTTGACTTTGCTCAAAAGAAATTACGAAAGGAAAGGACTCTTTACCTAAAACCTTAACCTTATACTCTATACTTGAATTTTCGAAAATTTCTTCATACGGTTTTTCGCTTGCAAACGTAGGCGGTTTTTCACTAAAAACAGAATACTCTAAAGTAAATTCAGATTGTTTTTCCGAATAAAAATCTAATTTTATAAAAACAGCGTCGTCGTTTTTTGAAATAAATTGAGTTATATCTATGCGATAACCGTCCCCTGTAAGACGAATTTCTTGAACTCGCCCGCAAACTTCAATTTGCTTTAAAGTATAAGCCCCTATGCGTTCTCCGTCTTTATACAAAGATAAAAACGACCTAATTAAATGATTTTTTCCGCTACAGACGGATAGATATTTGGTAAGCCCACCTTTACCGTTAAAGCAAACGCTTAAATCGTTTGCCGAAACGTCGTAAGGGACTTCTTCGTATAAATATCCGTCTATAACGATTTTTCCGTTAGAAAATGAAACGTTCATTTTTCCTTAATTAAACACTCTCTGTAAAGTCACTTTCTATCCACTCGGTCAAAGTACATCCTGCATTTTCTAAAAGCACGACGTCTTTTGCATAAGTTCCCGTTGAGGAATCGTAACCTAAAACTTCTCTAAACGCGTCCTTTGCCGCGTCTCTATCAAAAGTAATGCTATACCAATTGCAGTAGATATAAACGTACAAGAATTCAACAGAAAGCCACTCCTCGTCTACGTGAGCGGTAAGCGTTGCCTTTTGAGCGTCGGTAAGCGTTCCGTCGTTTGCAATCGCGCTCTTTGCGCTGTCGATATATCCAAACCAAGTATTAAATAAATCTTCCGTTAAAAATTCTTTATCTTCAGACTTGTTAAACTGTACGGACGGAATACCCGTTTTACTCGTACCAAATACTTGGCGCGCTACTGTATTTTGCGAGTCGTATAAACTCCTCATATAAGTTGCGCCTGCGCCAAACATAGCGTTAAACCACTCGTCAGTCAAATCGCTGACTTGTTGATTGCAATTCCACATCATTTGAGCGTCGATATATCCATTCAACTTTTCAAATGCCGAAAGAGTCGTTGTTCCGTTAGTCGCGCCTTGGTTAAAGAAGAAATCTACGCCAGCGTTTGCAAAATACTGATATGCGTTTTGATTAAAGAACGCGTTATCTCCGTAAACGTCGGCTCTTAACATATACATTTGGAAGTTTTTAGAATACGTCCAAACGGTAAATGCGGAATTGTTTACAGCCGTGAGATCTGCCCAAGCGTCGAATTTACCTCTAAACTCGTCGTTTACAGCGTTATTGATATCGAAATAGTAATTTACGTGCTTGGAAATTGCGTACATTACGCCTACGTCAGAACGCATTTCGATTGTTCCTGCGGTTGGAGCGTCAATATATTCGTTATATGCAAAGAATAAAAGAGTTATATCACGCTTATACGCCGGGTTACTGTCCATCCAAGTTGATACTTTTGCCTGTACGTCGTTACAAAGTTTAATTACAGCGCCCGAATTAGAACCGTAAGTTGATTTTGCAGTAGTACAAGTCGAACAAGTACAACACGTCTCGGTATCTTCACTAGTAAGAGTATAGAATAAAGCGTTTGGATAATTCGTTATCTGCGAACTTGAAAGCGTTTGCTCCATAATCAAAGCGATTTGCTCTACCATCGCGTTATAATCGTCGGTATTGCCGTGAGCCGTATAACAAAGTTGAGTTCCGTCGTCACTAAACCAATTTGACTTTGAATCTTGCCAGTAAGACGGTGGAAGAATTTCAAAAGCATTGTGCCATACTAGCCAGCCTGCTCCACCATTATTAGTATAATCGCCAACTCTATACATATAATCGAGTTCGCCGTTTACCATTTTCATACGAGAAGCGTATTCACTATTGTTAACGAGCGCTCCGTTTGAACGCATACGCATTTCAAAACTTGGGTTTACAGCCTTGTCTAAAGTAGCAGGTTTTGCAAGCGTAGTTTTTGCAGTAAGCGAATAGGTATCTTCGGAGAACTGTTCGTAGCCGAACAATTCTTCAAGTAAACCGTAAACGCCGTATAAACAACCTACCGACGTGTTTGCGTTGATATAAATTGAGTTGTTTACCGTCTTTAAATAATAACCTTCGCTGTTTAAAGATAAACTGCCAAGCGAAAGTCCTGAACGGGTAAACGCTTCAGTCTCGCCTATTGAAATAATAGCGTCGTAAGAAGAATATCCACCGTTTTCAACAACTTCAAGAGTTACGCCCGTCGCTTCTTCAAAGAAATGTACGAGTTCGTCTTTTGCTTTTGTTAAAGTTGCGTCTGCGCCGTCAGGAAGAACGATTGCGTAACGGGTTACGCCGTTTTCCGCCATGTTTGCGTAATTTATTTCAACTATATCAACACAAGATACCGCACTGTCTGCCGTTCCTTTCCAAGAGATAACGTCGTTTTCTTTGCTCCAACAATCGTTAAATCCGCTTGCGTCTGAGACCTGCGAAAGCGCTAATTCTCTTGGACCTTCCCATTGACCAGCAATAACTGTAAAATTCGTTGCCATAGTCATTGACGTGGTGTTCGATCTTGCTTGTATTATAAAGGCGTTAGTAGAAGATGGGCTAATACTGTTATTTGATGAATACCAAGTACAATCGTTATTTACGTAATAACCGTAAACGAGAGTGTTCTTTACTATCAATTTGTTTTCAGGACGAGCCATAATACCAAATACCGAAGATCTCGTAGCAATGTTTACAATTCTTTCTACGTAACAGTTTTCCATTACGGTAGCGCCGTTAGTCATATAACCGAATGCTCCATATCCACCGCCTTCCGCTTGAGAAATGAAACTTGAATCTTTAAATATTACGCTGACGTTTTTAATGGTTGCCTCGCCGAGAATTAAACCTACTAAACCACCGCTTTGAAGGTTAAATTGAAGGGTATGTCCTTGACCGTCTAATACGCCGTTAAAGCCGTTTGTTGACGCTCCAGTAGTAATCTTTGATTGAGTAAGCGCTAAATCGTTGCTAAATACTCTGCTTTCATTAGAGCCCGTCGTAGTGCCCAAATTTTTAGTTATTATATAGTATCCGTAAACGTCTGGTACGGTTTGGGTAGGATCGTTATTGAAAAACGTTGCAAAGTCTGCAAAATCGTCAATAACGCCTGCGTAAGATTTTACGGTTACGTAATAAATTACATTTCCATCCGATATTTTGACTGTCGTTTCTTTAATTGCGTTTGCAGTAATTTCGCCATCGGTTAAATCAAAGTCTTCATACCAAGCGCCGTCTTCGTAGTAAACGGTAGCCCCGTCTTCACTCGTAATGGTTGAAACTTCGTCCATTGTTAATCCCATACTGTCAGGAAGGAAGAATTCTCTATTTAAAGTTGAATACAAAGCGTTTTCAGTAACGGTTTGCTCTGCGTAAACAGCGTAGTAAGTAGAATTTTTACTTGCCTTAACGTTTGCGCCAATCGTATCTCCGCCTTCAGTTGCAGACCAATGTCCCTCAATTTCTGGGACGTAAACGAAACCGTGTTGAGTAGCCGATTCTACTACTATATTTTCTTCGTCGTAAACCCAAGTAATATCAACTACGTTAAAACCTTTCCAAATGAGTTTACCGTTTTGTTTATACCAGTAATTATCGTTAAATTTGCTTACGTCTTCAACGTCGGAAAGAGGCATATCTCTCGACGCTTCCCATAAGTTGTCGCAATTTACTCCCGTAAAGTTTTTAGCCATCTTCATCGCCGAGGTGTTAGACCTACCCCTAATTACGTAAGCGTCAGTTGAAGAACCGCTTATATACTTTTCTTCGCCCCAGTAAGAACAGTTTTGGTTTATATAGTAACCG
Organism: Clostridia bacterium; assembly: GCA_017453045.1. Lineage (GTDB taxonomy): Bacteria > Bacillota > Clostridia > Christensenellales > Borkfalkiaceae > UBA10281. Next base: position 3,280 of record JAFTKX010000040.1, on the reverse strand, counting down.
TATACTAACGTGTTAGTTAAAATAAGGTTATTGTTAGGACGAGCCATAATTCCAAATACGGAATATTTTTGACCGTTATTTTGAACTCTTTCGATATAACAGTTATCAATTACCGTCGCGCCGTTTGCCATATAACCAAACGCGCCATAACCACCGTTTCCTTCTGAAACAAAACTTGAATCTCTAAATATTACGCCGAGATTTTTAATGGTTGCCTTTCCTAAAATTAAACCTACTAAACCACCGCTTTGAAGTTCAAATTGAAGGGTATGTCCTTGTCCGTCTAACACGCCGTTAAAGCCGTTAGTCGTTTCATAGTTAGTTATTTGAGATTGTGTAAGCGCTAACTTGTTTGTAAACGTTCTTGATTCGTCAGCACTATCTGCCGAACCTAAATCTTTTGCAACTATATAATAGCCGTAAACGTCAGGCGCAGTTTGGGTAGGATCGTTATTAAAGAAAGTTGCAAAATCGTCAAATTCGTCGATAACGCCCGCGTATGATTTTACGGTTACGTTGTAGAATTTGCCGTTTGCAGTTGTAATAACCACGTCCGTTTCTTTAGTTTCATTTGCGTTTATTTGGCTTGTAGTAAGGGCAAAACAGTTGCTCCAAACTCCGTCTTCAAAACAATCTTCGCCGTCTTCGTCGGTTGCGTCAACTACTTCGTCTCCGTCTAATACACCGTCGGGAAGAACCATTTCTCCGTCTTTAGAAGAATACATAAATTCTTCGTCTAAGTCTTCGATAAACGCTCTATCGTATACAGATACAGCCATATCGGAAACGCCTTTCCAAGAAGGGCTGTTATTTGCCGTATTCCAGTAATTTGCGTCAAGCGAACTTAAATCACTCGTCAACGCTCCACCATCTACGATTTCTGTAAAGTTTGCAGAAATACCCCAAGTGTCTGCGCCCTTATCTAAACGAGCGTAGATTAAGAACGCGTTGCTTGAATTAGTGCTGATATACATATTGCTATACCAGTCCGCTGCGTTTGAAAATTGTCCGCCGTGTACTACCGTGTTCTTTAAGTCAAGTTTTTTATTCGTACACGCGACTATTCCGTATATACTCGTTCTCTTACTTGGATTGTTCGTTCTTTCAATATAGCAGTTTTCTATTACCGTATTTCCGCCTACTCTATAACCGAATACCCCGTAATAGCCACTCGTGTTGTCGCTAAATTGAACGGCAAGGTTTTTAATTTTTGCATTACCAAGTATCATACCTACCAAGCCACCGCTTGTTAAGTTAAATTGCAACTTATGTCCTTGACCGTCTAACACGCCGTTAAAGCCGTTTGCTGCGTTATAGTCGGTTTCTGCCGTTTGGGTAAGCGCTAATTCAGTACTTGCCGAGCCTAAATCTTTAGTTACGATATAATATCCGTAAACGTTTGGCGCAACAGAAGTTTTTGACGAGTCAAATTCGCTTTGAACACCCGTATTATTGAAAAATCTTGGGAAATCTGCAAGTTCGTCGATAACGCCTGCGTAAGATTTTGCATCAACGTTATATAAACCGCCCTCGTTAGTTTTTAAAAGTAACGAAGTGGTAGTAATTTCGTTTTTGTTGATTTGTTCGGCAGTTTGCGCTAATGCCGACCAGTCGCCCTCGTTAAAATACTCAATTCCGTCGCTTACGCCAGTTGCGCTTACGATAAATTCAGTTTCGCTTTTTAAAAGTCCGTCAGGCATAAACACTTTTCCGTCTGCCGTTGAATACAAAATACTGCCCGACGTAAAGTCTTGCGCAGACTTTTGTTCTACGACGGTTACAGTTACGGAAACTCTTTTCGTACCTATGTTTGCGGTAATGGTTGCGCTACCTACTGAAACTGCAACGAGTTTGTCTTTTTCAACCTTAACAACGCTTTCGTTATCAGATTTAAGATTATATTTATAATCGTTAACACCGTCGGTTGCCGAAAGCATTTCCGTACTTACTTCGTCGCCTACTCCAAGTTCTGTGTAAGACGGCGAAAGAGAAGCGTTTTCTGCCGTAGAGCCGATTATCGTATTTAAAAAGTTGAAATTTTCGCCTGAAACGTCAGCGCCTGCATTTTCTTTTACGGTCAATTCGCAAGACGCAACGTACGCTATCGAACGGCAAAGAGTTTGAGAAGAATATGCGTAATCTTCTATAATTTCGCCGTTAGATTCATAAGTGTATTTGACGTATGCGCGCGCCGAAAATACGGTATTAAATAACCCTTCGGGGAAAGCCGATTCCAAAGTTTTACCGACTAAAGAAATATAATAACCCATTCCGCCGTCTGGCACGTCGGAAGAATTTGTTACAACTTTTGCTTTTGCTTCAAGAACGCTTTTGGTATCTTTTGTAAGTTCGCCGTTAAGCATATTGCTTGGAATAATCAATATTCCAAATTCCGCGTCGTTTGGAATAAGAGCCAAATCACTTTGCTCTATGGTTGCCAAAAAGCGAAGTCCCGCAGGGTTTACAGTTCTGACAGACGCGCCGTGAACTTTAAAAGTGTCAAGTTCGGAATCTTTTATTTCAGCAGTTAACGTTTGAGTGTTAGTACCCGTAGGAATAGTATTTTCAGTTGCAAACGCGCTGATACCTATTATCGAGCAAACGGTTGCCAAAACAACCATTAAACAGCAGAGTAAACCACGCAATTTATTCTTTGCTATAACTTTCATTATTCTGCCTCCCATGGAGTCGGATAAACGGTTTCGTCTCCGTCCACTTCTCCCGACGTTCTTATAAAGTCATTATTCTTAAAAAGAATAATTTGAACTTGAATCTTTTCGTATTGCTTTTTCATCAAAATATCTCCATTTTTGAAATTTTGCAATTCGGGCGTTTAAAGCCCGAATTGCTTTTTTCTAATTTTTAACCAACGGTTACCGTTATTACTGCCGAAAATGCAGTATCGGTTGCGCCTTTCCAAGAAATAACTGTATCTTTGTTCCAACAAGAGTTAAATCCGCTTGCGTCTGAAACCTGCGAAAGCGCTAATTCTCTTGGACCTTCCCATTGACCTGCAAGAACTGTAAAATTCGTCGCCATAGTCATTGACGCGGTGTTCGATCTTGCTTGTATTATAAAGGCGTTAGTAGAACTTCCGCTAATATAGTTAGGTTCTGGATCCCACCAAGTACAGTTATTGTTTACGTAATAACCGTATACTAAGGTGTTTTTCAAGATAAGGTTTGCCTTAGGACGAGCAATAATACCAAATACCGAAGATCTCGTAGCAATGTTTACAATTCTTTCTACGTAACAGTTTTCCATTACGGTAGCGCCGTTA
>JAFTKX010000039.1 GCA_017453045.1 Clostridia bacterium | reverse complement strand
GGCACGTTTATATCGGTATGCCACCCCTTTATAAAGTTTATAAAAAGGACGTTATCGAGTACGCTTACGACGATAACGAACTTCAAAAGGCAATAGATAAAGTGGGTAGGGGATATCAAATTCAAAGATACAAAGGTCTTGGAGAAATGAACCCCGATCAACTTTGGGATACTACGATGGATCCTAAAAAGAGAGTTTTGATGCAGGTTACCATTGAAGACGCGGCGCAAGCCGAAAAACTCATCACTACGCTTATGGGCGACGATTTAGAAGGCAGAAAGGTATATATCGCCGAACACGCCGATTTTAATAAAGAAGACACCTTTATGACCAAGGTTAAAAATAAGGAGGACTAAAAATGGAAGAAATTAAAGATTCAATAATTACCAGCCCGCTTGAAGACGTCCTTCATAGGTCAATGATTCCTTACGCCGAATACGTTATATTAGATAGAGCGCTCCCAAGGGTAGAAGACGGATTAAAACCCGTTCAAAGAAGAATACTTTATTCTATGTACGATTTGGGCATAACTCCAGACAAGGGTTATAAAAAGAGCGCGAGAGTAGTCGGCGACTGTTTGGCAAAATACCATCCGCACGGCGATACGTCCGTTTACGACGCGATGGTAAGACTTGCTCAACCTTACAATATGCGAAATACTTTAGTCGACGGACACGGTAACTTCGGTTCAATCGACGGCGACAGCGCCGCTGCAATGAGATATACCGAAGTAAAACTTCAACCGCTTGCTTTAGAACTCGTAACCGATATTGATAAAGATACGGTAAACTGGCAACTCAACTTCGACGACTCTACTAAAGAACCCGAAACCTTGCCGGGAAGATTTCCAAACCTTTTAGTAAACGGAGCGACGGGTATAGCGGTAGGTCTTGCAACCAATATTCCAACCCACAATTTAGCCGAAGTAATCGACGGCGCGGTTGCGTATCTCGACAATCCTAAAATCACTCTTGACGAAATGATGAAAATCGTCAAAGGACCTGATTTTCCAACGGGCGGTTATATAATTGCGGGTAGCGATCTTAAAACCGCTTACGAAACGGGTAAAGGCAAAATTCAAATTAGGGCTAAAATCAAGGTTGAAAACGCCGAAAACGGCAAGAAAAACCTTGTTATAACCGAAATTCCTTTCCAAGTAAACAAAGCCCAACTCCTTTCTAAAATTGCAAGTTTGCAAGAAGCGAACAAAGATATTTTAGGCGGAATTTCGGATATCGCCGACGAGTCTGATAGATTCGGTATGAGAGCGGTTATAAAACTTAAAAGGGACGTAAATCCAAAGCCTATTTTAGACTTCCTTTTCAAAAACACCCAACTTCAAATTTCTTACGGTATCAATATGGTTGCGATTGCCGACGGAAAGCCAAAACTTATGGGGCTTTTGGAAATACTTAAATACTACGTTGAATACCAAATTAGCGTAATTCTCCGTAGAACTAAATTCGACCTTAACAAAGCAAAGGAAAGGGCTCACGTTTTAGAAGGTCTTATAATTGCGGTTACTAACATTGACGAAGTAATAAAAATCATCAAAAATTCTCCCGATACGGCTACTGCAAGACAAAATTTGAGAAAGAGATTTGATTTATCCGAAAAACAGGCGCAAGCAATTCTCGACTTAAAACTTGCGAGAATTACAAAACTTGAAGTAAATAACTTAAAAGACGAACTTGCCGAACTTAAAAAACTTATCGACGAACTTCAGTCTATTATCGACAGCAAGAGAAAGCAAAAAGACGTAGTTAAAAAAGAAATACTCGTCGTTAAGAAAAAATATAAAGACGACCGCCGTTCAGTTATCGTATCGAGCGTTGAAGATATTTCAATCGGTAGCGTTCAGGAAAAATACGTTGAAGATTTCGTAATAGGCGTAAACGGAAACGACCTTATAAGAAAGGTTAAAGCCGTAACTTACAAAAAGTACGCGAATAATAAAACGCCGGCAAAAGGCGAACTCTTTAAGTTTAAGGTTGAAACCGATTCCGACCACACTCTCTACGCGTTTACGAACAAGGGTAATTGTCATAAAATCGACCTTGAGTTTATTCCCGAAGGAAGCGGTGGGCAAAGCGGCGGCGTAAAATTTGCGCAAGTCGTTAAGACGGCGGAAAACGGAGAAAAGCCGATTGCGTTCTTTGCTATTAAAGATGATGAAATGCCAAGCGGTAGACTTTATTTCTTTACTGCAAACGGTATGGTAAAACTCTCTCCGTGGAGCGAATATAAAGTTGCTAAAACCTCTTTCCAAGCAATAAAACTTAAGGAAAAAGACGAAGTTGTCGCAGTTGAAGAAGAAAAGCCGAACAGCGAATTTTTCTTTGCAACCAAAAACGGTATGAGCGTTCATTGCCACGACGAATTCCCCGAATACGGCAGAGTTTCGGGCGGAGTAAAGGGCGTTGACGTAGCGAGCGACGACAAACTTATAACCGCAACGCAAATAGAAGAAGGAAAAGATTATTCAATCGTCGTCGCAACTTCTTTTGGAACTTTCAAAAAAGTTCTTTTAGACACTTTAGGAAAACTTCCGAGAGCGAGAAAAGGTATTAAAATTGCAGACCTTGGTAGAGACGGTAAAGAGAGAGTATTGTTTGCCGAGCCTATTTTAGAAGAAGACGAAATTCTTCTTGCAATAGAAGACGAAGAAGGAAATATGTATCACTCGAGTAGCGGAGACGTTTTGCTTGAAAGCCGTATGGGCAAGGGCAAGATGTTGCCGTCCGTTGGAATAATAAAATCTAAAGGGGTGTATTCCTTTCGCCTTAGGGGGCACAAATAAGAATTTAATAGAGCCGAAAGAGATTGCGCTCCCTAAAAAAATAAAAAGGGAGCAAATCCCTTTAAACGACGGCAATCAAGAAAAAGAAAAAATAAACGAGGAAAGACTAATTGAAACGGTTAAGTCAAGCGAAAATTCAACTGACACGAACGGTTTTTCTGGCGACGGAGTTGTTATGGAAAAAAGCAGAGCAGACATTTTGATAGAAAAGTCAAAGATAAATTATAACGCTGTAATTAAAATCGTATGCAATATGTACGACGGGATTTTTTCAAAAGACGCAAACTTTTCTTATAGTAGAAAAGAATTGTTAGAAGATTACGATTCGTATCTTCAGGCAATACTTATAAAACTTTGCTACTTAAACGATAAGTTTACAGCCGATACGATGAAATTCGTCGAAAACGTTGCGGACTTTGGCAAACTTGTCGACGGCGCGGACTTTACTCTTTTTGCCGATTGCGCTAAAGAGATGAAAGACGTGGTTTTAGAAAAAGCCGAAGAAAGATTAAAAGAAGTTTCCGTTTGCTTTAAACTTGCAGGCGCGGTGGATAAGAGTAAAAATCTCGGCGTTTTAAAGTCAATGCTCGATTTAACCGTAAAAATTGCTTTTAATCTTAAACTTATTGACGAAAAAGCAAATTTAAAGGATAACGCCGACGTGGTTAGTTCTTTAAAGTCAATTTACGTTTTTGCTAAAACTAACGGAATTAACTTGAAATAAAATTTTGTGTTAAAACTAACCTAAAAAGCGTAAAGATAGGTAAAATATGGTAAACGAAAAGTTGAAAATAGCCGTAAAAAACGCAAAGTATTTTTTGCTCGATATGGACGGAACGGTTTATCTTGGCGATAAATTGATAGGTTCAATGGATAAAACTTTGGAAAAATTAAGAAAATGCGGTAAAAAGATAATTTATCTCACTAATAATTCTTCTAAAAGCGAGCAAAAATATCAAGAAAAATTAAAAAAGATAGGTCTTTTCGACGGCGACGATTTCGTATATACTTCGGGGATTGCCACCGCTGAATATCTCAATGAAAAGTATAAGGGAAAAACCGTTTATCTGCTCGGTACGGACGCTTTAAAGAAAGAATTTGTAAAAAGCGGAATAAATTTGGTTGAAGACAAAACGCCCGATATTTGCGTGCTTGCGTACGATACTGAACTTACTTACGAAAAACTTTGCAAGTTCGTAACTTGTATAAAAAGGGGAGCGTATTATATAGCGACTCACCCCGACGTAAATTGTCCTCATCCCGAAGTGTTTATTCCCGACGCTGGCGCGTTTATTAAACTTATCGAAGCGTCTACGGGGTTATTGCCTGCTGAAATAATAGGTAAACCTTTCGGTGGAATGGGAAATAATTTAAAAAAGCGGTTAAACGCTGAAAATTCCGACTTTATTATGGTTGGAGATAGATTGCACACCGATATTGCTTTCGGTAACGCTTGCGGTTTTTCAACTATTTTAGTTTTAAGCGGAGAATCAACCGTTAACGACATAGGAAAAACGGTTGGAAAACCCGATTTTATATTAGACAGTTTAAACGATATAGTCGATTATATTTAGGAGAATAATATGTTTGACGTTGTGGTTATAGGCGGGGGAGTCGTAGGCGGTTTACTGCTTAGAAAACTTTCTTCTTACAACTTAAAAATTTGCCTTTTAGAAAAAGAAGGCGACGTTGCTATGGGGCAAAGTAAAGCGAACAGCGGTATAGTACACGCAGGATTTGACGCTAAACCTAACTCGTTAAAGGCTAAATTTAACGTGTTGGGCAATAAAATGATGAAAAAGGTTACCGAAGAACTCGGCGTTAAGTATCTTCCCAACGGCTCGCTCGTCGTTGCGTTTTCAAACGAAGAAGTAGAAACGTTAAAAGAGTTGCTAAAAAGGGGCGAGCAAAACGGCGTAGACGGGCTTAAAATCGTTTACGGGGAAGAATTGTTTGCTTTAGAACCTAATTTAAACAGAACGGCTTTGGCAGGGCTTGTCGCAAGTACGGGCGGTATAGTGTGTCCTTACGAACTGACCATTGCTTCAATCGGCAACGCAATGGATAACGGAGCGGAACTTTTTACTGATTTTGAAGTTGTGAAAATTGAGAAGGGCGATTTTTATACTATAACTTCGTCAAACGGTGAAAAAGTCCAAGCAAAAGTAGTCGTAAACTGCGCTGGAGCAGGAAGTCAAAAAATTGCAAATCTCGTAGGGGATTATTCGTTTAAGATAGGCTTTAGAAAGGGAGAGTATCTCTTACTTGACAAAGAGAGCGGAAATTTTACAAAACGCACTTTATTTTTTACCCCGACTAAAAAGGGTAAGGGCATTTTGATTTCACCTACGGTAGACGGAAATTTGTTGTTAGGTCCTACCGCTGAAGAAATTGAAAATTGCGACACTCAAACGACGAAAGACGGATTAAAAACGGTTATAGAAAAAGCCAAAGAAATGTGCCAAAACGTTCCCGTATATAACGTTATTACTTCTTTTACGGGGGTAAGAGCATATTCGGATAGACACGACTTTATAATTGAAGAAAGCAAGCACAGTAAAAACTTTATTTTGGTCGCAGGCGTTGAATCTCCGGGGCTTACTTCCGCCCCTGCGATTGCAGAATTCGTGGTAGACGAGATAGTTAAAAATATGCTCGTTTTAACCAAGAAAGAGAATTTTAACCCTATAAGAAAACCCGATTATTTCTTTTCTAAACTCACAATCGAAGAAAAGAACGAAATAATAAAAAAAGACTCGTCTTACGGTAGGATAATTTGCAGATGCGAACAAATTACCGAAGGCGAAATAGTAAGAGCGCTTACTGAAAATCCAAAGGCGAAAGATTTGGACGGTGTGAAACGTAGAACAAGGTCGGGCATGGGTAGATGTCAAGGCGGTTTTTGTCAACCTTATATAACTGAAATAATCGCAAGAGAAAGGGGAATAAGTCTTGGCGAAGTTACCAAAAAAGGTAAAAATTATACGCTTTTAGTGGGGAAAACCAAATTAGAAATTGTGATATAGTAATTATAGGCGGTGGACCTGCTG
>JAFTKX010000038.1 GCA_017453045.1 Clostridia bacterium | reverse complement strand
TGGAAGGTAAAACCGTTGTTCCCGGTAAAATATTTTCTGAATTCGTTAAAAAACTTGAAAACGAAGATCAAGTTGAACTCGTTTTGGAAGACGATTCTAAACTTAAAATAGTATACGGCTCGTCGGAAGTATTTTTATCCGTACTTTCAGCCGATCAATTTCCGAGCATAGAAAAAACTAACAGAGAAAACGCTTTCTCTCTTTTACAAAAAGACTTTAAAGACCTTATAAATAAAACGGCTTTCTCTTGTTCTACGGACGAAAGTAGACCTATACTTAAAGGTTGTTTATTTGAAGTTGAAGAAGACGAAATTACTTGCGTCGCTATCGACGGTTTTAGATTAGCAGTCGCTAAAAAGAAAATTAAAAATTGTAATAATCCTTTTAAAGTAGTTGTTCCCGCTCGTTCTTTAAACGAAATTTGCAGATTACTTGAAAACGACGAGCAAGAAATTACCTTTATAAACGAAGGTAACAAATTTATGATTGAAGTTGACCAAACCGTGTTTATTACAAGGCTTTTAGAAGGTAATTTTGTAAATTACAAACAAATTATTCCTAACGAATTTATTACTACCGTAAAAGTTGGTAAAAACGGATTTTTAAGCAGTTTAGAAAGGGCTACCGTCGTCGCTAAAGAATCTAAAAATTTAGTTAAACTCGACATTAAAGAAAATTATATAAACGTTTCGGCAAATAGCGAGAGCGGTAACGTAAACGAAAACGTTATTATAAATTTAGAAGGTAAAGATTTATCTATCGCTTTTAACTCTAAATACCTTTGCGACGCGTTAAAGGCATCGGGAGACGAATTTGTAAATATTTATTTAAACAGTTCAATTTCTCCTTGCGTTATAAAGCCTTATTCCGGCGAAGAATATCTCTATTTAATTCTTCCTATCCGTATAAATTCTTAAAAAAATATAAATAGTCAATAATTAAAGTTGACAAATGAACTTAAACCAAGTATAATTGCAAAGCAAGTTATATTAAATATAAAAATAAAAAAAATATAAAGGAAGTACTATTATGAAAAGAACTTATCAACCAAAAAAGAAAACTAGAAATAAGGTTCACGGATTTAGAAAAAGAATGTCTACTACCGCTGGAAGAAAAGTTTTAAAAAGAAGAAGAAACAAAGGTCGTAAAAGACTTACTTACTAAGATAAATTGATTTATAGACTTAAAAAACAAAGTGATTTTGATAAACTTTTTAAAAAAGGAAAAAAGGTTTACTCAAAGTCGCTTATGATGCTTTATTTTAAATCGGAATCTTTTAAGATAGGATATTCTGTTAGTAAAAAACACGGAAAAGCAGTAAAAAGAAATAGAATTAAAAGACTTCTCCGCGCTTCAGCGAGAGAAGTCTTTAGAAATTTCAATAAAAATATCCACGTCGTTTTTCTACCCAAAGTACAAGATTTTTATTCTTTTGAAGAATACGTTAAAGATATGTCTTTTATTTTAAAAAAGGAAAATCTTAAATGAAAATATTAAATAGGCTTTTTATAAAAATACTTAAATTTTATAAGAAATATATATCTGCCGGTTTAAAATCCGGATGTATTTTTACGCCTACTTGTAGCGAATACGCTATGGAAGCGTTTGAAAAACATAATTTTTTCGTAAGTATAGGGCTTATTATTTGGAGAATTCTTCGTTGTAATTCTATAAACAAAGGTGGATTTGATCCCGTTCCGGATCTTAATAAACGTAAGTGGCTCGTATAGAATTTAATACGCTTTAAAAAGCCTATTAAAAAACTTTTTTTATACGATTTTTTATCTGAATTTTTATTCATTTTTGAAATCAATTTATTTAATTAAATACTTTTCATTTAATATTTTTTTAAAATATTATTCGATAAAAGGAGAATAATGAGTTTATTAAATTTATTGTCGTCGATATTTTTACCTTCCTTCGGTAACTTGGGCGGTAGCGCAAACGCTGACTGGTTAAGTAAGATTATTGCAGGGCTTATAGGTTTTGTAGGCGACGTAGGTATAGGTATAATTCTTTTTACCGTCATTTTAAAATTGATTACGCTTCCCCTTGATATTTATTCAAGAGCGTCTATGAAGAAAAACAATCTTAAAATGGAAATGATGAAAGACGACCTTGAAAAATTAAAAAAACAATATAAAAATAACGAGCAGTTATATCAACAAAAAATGATGTCTTTATATAAAAAGAACGGATATAACGCCTTTTCGGCTTGTCTTCCGACTATTATAACTCTCGTTTTCTTTATAGTAGTTATAGGCGCGTTTAATAAATATTCCCGCATTGCAGACAGAGAAGTTTTCGTAGATATGGGAAAGGCGTACGATTTATGTTTAGATTCTTTCGTTGAAAAGGATGAAAATGGAAATAATACGGGCGCTTTAATAAAAAGCGAAGATTCTCAAACTTATCTTTTAAATTTGAATAAGGCGCTTAGCGAAAAAGGTTTTGAAATTTACTTTAACGGATATAAAGTAGGCGAAGTAAATACAGAAACGAGCAAATATACTCTTAATTTTGAAGAATTTAAAAAATCAGGCAACTCTTTATTGACGGCTTATCCTACTTTAGCAGGATATTTGAAAAACGGCGAATTTAACTATGAAAACGCCGAATTACTCAATAGAGTTGAAGTTGATTTCCATACTTTTATAATAAATCAGTTAGGTTTAAATCAAACCCAGATAGACAGTTTAAAAAATAGCGGAATAATTAAAGTTTCTCAAATAAACGGACAAACGTTATATTCTATTAGCGATAAAGCGGCTCTTGATAGCAAGCATAATAGCGAATATATCGAAACCGTAGACGGAAACGTAGTTATTAAATATTCCCAAATCGCAAACCACGTTGACATGAAGGAAACTTTACAGCAAAAGAGCGAAAGTTTCGTTTGCGAAAAGGCTATTACTCTTATCGGCGAAGATTATTTATTGTCTGAAATTAAGAGTAAAGCGAGAACTGCGTCTGCAAAAGCGTACGAAGAAAATAAATCCACTTCGGTTATTTTCCCGTGGATTAAAAACCTTTGGGTCGTAGACAGTCCTTTTAACAGAGCGCTTCCTACTATCAAAGATTTAGAAACTTCAATCGGCGCTGAAAATATGGGTAGTTTAAAAGACGAAAGCGTTTACGAAGAACTTACCTACAACCTTTCCGCTTACAAACAAACGGGTTTTGGAAAAGGTAACGGTTGGTTTATATTAGTTGCTCTTTCAATTTTAACTATGGTCGGCTCTACGCTTATTATGAATAAGCAACAAAAAACTCAAATGCAACTTTCTTCAGTAGACGGCGAAAATTCAACCGCTGCGTCTACTCAAAAGATGATGACTTGGATTATGCCTATTATGTTTGGTATATTCGCGTTCATTTATTCCGCTGCATTTTCAATTTACATGATAACGAGTTCTCTACTTTCAACCGGATTTACTATGCTTATCAATTTCTTCGTAGAAAAGTCTTTCAAAAATAAAATTGTTAAAGAAAAAGAAGAAAAGAACGAAAAAATTAAGTACGGCAAGAGAAGGGACTAATATAAAGGAGAAAAAAATGGCTGAATTTTTAGGCAAGACCGTAGAAGAAGCAATAGCAAACGGTCTTAAATCACTCGGCATTGAAAGAGAAAAAGCCGAAGTAGAAGTTTTAGAAGAACCTGTCAAAGGGTTTTTAGGAATAGGCGCAAAGCCCGCAAAGGTTAAAGTTGAAGTAAAAAAGACTGACGGCGAAAGAGCAATTTCTTTTTTAAACGGTCTTTTCGACCTTATGGACGTAAATGCTAAATGTAATTTATCGCAAGAAGAAGAAAAGGTTATAATCGACGTTATTACTGACAATTCTTCGGCTATAATCGGTTACAGGGGCGAAGTTTTAGACGCTATTCAAAACTTGGCTGGCGCTGTTGCAAATATCGGTAGAGACGATTATAGATGCGTCGTAGTAGATTGTGAAGGTTATAGAGAAAAGAGAGAAGAAACTTTAAAATCTCTCGCTCAAAAACTCGCTGCAAAGGCTGTTAGAACGGGCAGAAAGGTTACTTTAGAACCTATGAACCCATACGAAAGAAGAATTCTTCACTCGGCTTTATCGGACAGTACGGAAGTTAAAACAGCGTCTGAAGGCAAAGAGCCAAACCGCTACGTAGTAATTATTCCAAACAACTTAAAGCCTTTTGATAAAGAAAGAAAGTTCGACGACCGTAGAAACGGAAAGGGCGGATACAACAAAGGCGGAAGAAGGGACGACCGTCGCCAAAATAGAGATTCTGCTCCACGCCAACCAAGACCTAAGACAAGCGGTTGGGGAACGTTCCTTGGCAACAGTTTAAAAGACGGCGAGTAATATCGCTTAATCATATTTTATAGTACAAAACCAAAAAGAAATTTTACAAACTTTTAGAAAATATAACCCGACTATTATAAGTCGGGTTTTGTTTTTAAAAGGCGATTGAAAAACGAAAGAATAAATAAGGAAAAAACGTTATGAGTAAAATAAAAACAGAAAATTATATAATTATTACAAGTAAAAAAAGCGTAGTCGTTTTTTCAAAATTTTATATTCCGTTTGAAATAGATAAAGTTAAACACGCCGATAAAGAAAAATTTAAGGAAGAATTGAAAAAAGCAATTTCGGATATGGAACAAGACGAAGATTGTATTTTAAAAGCGAGATACGGAACGACGGCAATAAATATATCCGACGTAGAAAATACTTTGTTTTATAATTTAGGAACGACTAATTTTAAAAAGTTTACAAAAAACGGGTTAACGTTTTCTAAAGTTGAAAAAGAAGAAGTACGTTTTTTACAAAGACAGTATGAAATATCAGACGAATATAGTCATTATTACGAATATGAAATAGGTAAGAACGTACCGCATATAAAGTTTGAAAAAATGCTTGCCAAGTGGGAAAACGTATCGTTAAAATGCGTTGCTTTGAAACCTGCAATAGTTTGGAAAACTTTAAAAGGTGAAAAAAGTAAAATAAAAACTTTTGGAAAAATAAATACAGAAGAAAAAAATACTTTTGCCGTTTGTTTAACCATTGAAAAACCACAAAATAATAAGTCTAATATAATTACTGCAATGAAATCTCTTTTAGACGGCGTTATTTGCGTTTTTCACAGTAGTTATTTTAATAAAAACGAAATAGAAAAACTTATGTTAAAAATAGGTTGTGAAGATAAAATGTTAATTGACGCAACTTTAAGCGTTTTGGGAAATAGAAAAACGAAGTTTGTAAACGAATACGGAAAAAGTATAAAATGGAATCCCGCAGACGAATTGTGTAATTACGTTTATATTTCCGTTAAAGAAGGAAATTCTTGGAATATAAGCGGAGAGATTTATTCTATTGCAATCTAATATATGAAAAAACCTCATATATATTATTATATAATATATATGTTTTACGTGAAACATTTTATTTGTCCGTGAAACAATGCGTTTTAATAGTATAAAAGCCGATTATCATTGACATTAAAGTAAGAAAAATGTTAAAATTAAAATACAAAGAGGTGGAATATGGAAACTAAATTAAACGTTTGTGATTGCGAATTACCTGCTATTAAAAATATGAGCGAAGAACTTATAAAATTAGGCGTTGATGGCGCGGAATTTTATTACGTTGACGACGAGAGTTCGTTTCCTTTTTTCAAAATAGAAAAGCCTTATAAAAAAGAAAAAGACGGAGATCCCGACGCGCACGCGTTATTTATCGACGTCGATATAAAGGAAACGGAAGTTGAATATACGGTCGTTGGACTTTTATGCCACGAACATTTTTCTTCGGCGCAGTTAGTGGCGGAACTTATGAAAGGGCTTATTTGTGAAACGGTTGCCGAAGTTGCGCTCGTTTATCCCAATATGAAAGCGTCGTTTTTTGTTGTAAACAGAGACGACCCTGCAAAAAACGTTTCTATAATAGATAAAAACGCAAAAATAATTACCGAGCGTTTATTTGGTAGCGCTAAATTTAGCGGTTGTCATATTCACTCGCTATTCGTTTCGTCTTGTACGAATTATTTACTTTGCGATTACAAGGACCAATTAAAAATTAAAGACGTAAAAATTTATCTCGTTTCAGCGGTAGCGGGATATCACCCTGAATACTACGTTATACAATAAAAGTGGGGCTATATGTCGATTAACGGATATATTCGTGTAAAAAACTCAATAGAAAAAGAGATAATAATTGAAAAGTCGAGGTTTATATGCTATACCAAGATGACCGAAACTGAAGATAGCGCAAAGGAGTTTATAGATAGCATAAGAAAAAAGCACCCTTTTGCAACTCATAACTGCTACGCCTACGTTGTTGAAGGTGGAAAAATCGCGCGCTTTTCAGACGACGGCGAACCGCAAGGCACGGCAGGTATTCCTATGCTCGAAGTTTTAAAAAACCGTGGGCTTAAAGATACTACGGTCGTTGTAACGAGATATTTCGGCGGAATAAAACTCGGCGCAGGCGGACTTGTGAGAGCCTATTCGTCTTGTACGAGCGCAGGTCTTGACGACGCTGACGTTGAAGAAAATATTTTTTCTAATTTATTTAAAATTTCGTTTGGCTATGAAAAGTATTCTTTGTTTTTAAAGTTTATTGAAAAATATAAACACAAGACCGTTTATTCCGACTTTGCCGAAGGGGTTGAAGTAGAGATTGCCGTTCCATTAGCCGAAGAAGATTTTTGCGAAAAGATAACCGATTATTTTTTGGGTAAAATTGAAATAGAGAAAAAGGACGAAATTTTCGTCGTTTACGGATAATAATGAAAGTAATTACTGATATAAAACCACAACAAAAAACGCCTACAAGGTGTAATATTTTTTTAAATAATTTGTTTTACTGCGGTCTTGAACTTGAAACGGTTATGAAATTCCGCCTAAAAGTAGGGCAAGAAATAGAAGAAGAAAAGTTAGACGAAATTCAATGCGATTCCGAAAGGCTTAAAGCAACTGAAAGGGCTTTGACTTTTTTATCAAATAGGGCAAAGACGAAAAGACAGGTAAAAGAGTATCTCCAAAAGAAAGGTTACACCGAAAAGACGGTTTCGGCTGTTTTAGAAAAACTTATCGAATATAAATACGTCTCCGACGAAAATTACGCCGAAGACTACGTTAGGGTTTATTCAAATAAAAAAGGAAAAAGATTGATAGCAATGGAATTAAAGCAAAAAGGCGTGTCCGACGAAGATATGCAAAGCGCTTTAAATTCTATTGAAAATGAAGAAAAAAACGCGCAAAAAGTAGCCGAAAAGTATTTAAGAAACAAAGAGAAAAGCAAGGAAAACATTTTAAAATGCTATAAATATCTAATTTCAAAGGGTTTTGATTACGATTTAGCAAAACAGACGGTTGAAAGGATAAAGACAGATGAAGACGATTTATTTTGATAAAATCGGGTCGACAAACGATTATTTAAAAAAAATTAAAAACCCCCAAGAAGATATTTTCGTGATTGCAAAAACGCAAGACGGCGGACGGGGAACAAAAGGAAGAAGTTTCATTTGTAGAGAAGGCGGAGTCTACGCGTCGCTACTTAAACTTTATCCCTGCAAGGCGGAAGAAAGTTTTTCAATTATGATGTGTTCTGCTCTCGCCGTAGTAAAAACCTTAAGCGCGTTTGACGTAAAGGCGAAAATAAAGTGGCCGAACGATATTATAGTAAACGACAAAAAAATTTGTGGAATACTAATTGAAAACGTGTTTGAAGGGGACGACGTAGCGCGCTGTGTAATAGGCGTTGGACTTAACGTAAACAATACGCTCGACGACGAGATAAAAAATATAGCAATTTCTACAAAGCAAGTTTTAAATAAGGAATTAGACGTAAACACCGTTTCGGCAACGCTTTGTTATAATCTTTATCTCGAGCCTGATTATGAAGAATATAAAAAACACCTTTTATATATAGGCGAAGAAGTTACTATTATTGAACAAAAGTCGACCTATAAGGCGTTTATCGACGACGTTTTGCCAGACGGGCGGTTAAAACTAAAAAACGGCAAATTATTTTCTTCAGCAGAAATTACATTGAGACAGTCGTAACAAAGGCGTTTTACGCCTTTATTATCGGCACTAGCCAAACGGCAATTAAAAACTAAAAAACGGCAAATTATTTTCTTCAGCAGAAATAAGTGTAAGATAAAACCCGAAAATTTTTACTTTCGGGTTTTATTTGGCATTTTTTAAATAGTGGCTTACGCAATAAAAGATGCAAATTGCACCAACTATTTTTGTTTGGCTTTAAAATCGTAGGGGAGGGGCTTGCCCCTCCCAAAAATTATTCAACTTCGATAAGTTCGCCTGTTTTTAAACTTAAAATATAAGCGTTTTCAACCGTCAATTTAAGACCTCTTTCAACCGCCTTTTTATAAAGAGAAAGTTGAGTTGCGTAGTCTTTTTTTAGTCTTTCTTTAGAGTGGTTACTCATTTTATAATCAACTATAATCGCCTTGTCGCCCTTTACTGCCAAAAGGTCGATTATACCCTGAACGAGAATTTTCTCATCCGAATTTTCACCGTAGAGTTCTCTTGCTGAAAACTCGGTTATAAAAGATTGTTCCTTATAAAGTTTATAAGAAGAAAGGCTGTTAAAAAGTGGTAGCGAAAGTATTGAGCCGAGAAGATTTTTATCTAAAATTTCAACTTCTTCTTTATCTAATTTACCGCTATTTAGTAGGGCTATAAGTTGATTATCGGCATTTTTATCGCTAAAATCGCACACTTGTAAAAAGTGGTGATAGCAAGTTCCCGTTTTAGTTCTTTCTTCTTCGCTTAAAACGTCTAAATGCTTTAACTTGCGCTTTTTATAAATTTCGGGCAAATCGTCGATTTGATTTTGTCTACCGTTTATAGCCGTTACCGACGATTTTACAGGCAACGTCGTATCAATTAAATAAGGGTATTCAAACGAAAGACTGTTTTTAATAATTTCGGTTAAAGGTTTACTTTCGTCCCCTAAAACTACCGTTCGTTCTTCTAAAATTTCATAATTTTCGTCCGCGTCTTGAATATGGAATTTTACAGGCATATCCGAAAGGGAGAGAAAGTCGGTGTATGAAGTTGTAAAAATATATTCTTCTTCGCGCCGTTTTTCTTGAACGTCTTTCGTTGTTACTAAATGAAGTCGTGATTTTGCCCTCGTCATTGCAACGTAAAAAACTCTCGCTTCTTCGTTGGCGCGTTCAAGTGATGAAACTTGCTTAAAAAACGTTCGAGCCGAAGTAGAATATTTTATCTTACTGTCTTCGTCGTAGTAGTTGACCGCAACGCCGTGTTTACGCGAAAATAAAATTTCTTCGGTATCGTCTAACGCGTTGAACTTTTTGTGAAGACCGGGAATAATTACGATAGGATATTCAAGTCCTTTCGACGCGTGCATACTCATAACTTTTACCGCGTCCGTTCCAGCCACTTCTGAAGTTGCGGTAAACGAGTTTGCGTTTTTTATTTTTTGCAAGAATTCGCCAACGGAGAGAGAAACGCCGTTTGATTGACTTTCGGCTATAAATCTCTCGACTCTTGCAAGACGAATTTTGCCTAAATTTTTACTTGCAATTTCAAGGTCAAGCCCAGTATCGCGCATAATTTTGCCAAGCAGTTCGCCTGCTCCCCAAAAGTCCGCAAGCGTTCTTATTTGGTCGAAATATTCGTAAAATTTTTCTAATTTTTGCTTGATTAAAAAATCGTCGCCATCTTTTCGGTACGTTTCGACGCAAGCGCAAAAAGTCGCCTTTTTATCTTGCGAAAAAGCGCGTATTTTGGCTAAATCTTCGTCGGTTAGTTTACCTATCGCGCTCTTTAAAGTCGCAACGAGCGGTGGATCGTCGGCAAAGTAATCTATAAGTTTTAAAACGTCGATTAAAAGTTTAATGTCGGAATAGTTTAAAACGTTTACTTTACTTTCGGAAATGACGGGTATACCTTCCCTAACGAGCCTTTTTACTATCTCGTCGGTATAGCCCGTTGAATTACGGGTTAAAACCGCAATATCCGACGGCTCGACTTTTCTTATTATCTTTTTCTTTTCGTCGTAAAAGGTTTTTTCAAGTTCTTCTTCAATAATCTCGGCAACGACTTTCCCTTCGTAAAAATCTTCTTCCGTATCTTGACTTAAAGCGTCTTCTAAAACGTCGTAAACCCCGTCTATAAGTTGATTATCCCTATTTTTTAGGGTTACGACATGTAACGTTGCTTCGCCGTAGCCGTCGCTATAGAGTCCGCCTTTTTGCATAGGATTTTTCTTATAGTCGACACCGCCGTGTTTTAGCGTGATAAGGTCGGAAAAGACGCTGTTGACTGCGTTTAAAACTCCGTCCGAACTTCTGAAATTTTTATCGAGCGGTATAGCGAAACCTTCGCCGTTTTCTTGATACGCTTGGTATTTTTTAGCAAAAATCTCAGGGTTGCAACCGCGAAAAGCGTAAATGGACTGCTTTACGTCGCCAACCATAAACAAGTTATCCGAAGAAATAAGTTTTAAAATTTCCTCTTGAACGCCGTTTACGTCTTGATATTCGTCGGCAAAAATAAACTTATATTTGTCTTTTACGGCAGATAAAACGGTTTCGTCGCCTTTTAAAAGAGCAAGGGTTTTATGCTCTAAATCAGAAAAGGTCAAAACGCCTTCTTTTTCTTTAAGTTCGTCGAATTTTTCCCCGAAAAGTTTAGTAACTTTTACAATTTGTTCGACGATTTCACGCGTTGCCAAATAGTTTTTTAGGTCGGCTTGAACGTCTTGAGGTATAAGTTCTTCGCCTTTTTTCATAACGAGAGAAAGGCGTTTTTTAAACGAAGAAATCTCGTTTTTAAGTTGTAAAACGCTCTCGTCTTGGGTTTTTTTAGTCGTAACCGACGAAACGGAGAGTAAAAGAGCCTTTTTTAAACTTTCAAAATCGGTTGCTAAAAGGCAAGAGTCCACCTTAAATTTCAATTCTTGAAGTAAAATTTTTAAGTCGGCGCAAACTCTATCGGTAGGAGTTAAAAGGTTTAAATCTTCTAAAAGTTTTTCAAAGTCGGTAAAGACTGCGATTATTTTATCGTTTATCGTTTTAACTATGCCTTTTTGATAGACGGCGTAGGTTTTTTCGTCTATCGAATTTACGCAAAAATCTAAAAAATCGTCGGGATAACTCTCGCTTGAGCATTTGTTGTAAAGTTTAAGTATTTGCGATTTTAAAAAAGCGTCTCCCCGACCTTTTCTATAAAGGCGAGTGAGTTTTAAAAAATCTTCGTCTTGTTTTTTGTAAAGGTCGAGAAAAACTCCGTCTATCGCTGTTGAAGAAAGTTCGGACGTTTTACTTTCGTCCGCAACCGAAAAGTCAGGGTCTACCCCAGCCGAATAGAAATAAGTTTTAAGTAGATTAAGACAAAAACTGTGTAAAGTTGAAATGCTCGACGTAGGAATTTCAGCGAGAGTTCTTCTCATTCTTTCAACGTCTTTACCCTCGCTTATCCTATTTATAACGGCGCGAACGAGTTTTTGTTTCATTTCGCTTGCGGCAAGGTTAGTATAAGTTACCGCCAAAATATTAGAAACTTCAACCCCTTCTTCTAAAATAAGCCTTATTATACGCTCTATCATAACGAAGGTTTTTCCCGAGCCTGCGGAAGCCGAAACGAGTACGTTTTTACCCGTTTTGTTAACGGCGTCTATTTGGTTTTGAGTCATTTTACTTGCCATAGCCGTCATCTCCGCTTGATTTCGTTTGGTCTAAATTGTCCGTTTTTTCGTTTTTCGCCGTTTTATCGGATGAATTTTCTTCCGTTTGAACGGCTTTTAAAATCGTTTCGGCGTTTACGTTTGAAACGCTCCTTTCTTTATAACCGTCGCCTTCGTCTTTACCGCAAATACTGCCGTATTCGCAATACGCGCAAGCCCCTTCGTAAGGGGACGGCACGGCAACGCCGTTTATTATGTGGTCGAGCGCTTTTTCGGTTATGAGTTTTGCATATTTAACGTAGCCGTTTAAGGTAGTTTCGTCTGTTAAATTTCCGCTTAAAGTCATACCTTTAGACTTGGTTGACTTGCGTTTTACTTCGATAATCGAACTCGATTTTTTTTGGTCGGGGGTTAAGGACTTGTCCGACGCAAGTATGACGTCTTCGTTTAAAACGGTTTTTCCGTACATAGCGATAGGCTTTTCGTCCTCGCTCGAAAAATTGTCGTTAACGGCGTAGTAATACGCCCCCGCGTATTTTTCGCCGTTGGGGGTAAATGCGTTCAAATATAGATAAAGTTGGATATTTTGTCCTAAATAGAACTTTTTATCCTGACTTTTATTTTTAGCGTTGCCCGTTTTATAGTCGATAATTCTAACGTAGTCGCCATAGCGGTCGACTCTGTCGACTTTTCCGTGAAGTTTATAATAGCCGTCTTTAGTTTTTAACGGTAAAGCCTTGTATTTAGTATCGCCCCAGTCGGCAAACCAAACTTCGCTACCTATCGTTTTAAAGTCGGAATTTTTGCTTTGGCGGTAAAGGTCTACGCAGAGTTTTTGGGCTTCTTTTTTGGTGAGATAATAAGAGTAAGCGTTGTCTTCTCTTTTTAAAAAACGTTTGTATTTCGGTTCGTTTTCAAACAGTTTGTCAACGAGTTCGTCAGCCTTTTTCTTGCAGTCTTCTTCACTTTGCATCTTGTCGATTTCGGGAGAAAAAAGTTCGGCGACGGCGTGCAAAACGTTACCAAAATCAAGCGCTTTAATTTCGGGGTCTAACGACTCCGAAACTCCCACGCCATACTTAATAAAGCACTTATAGGGGCATATATAGAAATTTTCAATGGTTGTCGCAGATACTTGTCTACGAGTAAAATAGTTAGAAACGGGGAATTTTATTGTAGTTTTTAACGGAGCGTTTACGTTGCCTATTAAAAGGTCGGCAAGCGGTATAAATTCGCCCCCCTTAAACTCTTTAAGAGCGCCGTAAAAAGCCGCCACGCCCAAAAGGGAATCGGTTGCTCCGTTTTTAAAATCGTCGCTGTCGGAAAGTAAAGAAAAAAGAGCGGGGCGTAAAGCGAGATAAGGATAAGATTCTCTTAAATTATCCGTTTTTTCGTCGCCCGTCGGTTTATAAAAAGAATTTCTCGTCAAAGGCTTTGCCTTTTTATCTTTTGAAGAAAAAATATTTAAAAGATAATCGAAAAGGTCGCTTCTAACCGTCGCTTTACCCGACGCTGAAGTTAAACTGTAAGACGCGTAAAAATCATTTTCAAAGGAAGCGAGAGCAACTCCCGTCGCTTCTTTTTCACGATTATTTACTACCCTAATTTTCGGCTCTACCGAAACGGACAAGGCGTCTAAACTGGCAATGTCGCTGTCGAGAAGAAGGGCTGAGTCGGCTTTTACGCTCGGCACTTCGCCGTTAAGCCCCACGGCAAAAAGGCAGGAATATTTTTTATGCCTGCAATTTTTAAGTTCGGAGAGATAAACGCAGTCGACGTGTTCGGGAATTAGAGAAATTTCACTCGCTTCCTCGCCCGAACAAAGAAGTTTTAAAAATTCGTCGCCCGTTATGATTTCATTGCCTAAAATATTTTTAATTTCGTCTAAAAGATTGAAAAACGTCGTTTTTCCACTCGTTAAAAAAGATTTTTCTTCGTCCGCGCCGTAACTGACGAGTTTTTTAAGCAAAACGTCGTAGTTCGTTCCGCTTTCTTCTCTATCTACTCCCGAACAGTTTTTAGCAAAGGTCGAAACCAAATTTACGAATTCGCTCGCAGTCGCTTTTTTAGGAAAACTTTTTATAAAGCAAGAAAGTTCGTGTTGTTTTTGTAAAATTACACCCCGTTCAAACGCTAAATCGTCGCAATTTTCCAAACTTTTAACAAAGTCGTCTTCGTTTATAAACGACGTTGGCGTAACCGAATTTTCAGTTAAAAGTCTTATAAAAAGGTCTGAAATGGACTTGTCCGCAATAAAAAGACTGTTAGTAATTACCTTTTTAATTTCGGTTAAATCAAGTTTTTTAAGAGCCGACTTAACGAGCGCGTTTACAAGCCTTGAAAACGGATGCGATAGGAGAGTTTTTTTATCGTCGGAAAAAAACGGAATTTCGTAATCTTTGAGTTTTCTTTCTATTACGGTTTTATAATCGGCAAAGTTACTTACGCCTATCGCAATATCTTGATAGCGGTAGCCGTCTAAAATCTTTTTTCTTATGGTAGCGCATATAAAATCGGCTTCGTCTGAAATGTCTTTCGCTTCAAAAAAATGCGTTTTATCGCTATATAGCCCCACTTTTGAGAAATATTCGGGGTTAAAAATACCGTTTAAAATCGAACTTGCTTCAACTGATAAACAGTCTTTACAAGGGGTTGGGTTTTGCCCGGTAAGATTTATCGCAAAGTTTAAAAACTCGTCGGTATAAAGGTCTTTATTTGCTCCCGTAACGGCAAAAAAGTCGCAAGAAGAAGCGAGCGAGAGTATTTTTTTCATTACGTCGCAACTTTGCTTTGTTACCGAAGAATACCCTACGAAAATTACGCGCGCCTTTTTAATGCGTTCGTCTTTTTCGAGAGCGGGAATCATATCAGAAAGACTGTTGCTACTGTCGGTTAAGCCGTTTTGAAAAAGGAAATCTTCGTAATCGCGATAGATTATAGCAACGTCGTGAATTTTCGCTTTAACGTTATCGGGACAAAGATTTACGCAATCAAATAAAGCCGTCGGCGAAACCTTCGCGCTTTTTAGTTGGGCGATAAGTTCGGCGGTTTTAACCGAAAGCGACGGCGACGAGCCCGTTTTTCTAAACGCTAAAAGTTCGCCGTTTAACTTTGTTAAAATCTTTTTAACGACCATAGCCGAACCTTCTTTTGAAAGGGTTTTTCTATTTGGGAAAGCCTTTTGAAGATATCTTCCAAACGATAGAACTTCAGCGCCGAAAGCCCCGCCGACCTTTTTTACGAGTGATTTTTCGACGGATAGCGTGAGTTTGTCTTCGCAAAACAAAATTACGGGAGTGTCTAATCCCGCGCCGAAAGAAGCGGCGAGGCTCGTCGCGTTATCTATGCAGTTAAAATAAGTTGCCGAAGTAAAAACACTCACGTTAGGCTCTCCTTTGACGTCGTTAATAGTATTATACCATAAAAAGTTTGCAAATCGTGTGAAAATTTAAAAACTTTTAAATTTGTTTTTACTTTTTTTATAATTTGTGTTATAGTTATACGAGAGTATATATTTATGGAGCAAAAAATGAAGAAAAAATTATCTCTTTTACTCACGGGTATCCTTTGCGTAGGTCTACTTACGGGCTGTACCAAAACTTCAAACAGCGGTTTCGCGGGAACTTACTGGCTTGAAAACCCTGCCAACAGACAAGTTGAAAAAGGCTTTTACGAAAAGATAGAGTACGCCGTTACTACCGAAGAAGAATACGAAGGAAAGAAGATTACGAATTTAGAACAAAGCGGTCTTTATTTCGATATCGACGAAAACTTATCGTCTTTCGTTACCGAACTTTACGAAGAAAACGGCTTGTACGTTTATAAAACTACTCTTACTATGAGTGGAGATTATATTTTTGCAGGCGAGAGCGTTGCGGTGGACGACGTTACGCAAACCGAAACGGTGTTTAAAGGCATTGAAAACGGATTTGCTTGCGTAAAGTCGGTTAAAAAAATAAAGAACACCTTGCCCACTACGTTAAATCCGACGAGCCAAAGTCAGTTTACGGTAGTTAACGCGACTATTACTACCGAATACGGCGAAAAGAACGCAACTCATACCTTAACTACTAACGACGAAAAGAGCAAGGCTTATTTTTCTTCTTTAAAAGAGCCGTTAACGGTAAAAAGATACAATAAAAAAGCGTTTATCGAAAACGAACTTATGATGCTTATGGCAAGGAATTTTTCGTATGAAAGTTCTTTAAATTACGAATTTTCCACAATCGAAAGCGCAACGGGCGAACTTACTACGATAACGATTGCGCCTGACGTAGACTTGACCACGACGAGTAGCGAAAGTTCGTCGCAATCGACTGCGTTTAAGACTTTATCTGTAGAAAACTGTCAGATAGACGACGTTATAAGAACCGTGTCGTTTAACACCTTTAGGCTTAAGTTTTCAACTACGGGCGAATACGCTCAAGATTTTGCTTACGCCTACTATGCAAACAGTTTGGATAGCGACGTAAAAGACGATCATAACGTATCCCGCCATTATTTAGTAAAATGCTATAAGCCCGCGCTTTACAACACTTGTTATATGGTATACACGCTCGATAGAGTAACTCACGTAAAACCACAATAAAATTTTTACCGTCGAAGAATTTTCTCCGACGGTTTTTTATTTGTTAAAACGCTAATAGAAAATTCGTCGCGAATAAAATTTATAAATTAAAAATTTATAAAAATTTTCAAAAATTACTTGCATGAAAATTCGCTTTTATAATATACTTATCCTGCAAAGAAAAAAAGGAGATTGTTATGAAAATTACAGACAGCGTAAAATATATCGGCGTAAACGACCACAAGATAGATCTTTTTGAAGGTCAATACGTCGTTCCAAACGGTATGGCGTACAATTCTTACGCTATTATAGACGAAAAAATAGCCGTTATGGATACGGTTGACGGCAATTTTACACACGAGTGGCTCGATAACGTTGAACACGCTTTAGACGGCAGAAAACCCGACTATCTTATCGTTCAACATATGGAACCAGACCACTCTGCTAATATTTTAAATTTTGCAAAGGCGTATCCAAATGCGACGATAGTTTCTTCTTCAAAGGCTTTTATTATGATGAAAAACTATTTCGGTACGGACTTTGAAGATAGAAGAATAGTAGTTGGCGAAGGGGACAAACTCTCGCTTGGAAAACACGAACTTACTTTCGTTACCGCGCCCATGGTACATTGGCCCGAAGTTATAGTAACTTACGATTCAACCGACAAAATTTTATTCTCTGCCGACGGTTTCGGTAAATTTGGCGCGTTAGACGTTGAAGAAGACTGGGCGTGCGAAGCAAGGCGCTATTATATCGGAATAGTTGGAAAATACGGCGCGCAAGTTCAAGCCCTTCTTAAAAAAGCGTCGGGGCTTGATATTCAAATTATTTGCCCATTACACGGACCGGTTTTAACTGAAAATTTAGGATATTATCTTAATTTATACGACATTTGGTCGAGTTATCAGGTGGAAGACGACGGCGTTGTGATAGCCTACACTTCGGTTTACGGGAACACTAAAAAAGCCGTTATGCTCTTGGCTGAAAAACTTAAGGAAAAGGGATGTCCGAAAGTAGTTGTAAACGATCTTGCGAGATGCGATATGGCGGAAGCCGTTGAAGACGCGTTCCGCTACGGAAAACTCGTTTTGGCAACCACGACTTACAACGCGGATATTTTCCCGTTTATGAAAGAGTTTATTCACCATTTAACCGAGAGAAATTTCCAAAACCGTACGGTTGGGTTTATCGAAAACGGAAGTTGGGCGCCTATGGCTACCAAAATTATGAAAGATATGCTCTCGCCTTGTAAAAATTTAACTTTTACAGACGCAACAGTAAGGATTTTATCTGCGATAAACGACGAGAATAAGGAGCAAATTTCGGCTCTTTCAGACGAACTTTGCAAAGAATACGTCGCTCTTTCCGACGGCGCGAATAAAAACGACATGACCGCGCTTTTCAAAATAGGTTACGGGCTTTACGTCGTAACGTGTAGCGACGGTAAAAAGGATAACGGTCTTATCGTAAACACCGTTTCTCAAGTTACGTCAAGCCCAAATAGAATTGCGGTTACCATAAACAAAGAAAATTATTCTCATCACGTTATAAAACAATCGGGCGTTTTAAACGTAAATTGCCTAACCGTTGAAGCGCCTTTCGTCGCTTTTGAAAAATTCGGTTTCCAAAGCGGACGAAACGTAAACAAGTTTGAAGATTGCGTTCCTCTCCGTTCGGAAAACGGACTTGTAGTATTACCGAGATACATCAACTCTTTTATGTCTTTAAAGGTTGACAATTACGTTGATTTAGACACTCACGGAATGTTTATTTGTTCGGTTACCGAATCCAGAGTTTTAAGCGATAAAGAAACTATGACTTATTCGTATTATCATGAAAACGTTAAGCCAAAGCCCGACGTAGAAGGTAAAAAAGGCTACGTTTGTAAGATTTGCGGTTACGTTTACGAAGGAGACTCGCTCCCCGACGACTTTATTTGTCCTTTATGTAAGCATGGGGTGGCAGACTTCGAAAAAATTTAAAGTGTTATATATTTCGTAGGGGAGGGGCTTGTCCCTCCCGAAAGATAGTACAAGCGAGATTTTATTGTTTGCTATGCAAATTGGCAGAAAGACAATAGAAAAAATTAAACGTTTAAAAACCAAACGATAAAAAATTAACAAAAGGAGAAAAATTATGAAATACGTTTGCGACGTTTGCGGATACGTTTACGAAGGCGAAGAACTTCCCGAAGATTTCGTTTGCCCACTTTGTGGCGTAGGCGCTGATCAATTTACTAAAGAAGAAAATTAATAAGAAAAGTAGTCTGTGTCTTTACGGACTACTTTTTTATTGAAAAATAGCCGATTCGTACAATTATTGTAACTGTTGTTTTATTAACAATTTTGTGGTTTTATAAGGATTTAAGAAAAAATTTTAAAATTAAAAAACGCATATAATTTTTAAAAATCGCTTGTTTTATAAGCGATTTTTAGTTTTTTAGCAAAAAAACAACAAAAACTTCCCAAAAAAATTTTAAAAGAAAAACAACAAAAAACAAAAAATCTATTGACAAAGGAATACTATTATTATATAATGATTGTAGCATAATGGATAGTTATCTTGCGATACTCTCCCCAAAAAGCAAATAAAAAGGGGTAAAAATCGCGAGAAAAGGATAGAAAAATGGCAGAATTTTATTCCGAAAAAATTGCAAAATCGCCGAGAATTGACCGTATAAAAGACAAGATGCTCAGCGAAATGCCCCAAATCGAAGCGGACAGAGCGGTATATCTTACCGAATCTTACAAGCAGACCGAAGGCGAGCCTATTTATATTAGAAGGGCAAAGGCTTTCGCGCATATTTTGGATAATATTCCCGTAACGATAAGAGACGATGAACTTATCGTCGGCGCGGCAACAGTTCATACCCGTGGATGTCAAGTATTCCCCGAGTATTCTTTTGAGTGGCTTGAGGCCGAATTTGACACCGTTGCAACCCGTTCTGCCGACCCGTTCTATATTTCGGAAGAAACTAAAAAGACCTTGCACGAGGTTTATAAATACTGGAAAGGAAAAACCACGAGCGAACTCGCTACTTCTTATATGGCTCCCGAAACGCTTATCGCAATGGAAGCGAATATGTTTACGCCGGGCAACTATTTCTATAACGGAATAGGGCACGTTACCGTAAAGTACGACAGAGTTTTAGAAGTAGGTTATAGCGGAATTATTAAAGATATTGAAGAAGAAATTGCTAAAATTAAGGTTGGCGACGGTAATTATTGTAAAAAACGCAACCTTTTAGACGCAATGATTATTTCTTGTAAGGCTGTTATTCGCTACGCGAATAGATACGCGAAAAAGGCGAGAGAACTTGCTCAAAACGAGCCTAATTCTACTAGAAAAGCCGAACTTTTAAAGATTGCAGAAAATTGTGAAAGAGTACCAGAATTCGGCGCTCGTAACTTCTACGAAGCCTGCCAAAGTTTTTGGTTCGTACAACTTTTAATTCAAACGGAATCTAGCGGACACTCGATATCCCCCGGTAGATTTGACCAATATATGTATCCTTACTACTTAAAGAGTAGAAAAGAAGGTATGACGAGAGAGTTCGCGCAAGAACTTATGGATCTCGTATGGCTTAAACTCAACGACTTTTTAAAGGTGCGCGACGAGGCGTCGGCAGAAGGTTTTGCAGGGTATAGTCTTTTCCAAAATCTTATCGCAGGCGGACAGGACGAACACGGTAACGACGCGACGAACGACTTGTCGTTTATGTCGATAACCGCCACCGAGCACGTCTTTTTGCCACAGCCGTCCTTCTCCGTTAGAGTTTGGAACGGCTCGCCGAGAGCCTTTTTACTTCGCGCGGCTGAACTTACCCGTACGGGAATAGGTTTCCCTGCGTATTATAACGACGAGGTTATTATTCCGTCGCTTATGTCGAGGGGACTTACCTTGGAAGACGCGAGAAAATATAACATTATCGGTTGCGTTGAACCGCAAGTAGCGGGCAAAACTGACGGTTGGCACGACGCTGCTTTCTTCAATATGTGCCGTCCGCTTGAAATGGTATTTAAAAACGGATTTGAAAACGGCAAGCAAGTAGGTATCAAAACTGGTAACGTTGAAGATATGACTTCGTTTGGCGAATTTTACGAAGCGTACAAAGCGCAATCGGATTATTTCGTATCGCTACTCGTAAACGCCGACAACGCCATTGACGTGGCTCACGCCGAAAGATGTCCGCTCCCATACCTTTCTTGTATGGTTGACGATTGTATAAAAGCGGGTAAAAGCGTTCAAGAAGGTGGCGCTATATATAACTTTACAGGTCCGCAAGGCTTTGGTATTGCAAACATGGCTGACGCAATGTGGGCTATTAAAACTTTGGTTTTCGAGCAAGGTAAATATACTTTAAAAGATTTTAAAGAAGCGCTCGAAAACAACTACGGAAAAGATATGGATTCGCACAAGGCGGAAAAACTTACTATAACCGTAGTTAAAGAACTTGCTAAAAAGGGTAAAAAAGTGTCTGCTGACGAGATAAAGTCGGTCTATAGCACGATTATCGCTAATAATTGCCCACAAGATAAGAAAGATTTTTATGCAAAAATGCTCTCTGATATAGAGGCGCTTCCAAAGTTTGGTAACGACAATAAAGACGTTGACGCTTTGGCAAGAGAGGTTGCGTATATCTATACGAGAGAAGTTGAAAAATATTCAAATCCGCGCGGAGGAAAATATCAAGCGGGCTTATATCCCGTTTCTGCAAACGTACCGCTTGGCGCGCAAACGGGCGCAACTCCCGACGGGCGACTTGCGTTTACTCCCGTTGCCGACGGCGTTTCTCCTGCGGCAGGTAGAGACGTAAAAGGACCTACGGCGTCTTGCAACTCCGTTTCTACTTTAGACCATTTTATTGCAAGTAACGGAACTCTTTTCAATATGAAATTCCATCCGACTGCCCTTGCAGGTAGACACGGCTTAGAGAATTTCGTTTCGCTCGTTCAAGGTTATTTCGATAGAAAGGGTAGCCACATGCAATTTAACGTAGTAAGTCGTGAAACCCTACGCGACGCGCAAAAAAATCCCGAAAAATATAAATCTCTCGTCGTTAGAGTTGCCGGATATTCTGCGTTGTTTACTTCGCTTTCTAAATCGTTACAAGAAGACATCATCAACCGTACCGAACAGGGAGGATTTTAATTGATGGACTATTCTACGGTTAAAGGTAGAATTTTCGATATTCAACGGTTTTCCGTACACGACGGGCCGGGGATTAGGACTATCGTCTTTTTAAAGGGCTGTCCGCTCCGTTGCCGTTGGTGTTGCAACCCCGAGTCGCAAGAATACGAAATTCAAAAAATGGACTTAAACGGTAAAGTCAAAACGGTTGGGCGCGACGTTACCGCAGGCGAGATTATAGCCGAAGTCGAAAGAGATATGATTTATTACAAGCGTTCGGGCGGTGGGCTTACTTTATCCGGCGGAGAGTGTTTAACTCAACCCGACTTTGCCGAGGCCTTACTTGCTCTTGCTCACGAGCATAGCATAAATACGGCTATCGAATCGACTGGTTTTGCTAATTTTTCGGTGATTTCTCGTCTTTTACCCCATTTAGATTTATACCTTATGGATATAAAGCATATGGATAGCCAAAAACATAAGGCGTTTACGGGGCAGTATAACGACGTAATTTTGGGAAACGCTCAAAAAATCGCTCGTTCGCCCGTAAAACTTATTATTCGTACCCCTGTAATTCCTACTTTTAACGATACCGAAGAAGAAATTAGCGAAATTGCAAAATTTGCATCAAGTCTTCCGGGCGTTGAAGAAATGCATTTACTCCCCTATCACCGTATAGGAACTGATAAGTATAAAGGGCTTGGTAGAGAATATTCTCTTTCTCATATCGAGCCACCGTCTAAAGAAAAGATGGACAGGCTTTTAGAAGTTGTAAACTCTTGTGGTTTGCGCGGGCAGATCGGCGGTTAAATTTTTAAAGGCTTATATACTTCGCAAAAGTGCGTTACTGCAAGATAATTTACGACTGGGATGACCAACAAGGTCAACCAAACCCTTGTCAATAAAATGAGCCTCGCCTAACTTGTTTCTAAGCCTTTAAACATCACTTGATAAGGGTTTTCTAAACACGGACGCAACGTTACGTTGCCGATAATCGACTTATAGCCCCACTTTTAATAAAAATAATAACAAAAAGGACAATTATGAAAATTTATACGGGAAACGGCGACGGTGGTTTTTCTACACTTTCGTCAAGTATGAAAATTTCAAAGGCAGACGAGAGATTTGACGTTCTCGGTTGCATTGACGAACTCGTCAGTTTTATTGCAAACTGTCGGGCTATCGTCGCGTGTCCTATTTTAACTAAAAAATTAGAAGATTTACAAACTAAACTTTTTTCAATAGGTTCTGCAATAACTTTTCCACAAAAGATAGAATATTTGCCGACTGAAAAAGATATTAGATATTTAGAAGAACAAATCGATAAAACAGAAAGTTCTTTTGAAAGACAAAAAGGTTTCGTTCTTTCTGCAAAGTGCGAACTTTCTTCAAGACTTGATATGGCTCGTACCGTTTGCCGTAGGTTAGAGAGAGAAATAATAAAACTCGATAGAAAACTCGGCGTTGACGGACTTATTAAAAAATACGTTAATCGTCTTTCAGATTATCTTTACGTTTTAGCAAGAAGAATAGATTTTGATTTTGAAAACGGGGATATTTCAAAAATCGTTTCAAATTCGCAAACTTTTAACGAAAATCAAAACCAAGATAAAGATTTTGAAAGAATTTATAACGAAGTTATAAAACGAGTTGCAAACGGTAGGGATATAACCCTTGAAAAAGCCCGCGCTCTTGCGCAAAAAGTTAGAGAAAAAGCCCAAGAAATAGGTCTTAAAGCGGTTGTGGCGATAGCAAATTCGCAAGGTAGACCGATACTTGTCGAAGTTATGGACGACGCGTATTTAGTTAGTTTTGACGTTGCAGTTAAAAAGGCGTATACGTCCGCTGCGGTCAAAATGAGTACGGCTCAACTTTGCCAAGAAATAAAGAAAGAAGGCTCGTTAAAAGGGCTTGAAACCGAGCCGTCACTAATCTTTTTAGGTGGTGGCGAACCGCTTAAAATAGGTTGGGAAGTCGTTGGGGCGATAGGTGTAAGCGGTGGAACTGCCGAACAAGATTCAAACCTTGCCCACTACGCATCCGAAGTGTTTAAATCTTTATAAAAACATAAAAAGCGTTTGCATTTCATTTTGCAAACGCTTTTTTGATATAGAGTTATTTAAAATAGATTACTGATTGTCGATTTTTTCACGAATAATTTGAATATTATTTAACAGTTGAATAATAAGCATATTGACAACTGCTTGAGCAAAAGCAAGAAAACATCCACCAACTAAAAATAGAACGCCACCAATAATTTGAGCTTCGCACCACATTGCTAAACACAAAATAGCGCTTGCAATTAATAATAACACAAACATTATTATCGTATAAACTTTAAAAATTTTAATCCATATGTCGCTACGCTCGTCAAATTCAAAAAATTCTTCCATAAAATTTTCTCCTTTAAAATATAATTTTTCTAAATAAACTATAATTATTATATGGAACAAAATGTTCCGTGTCAAGTATTTTGGAACAATTTGTTCTAAAATAATAGTATGAAGAATAAATTTGCAGAAAGATTATATGAACTTAGAACTGAAAAGAATTTATCAAGGGCAGAACTTGCGAACAAACTCTGCGTATCAACAAGGCTAATTTCTTACTGGGAAAACGGAAAGCGCGAGTGTGATTTTGATATGCTAATTGAACTTGCCGATTTGTTTTCAGTTAGCGTCGATTTTTTGCTTGGAAGAAGCGATTATTAGAATAAAAGCGTAGCATAAATTTTGCTACGGCTTTTTTGTTTTAGACGTACGGTTTAAAGTTTTACGTGAAACATTTTTATAGATAAAAAAGGGCGAAAATTATCGCCCTTTTATCATTATAATATATAATTTAATCGAAATTTTAAAAGGAAAATTTTAACAAAAGTCGCCGTATAAGTCGATTATTGCCATTTTTTGCCAAATTTTAGGCGTTGTCGATAACTTTTACCGTAATCTTTTTATCTTCGCATAAATTTTCGGTCAATTCTTGCAAGTCGCCTTTTTTTACGTTGAGATTAAGCGTTCCGCCAAAGCGGTGTGAGTAAACGTTATGCCATACGAACTCTTTAGGCGGTTTTTTTAAACAAAATACTTTTGCCAAAACGTCGTACTTATTTTCTTCGTTCTTGACAAAATAAAAAGTTATTTGCGACACTTCGTCTTTACTAAAAGAGCCTATCTTCGTATTGCAAATTATCAAATACTTTTCGCCCGAAATTCTTATTCCGTAGTGATTGCCAAACCAAAGTCCAACCGAGGCGATTGCTCCAATTATGATTGCGATTGCCGATAAGAAATATTCGCTCTCTTTAACGGTAAGAAAGAACAGCAGACCGCACGCGCCCCAAATTATCAAGGCGTAAAGCCACAAGGGGTCTTTAAACTTAAACTTTATCCATTTTTTCATACTGAAAAATCCTAAAATAATTAAAACCGTCGACTGTTTTATCGTCCGCGGTTTTTTTAAACTTTTAAGGGCGGAAAATTTTTATTCCGCCTTTTACGATAGAAAGGTCGAAGTCGATATCGTCGTAAAGTTCGCCGTCGATTTGAATAGTAACGGGCTTGTCAAAGGTAATTTTAACGTGTTCGCGAAGTTCAAATTCGGTAAAATCTTGCTCTAAAATTTTACCTTTCATAAGTTTGATAAACGCTTTTGGTATACGGCTCTTTTTAAGTTTTCCTGCAACGACGAAATCGAGTTTACCGTCGTCAATTACGGCTTTTGGGCACATTTTTATTCCACCGCCGAACTGCCTGCCGTTTCCAACCGCTACGATTAGACCTTCTTTTTCAACCTTTTCGTCGCCCTTTTCTATGAAAAACTTATAAAATTTAAATTTTATAAGACTTACGATAAGCGAAACCAAATATTGAAGTTTACCCCTTAAAACTTTATATCTTCTACAACGCTTTAAAATGTCGACGTCAATACCCGTGCCGATAATGTTTATACCGCGAATTCCACCGCAAACCATAAAGTCGGTGGGCTTTGCTTCCCCGTTTAAAATAAGTTCGAGCGCGTCTTCGGTTTTTAAAGGAATACCAGCCGAAGCGATAAAGTCGTTACCGCTCCCGCTTGGAATTATGCCGAATTTTGCCTTTTCAACGTTCAAACCGTTTAAAACTTCGTTTATAGTTCCGTCTCCGCCAACGGCGATAACGGTTGAGTTTTCTTCGTTTGAAAATTGATTTGCAAGTTCGGTTGCAGCGCCTTTTTCGGTGGTAAAATGAAAGACGTAATCAACGCCTTTTTCGGCTAAGATTTTTTCCAAAACCTTAACTTTCTTTTTAATTTTTCCCCGATTTGCCTTGGGGTTGATAATAAAATGAAGCATAAAGCCACCCGTCGTCTTTGGTTTACGACTACTTAAGCCGAGCGCCGTTTCTTAGCCTTTTTTAAAATTTTCTTCCATTATAACCCATTTAATCCCAAAATGCAAGCAAAGACGAAATTTTGTTAAACAATTCACCCGATTGCCACAAAAAACAGAAAAATAAAATGAAAGTAAAATATTTTCCAAAAATTTAGTATTTTCTTTAATTTTTATCGTAAATTGACTTTTCTTCAATTGACAAAAAAAATTAATATATATATAATATTTACACGATTGCGCGTAGGATATGCGTGCAACGACCATTTTAAGCAACAGGAGATGCATTATGGGTAAAATTTTCAAGAGGGTAATAAGTTTGTTACTCGGCGCGATTCTCGGTATCGCGTCGGTAGTAACCACGCTTGCAACGTCGGTTTACTACATGTATACAGACCTTCCCGTAGGTAGTCTTGTCTTGCCTGAAAAGGAAGACGAACTCGGCGACTTGTCGGACGCTTCGATAGAAGACATTCTCGCCATTTTAAACAACGGCGCGGCTTCGCCTGAAAATTATACGATAGGCGACCTTAAGGAAAAGTACGGCTTTGACCTTATCGGGCTTATCAACGGTTTTTCAAACGAACCGATTATCAAAGAAGACGATAAGCAATTTATCGCCGACCTTGAGTCCGTTTCGATTTTCACGCTTTTTACCGAAGGCGGTCTTTCGAGATTTTTAGCAGACCTTCCGGTAGGCGCGCTTTTAGGCTTTATTCCCGAAGATTTAATTCTTTCAAAGGCTGAAAGAGAAAAACTCCGTAGTTATAGCGTAGGTCAATTTATCGCAAAAGACGAGGCGACAGGCAGATACGGATTTTTAGACGCGCTTTCCGACGTTAAACTCGGCGGTGTTTTACCGTCGGTATTTGAAGACGGCGACGGCGACGGTAACTATTCTGCAAAAGACGGAATGCCCGACTTTTTGGATCTCGTTGCAAACGTAGAATTCGGCGGAATAATCGACGTCGTTACTAAAAAGTCTACCATAGGCGACGAAATCGTAAACGGCGGACTTTCTTCAATCGGCAACAAGTCGGTAGGCGAAATTTTAACGCCTATTTTGGGCGAAGGAAACACTCTCGTCGAAACGCTCGACAACCTTTTCAATAACGTAAAGGTTTCCGATTTGTTTGAAAAAGACGTCGTTTCGGGCGAATACGTTTTCGTAGCGGACAAACTTTTAGATAACGTTAAACTCGGCGCTCTCTTGGGATACAAGAAGGG
Organism: Clostridia bacterium; assembly: GCA_017453045.1. GTDB lineage: Bacteria > Bacillota > Clostridia > Christensenellales > Borkfalkiaceae > UBA10281. The sequence goes on along the minus strand of JAFTKX010000038.1, from coordinate 34,605 downwards.
TGATGACGGCGTATGGCTTGATAAAGACGGTAAGCCTGCAAAAGGTCTTATGGAAGAACTCGTTTCTCTTGACCTTACCACGCTTTTCCACGTATTTACGGGCGAAGGCGAACTTACCGATAAGATACATAACGCCCTTTTAGTAATGGGCGACCTTACGGTTGGCGACGTATTCGAGTCTTTCCTCGGCTTTGAAAAGAGCGAAAACGGCGAATGGGTAAAAGACGGCAAACCGGTTAATAAACTTTTAACAGCAATATGTGACATCTCCATTGAAGATATAGTTGGCGAAGAAGGCACCGAGCTTTCTTTAGACAACGTTCGTAAAAATTTAGTAAATTCTATTCAAGATTCTTGTGGCGACCTTACCATCGGCGAAGGTTTAGGCGAACTTTTCGGTATTGAGAAAGACGAAAACGGAAATTACGTTTACTCAAATAACGGTAAAGAAATCAACGTTCTTTTCGCAAGTTTATTAGACGTGAAGTTCTCCGACCTTGTAGACGGTTTGGGTGGCGATAAAGTAGATTTGAGTAAAGTTTTAAAGACTTTAGAAAACGCTCTTGCAGGAACTACGCTTGGTAAAGTTTTAGGCGCTGAAAAAGTCGGCGACGTTTGGTACGACGCTAACGGAAAAGAAGTAGACAAGTTCGTTTCTCTCGTTTATGACGTTGAATTCTCGGCGTTGTTTGCGCTTATCGACCAGTTGTCAAGCGGTAACTTCTCGTACGGAGCGGTTATAGAAGCGTTATTGCCTGAACTTAGAGTGGGCGATATTGCAAAGGCTTTAGTTAAAGATTTAACTTCCGACACGGGCGAAGAAGGCGCGGACGAAACTTATTTCTTAAAGGGTGAAAAAGTTCAAGAAGGTCTTAACACTCTCTTGAATTTAAAATTATGGCAAATTCCCGCAGGTTTAGATAAAAACCACGCGTTTGACCTTAAAGCAGTAATTAAAGATATTCCGCTCGGCGAAGTTGTAAACTATGAAAAATCGGGTAACGAGTGGATTGCGTACGGCAAGATAAAAGTTACGGGCGCGGCTGCGGAACTTTTTGACTTTACGCTCGGCGATTTACTCTCTGACGAAGAAGGAACGACTAAAGATAAACTTGAAGAAGTTTCAAAGAGAGTTACGCTTGGAGAATTCTTTACGATAGCGTTTGTTTACGACGCAGAAACGAAAACATCAAGTCTTATCAAAGGCGAAGATCTTAACGAATTTATCGTTGCTCTTTGCACTTGGGACTATTCTATTGGCGACCTCCTCGACGTAATTAACGGAAAACAAAAAGTAAACGCTGAATATTTCCGCAAAGAACTTAACGACTTAATTGGCGATATAGCGCTCGGCGAATCGGTAAGAGGGCTTTTAACTAAGTTTGCCGACAGCAGTAAACAAGAACTTACACTCAGCGTTCTTCCGCAACTCAAAGGATTCTTAGATCCTATCATGAACACCGATTGTAAGGTGTTTATCGACCTTGTATTTGATATCGTTGCGGGTAAGACTTTAGACGTCGTTGAACTTCTTGAAGATATCTACGGCGACGATTCTATCGCAGATATAGTTGGTCCGCTTTTGAACCTTGGTGGCGATGAAAACGGATATAAACTCGGCGATAAAGAATTAGGCGTAGCGATAACCGCTCTTTTAAACACCGAAGTCGTTTCTACGATAGAAGTGTTCTTAAAGGGCAAGGGCGACGCTATCGCTAAAATAAATTCGCTCGTAAACGGCAACCCGGCAATCGTTGACCTTGACTATATGCTCGGCGACTACTTAACGATGTTCACGGGCTATGAATACGACGACGAAAATGCAAACTGGCTTGACAAAAAGAAAGAAAAACTTTACGAGCCGATTAACAAACTCTTAAAAGTAAACGTTTTAGACGTATTGAACAACCTTCTTTTAGACAAAGAAAAGACTTTAGACGACAAGATTCATTATCTTATCGACTTGTTTGAAGGTCTTACGGTTAGAGACGTATTGTCTATTATTCCTGCGTTTGCAAATAGCGAAAAATCGCTTTTAAAGAAAATCGGCGATTTAAGAATAGACCTTATTTTGCACGATTTCTTAAATAAAGAAAATAAACCGTTAGACGTAGTTGATAAGCATTTGGGAGCAATTCAAGTCTATGACTTTGTAACGCTTTTCTTAACGCTTACCCCTGCTACGAACAGCGAAGGCTGGCCTGTATATGCCCTTAACGGAAAGGGCGTACCGCTCGTTCTTTGCGACTTAATGGACGTTTCCGTAAGTAACGTTTTGAGTTGGTTTAAAGCGGATGACAAGTTATCTGCAATAATAACCGAGCTCGTTGGAAAGAGAAACTTTGGCAACCACTTTGCAGATTTTGGTCTTAAAGTGTTTGATAGAGATTCGTTTAAGACTCTCCACGATAAGAACGTTGCAGAATTTATCAACGAACTTCTTAAAACCAAGAATTTCCTTGAATTCATTAAGCCGTACGTAAACGATATTTATCTTGGCGACGTTTTAAGTTTCTTCTTGCCTATCGAAGGTAAGGAATGCGCTTGGATTTACAACGGCAAACCTGCTAAACAATCACTTAACACCTTGTTTGATATTCAAGTTGGCGACGTTTTAAGTTGGATTAAAAATCCTAAGGCAAAAGAAATTGTTAACGAATTGTTCAAAGAAAGAACTTTCGGCGATTATTTTAGTGATTTTGGCGAAGTAAAAGCAGTAAACGACGTTTTAAGTAAAAACTTGTTCAACTGCGTAAGAGACGTAAAAGTTGCTGAATTTATCGGATATTTCATTGACAAAGATTTAGAAAAAGTTAAAGAAATCTTCGGCGAAATTTACGTAGGCGAAGTTTTGGAAGTAGCAACAATAGCAAGCGGTAGTGAAAACGCTTGGAAACTTTTGAAACTTGAAAACAAAGATTACGTTAACACCGTACTTAATATTCAAGTTAAAGAAGTACTTGGCTGGACTAAGAAAGGCGTAACTGCTAAGTCAATCGTAGCGGACATCTTTGAAAAGAGAACGTTCGACGCATACTTCGACGACTTTGACGACGTAAAAGTTGCAAAATCTATTCTTGACGAAAGCATCTTCGACTTTGTAAGAAACGAAGAAGTAGCAACGGTAATAGGATATATTATTGACAAGAAGTGGGAAACGCTCTTAGATATAGTAGGCGAAGTATCGGTAGGCCACGTATTAGACCTTGTAAACTTAGCAACAGACGATAACGGAAGTTGGAAAGTAGGAAAACTTGAAGACAAAGACTATATTGAAACTTTACTTAACGTAACTGTAAACGACGTAAGAAGTTGGATCAAAGAAAAGAAAGTTAAGAACGCAGTAGCAGATATCTTTGAAGAAAGAACGTTTGAAGATTACTTCAACGACTTCTATGATATAACGGTAGCAAAGAACGTGCTTAGCGAACAAGTATTCAACTGCTTAAGAGCCGTAAAGGTAGCAGACTTTATTTGTTACTTTATAGATAAAGATTGGGAAAGCCTTAAGGGAATCGTAGGCGACGTTTCAGTAGGTCAAGTATTAGACCTTGTAAACTTAGCAACTGGCGAACAAGACAACTGGAAAGTAGCAAAACTTGAAAATAAAGATTACGTAAATACCGTACTTAATATTCAAGTTAAAGAAGTACTTGGCTGGACTAAGAAAGGCGTAACTGCTAAGTCAATCGTAGCGGATATCTTTGAAAAGAGAACGTTCGACGCATACTTTGACGACTTTGACGACGTAGAAGTAGCGAAGAAAGTACTTGACGAAAGCATCTTCGACTGCGTAAGAGACGTAGAAGTTGTAACTGTAATAGGTTATATAATTGACAAAGATGTTGAAAGTCTTAAAGCGCTTGTAGGCGAAGTATCGGTAGGTCAAGTATTAGACCTTGTAAACTTAGCAACAGGCGAACAAGATAACTGGAAAGTAGCAAAACTTGAAAATAAAGATTACGTAAATACCGTACTCAATATTCAAGTTAAAGAAATCTTTGCATGGACTAAGAAAGGCGTAACTGCTAAGTCAATCGTAGCGGACATCTTTGAAAAGAGAACGTTTGAAGATTACTTTGACGATTTCTATGATATAACGGTAGCAAAGAAAGTATTAGAACAAGAAATCTTTTACTGTGTAAGAGACGATCAAGTTGCAACCGTAATCGGCTACGTAATCGACAAAGACGTAGAAAGCCTTAAATTAATCGTAGGATCAATTTACGTAGCGTACGTAGTAGATTTAGTTAAAGCTGTAGAAGGCGAAAAGGGCAACTGGAAGTTTGCTTCTGAAACCGAAACGTTAGACGCCGTTGTTTGCGACGTATTCGATATTCAACTTGTCGACGTATTTAGATGGACTAAGGGTGGCAAGGTTGACGCTAAAGCAATCGTAAAAGAAGTATTCGGCGAAAGAGCAGTTATTGATTTCGTTGATCTTTTCGGTGGAATTAGCGGTAAAGACACTCACAAGGCAACTAAGTCTTCAGGTTCGGTAGTTTGGGCGCTTAACACTATGGCGTTCCCGCTTATCGTTAGCGACGTACTTGACGTAACCGTAGTTGAAATTCTCGATTTAGTTGATTTAATTAAAGATACTAACGCGCTTATTGAAAAGGCTACAGACGTTGTATTTGACGATAGACAAATTGAAGAATACACTAAAGACCTTGGAATTACGCTTATTTCTGATAACGACGCGTTTAGAAAACTTCGTGAAGAATATGCCGAAGCGTTTGTAAACGGTCTTGTAAAAGCAAAGGATAAGGTAGAATTTATTCTCTCTTACTTCGACGAGGCAAAGATTGGAAACTTCGTTCAAATCGGTCTTACTAAACTTACCGAAAACGAAGAAGAAAGAATTTGGTACAATAACGGAACGGCAATGTGGTTCATCCTTGGCGACGTATTCAGCGTAACCGTTGGCGACGTTCGCAAGTGGATTAAGAACATTAGCGACGTTAAACCTACCGTTTCGGATATCGTAAACACCGTAGCGCAAGAAAGAACCGTATTAGAATACGTTGAAAACGTAGTTGGTAAGGACGTTAAAAACGACGGTTTCGATAAACTCCTTTCACTCGAAGTTGCTCAAATCGTTGACGTAATGCTCGGTCTTGAAGGTATTGAAAAGGATAACGTTACTAAGATAGTTCAAGTTGACTATATCCTTAACCACACCGACGAAATTATGATCGGCGAATTCTTCAAAGGCTATGAAGGCGGTTACACTTACGACGAAAGCGCTAAGAAGTGGTCTAAGAACGGAAAAGAAGAAGGCAAGTTTATGCAAGCCGTTTTAAGCGCTCCGTCGAGTTACGTAATTTACGCCGTAGCCGTAATCGTTAAACCTGAACTTATCGTTGACGCGTTTGGCGACAAGAGAGTTGGTTCGTTCATCCAAGAGCCTTACAACAATATTAAGGCGCTCGATTCTACTATCGAAGGTAACAACGAAGACGGTTATACCGTAGTCGGCGCTTACAAAGAGATAATGGAAAAAGTTGCTAACGCTACCGTAAGAGAAATTTACGAATCGCTTATGGTCAACAAGACTGCGCTTAAAGACCTTGAAGAAATTTTCTTGAATAGAGAACTTGGCGATTACTTATTCGATACTTTAGTTCAATTCGTTTATAAGAAAGATTCTCTCAACGTAAGCGTTGAAGGTTACGCAAGCGATAAGACGGATGAAAACGGTAAATATTCGTTAGACGCAAACGCTAAGAAATTACTCGATAAGGTACTCAACCTTAACATAAAAGATACTAAAGACGCTCTTACTAAAAACGCAATGGGATTCGTTGAAGAATTTATTTCTGACGTTTACGTAGGCGATCTCGTATACGACTTGTATAGAAAGTTCGTAGAAAAGACTATTCCGCTTGGAGCAGAAGGCTTTGCATTTGAAAACGCTAAAGCAAACGGCGGATTCTATGCGACGAGCAAGAACTTCAAGAAAGTTGCGGACATTACGCTTAATATAAGAATTAAGGCAATTTACGACGCAATAAAAGACGGTAAGTTAGAAAAAGAACTTCGCAACTATTACTGGAACGTAAGAGTGGGCGATATCGCATACGACTTACTTAGAAAGTTCGTAGAAAAGACTGTTCCAATGGGAATTGAAGGCTACGCTTACGAAAAGACTGACGTTAACACGGGCGCATATGCGTTAGTAGGAAACTTTGCAAACGTAATGACCCCGACGCTCAACGTAAGAGTATTCGACGTATACGACGCAATCAAGAACAAACAAGTAGAAAGTTTCGTTCTCGACGTATATAAAGACGTGGTACTCGGCGACGTAGCGTACGACTTACTTAGAAAGTTCGTAGAAAAGACCGTACCGCTCGGAGTAGAAGGATACGGATATGACAACAAACTTGCAAACGGTAAGTACGTAACTAATAGAAACTTTGCAAACGTAGTATCTACAACCTTAAACGTAAACGCTGTTGACCTTTACAAAGCGATTAAGGATAAGAAGATACTTGAATTCGTTGAAGAAACCTATACTGACGTACTTGTGGGCGACCTTGTATACGACTTACTTAGAAAGTTCGTAGAAAAGACTGTTCCGCTTGGAGCAGAAGGATATGCTTTTGAAAACAGAGCAAACAACGACGGCAAGTTCGTAACGGATAGAAACTTCGCAGAAATAGTTTCTACTACCTTGAACGTAAGAGTATTTGATATCGTAAACGCTCTCAAAGACAAGAAGGCTCTTGAATTTGTAGAAGACGTATACGGCAATATCGTAGTGGGCGACCTTGTATACGACTTGTATAGAAAGTTTGTAGAAAAGATTGTTCCGCTTGGAGTAGAAGGCTATGCATTTGAAAACGCTAAAGCAAACGGTGGATTCTATGCGACGAGCAAGAACTTCAAGAGAATTGCAGATATCACGTTCAACCTTAACGTATTAGATATCGTAAATGCAGTAAAAGCAAAGAGTATCGAACAATACGTAAGAGATAATTACTGGTCGGTAAGAGTGGGCGATATCGCATACGACTTACTTAGAAAGTTCGTAGAAAAGACTGTTCCGATGGGAATTGCAGGCTACGCGTACGAAAACAGAAGTGAAAACAGCGGATTATACAATACGAGTGGAAACTTCAAAGACGTAGTAGACACGACGTTAAATCTCAACGTAATAGATTTAGTAGACGCAATAAAGGGTAAGACGGTAGAATCGTTCGTACTTGCAAAATATGAAGATATACTTGTCGGCGACGTAGCGTACGACTTACTTAGAAAGTACGTAGAAAAGAAAGTTCCGCTCGGCGTAGAAGGATACGGATACGCTAACAAGCAAGCAAACGGCGGTAAGTACGCAACTAATAGAAACTTCGCAAACGTAGTATCTACAACATTGAACGTAAACGTTGTTGACCTTTACAAAGCAATTAAGGATAAACAAGTAGAAAGTTTCGTTCTCGACGTATATAAAGACGTATTACTCGGCGACGTAGCGTACGACTTAATTAGAAAGTACGTAGAAAAGAAAGTTCCGCTCGGCGTAGAAGGATATGCTTTTGAAAACAGAGCGAACAACGGCGGTAAGTACGTAACTGATAGAAACTTTGCAAACGTAGTATCTGCTACCTTAAACGTAAACGCTGTTGACCTTTACAAAGCAATTAAAGACAATAAGGCTCTTGACTTTGTAAAAGAAACGTATAAAGATATTCTCGTCGGCGACCTTGCATACGACTTGCTTAGAAAGTACGTAGAAAAGAATATCGCTATGGGCATTGAGGGTTACTCGCACGAACATAAACTTGCAAACGGCGGTAAGTTCGTAACGAGCAAGAATTTCAAGACCGTAGCAAATAAGACTCTTAACTTAAACGTTGTAGATCTTGTAAACTACACGCTTGACAATCAGTTGAACATGATCATCTACGATATTTACAATAACGTAACGTTTGGCGATCTTGGATACGACTTGTTCAAGTCTTTCGTTGCAAAACACGTACCGTACGTTGAAGCAACGGGTTATGCTTGGGAATATGCTGAAAACGACAAACTCCTTAGCGGAAAACTTGCTAAGCCGTTCAGAGCAGTATTTGCAATTACGCTCGCAGACGTTTGGGAAGTTGTTAAGGGTAGAACGACAATTAAAGACTTTGTAATAGAAGAACTCGGCGCAATCACGGTTGCAGACACGGTAGTTCCGTTCATAGATAAAGTTTTGGTAAACGCTCTTGAAATGACTATCGACTACGACGTTGCTCTTGATTACAGAGTATACGTAAGAGGAAACTTTGCAGAAATCGCTAACGCCGTATTTGCAATAAGCGTTGAAGATTTACTTACTATGGCAAATCTTGGCGACCTTTTAATCGGCGATAACGGACTCATTACGGATATGCCTGTTGGACATATCGTAGGATACTTACCAAATCTTAAGGGATTAGAAAAGGTATTCAAGCATACCGAAATAGAACACGTATACGGCGGTTCTTGGAAGATTAGCGGAGCGTTTGAAGTTCCGATGAATATTCTTTGTAGCGAACTTACGTTTAGAGACGTATACGACGCAAGAACGGATATTAAGGAAGAACTTCTTCTTAAACACTTCGGCGACGTTATGGTTGGACACTTCATGGGCGGTAACACGGCGGACGGCAAGTGGTACACGTCTAACGGAACGGAAGTAGATACTCACGGAGCAAAGAACGTTATTATGAACGCTCTTTACGACATGACGGTAGAACAAATCCTCGGTAAAGACTTTGACGTAACGTCAGTTATCGAAGATATCTATGCAGGTCAACTTATGGGTTACTACTACTGTGGCGAATTCAAGTATTCTAAAGACGCAGAAAGCGATTACCCAACTTGTGAAGATGAAACTCACGTAGACGTAGACGGATATCACTACCACTTCGAATGTGAAATCAAGAACGAAGGACACACGCACGACAAACTCGGCGAAGGCTGGTACGTAATAGACGCAGGCGTTTATACAAAAGTCGGCGCGGTTGAACAAGCAGTTGCTCACCTTACCTTAAAGACGCTTATGGGCGGAAGACTTAATATGGCTAACGTATTAGAAGGCGTAACGCTCGGCGAAGCAATGAATCTCGTATACTGCGACCAAACTTCTGATTGTGAAATCCTTGCAAACCTTAAGGCAGGCGAAACTCATACTTGTAAAGAAGGCTGGTATAAGATTGAAACCGTTAACGGCGTAATAACTTATACAAGAGAAGGCGTTCTTATGCAAAAAGTTTCCGACGTAAATATGAAGGTATTGCTTACCGACGGTATCGACCTTGAAGATACGTTTAGAGGAACTTATATCGGCGACGTATTAGGTTACTCGCGTTGCTACGTTGACGGCGAAGGCAATAGAGTTTGCGCTGAAGAACTTGGACACGTAGTAGACCACGACCATAAGGGTACGAACGTTTGGTACGAATACGACGAAACTCTTGGCAAGTACGTAAAAGTACCTGCAATCGAAGGCGCTATGGCTAACGTTGCTATGAGCGAAATCGTAAGAGGAACGTTTGATGCGGATGACGCTTTAGGAAATCTTACTATCGGCGCTATAATGGGTTACGAAAAGTGTACTGGCGACTATAACTGTTTCGTTCACGATAACTGCAATTCTTCGACTGAAGGTAAGTGGTATAACAACGGAGTAGAAGTAACCGATAACCTTGCTAAAGCAATCGTTGACTTTAGTATTAACGATATGAAGGACGACGGCTTTATCGGCGACGTACTCGAAAATATTAAAGCGACTGTAACACTTGCAGATATCTTTGCTGATGAAAACGGTAATATTCCTGCAGGAACGCCGATCACTCTTATCTCAGCAAATACTCCAGTAGGTCAAATTAACGAAGCGCTTAAGACCGCCCTTCAAATTGAGCCGGCAGGTAAGTTATACGAAGCAGGCATATTGAATATCAGTGATGAAACCGAAAAAGAACTTGACAAAGTATTCGGAACGTTAGCAATCGTATCTGCAAAGAATAACTATGCTGGAGATCTCGAAAGTTACAAAAATCAAATTAGAGCGGCTCTTATTGCGGCGCAAATAAATCCTGATGCTTTACCACCAAAATATACTGAAACTCAAATAAATACCGTTGGTGGAAATTTCTGGAGAAGTTTGAAGCCAAATGAACTTATTGACGTTCTTCTCGCATCAATAGAACTGCCTACTCTTTAATGAGTAAAAACGATATCCTATCCGCCGAAATCGGCGGATAGGATACGATATGCAGTAAAAAACCAAGTGCTAAAAAACGCTTGACAAACAAAATTTATAATTATATAATGTTTAGGCTTGAAAAAGCAAAATTTGATGAAATTCGCTAATAAGCGTTTTCATATACCAAAACAAACGGAATTTTAACGGTTTGTTTTGTACCTTGCTTACGGCAAAGACCGTAAGCCGAATAAGTCCGGGAGGTAAAAAGAAATGAACAAGTACGAAATGATTTACATTTTGGATACTGCTTGCACCGACGAAAAGAGAGAAGCGTTAATCGAAAAAATCGAAAACGTCGTTAAAAAAGCAGGTGGTAACGTCGAAAAGACGGAAAAGTGGGGAGTTAAGAAACTCGCTTATCCTATCGACTACAAGACTGAAGGTTATTACGTATATATGGCGTTTGAAGGCGACAGCGAACTCGTTCAAGAAATGAAGAGAGTTATCGGTATCGCAGAAAACGTTATCAGACGTCTTATAACTAAACGTTAATCGGAGAAAATTTATGAATAAGTTATTTTTGATTGGAAACTTAACCCGTGATCCTGAAATGAGTGAAACTTCAAGTGGCGTAGCATTTTGCCGTCTTGGAATTGCTGTAAACAGACCGTATCAGGGTAGCGACGGCGAAAGAGCAACTGACTTTTTCAACGTAACCGTATGGAGAAATCACGCTGAAAACTGCGGAAGATACCTTAAAAAAGGTAGCAAGGTTGCCATCGTCGGAAGCCTTCAAAATCGTTCTTATGAAGACAAAGACGGAAACAAGAGAACAGTTACTGATATCATTGCTAACGAAGTTGAATTTTTATCCGTAAGAAATCAAGGCGACGATATGGACTCTGTTGAACAGCCCGTTCGCCGAAACGAAAGACCTTCGCTTGAACCCGTCAACGAAGACGATTTACCATTCTAATTTTAAAAGGAGCAAGTAAAAATGGAAGAAAAGACTACTCAAACTCCGGTAGTAGCAAAAAAGCCTATTAGAAAAGCGCCAAGAAGAAAGGTTTGTACTTTCTGCGTAGAAAAGGCAACTGCTATCGATTATAAAGATACTGCAAAATTAAAGAAGTTCATCACCGAAAAGGGCAAAATGTTGCCACGTCGTATGACCGGTGTTTGCGCTAAACATCAAAGAATCCTTGCAAGTGCTATAAAGAGAGCGAGACTCGTAGCTTTATTACCTTTCAAGGGTGAATAAGAACAACTGTTTGTTATAAGACAAAATCAATTATAGTCAAAAGCGCAAAACTTTCGACCTGAAATTATATATAATCTTATAACAAGAATAAAGCCAAATAAAAAAACACTCTGCTTAACCGCCGAGTGTTTTTTATATGTGGATATTTATTTATAATTTATTCAAGTATATTTCGTTTATTACAAGCGACGGCTTTACAAAGCCTATTAATCCGCTCAAAATGGAGCGAACGCAGGAAAAGGTTTTACTCTTTGATAATCTTTTTGAATACATTTAACCATTGTTCGGAAATAACCTTACTTCCCACCAAGTTTGGATGCAAACCATCGTAAAAACAATTTTCCAGCCCGTAAACTTCTACAGCTTCGTTTAACTTTTCTTGCAAACATACAAAAGGTAAATTAAATTCTTCCGCAATCTTTTTCGCTTCATCAGCGTATTGCTTTATAATAGGTTTTAAGCGTTCGCGCATGATGAACGGTTCGCAAAGAACAATTTTTGTATCAGGTAATCTTTCTACCGATACGTCAAGACCAAGCGAAAGTATTACTAAATATTTAAGTCAATCTATGCACAAGGTAGGTCAAGGAATCGAAGCCCTTTACGCATTGACGGTTTTAGGTCACGGCGTTACGCTTTTCCCAACCGTTTATTCGCATACTAGTGGCGGAAACGTTGAATTTGTGTTAGACGTTCGTATAAACGGCGGAAGCGGTATTACGAGCGAAGACGACTTAAACGAAGATAAAGATAAGAGAGATCAAGTAATTGAAAAAATTATGGATAGGCTCTACGACCACTCGGAAAAAGAAATTGAAAGTTTAAGAGAAAAATATAACGATTATTCTACGGAAGTAGACGTAAACGTAAAGATAGGAAATATTCACACCTAATTTAGATAAGAAAAGCCCCCATATTTTGCTTTTGCAAAATATGGGGGCTAAGTTTTTGTTAAGAAATATATTCCTATGGAATTTATTATTAGCCGAGATTTACCGTTCCGCTAAGTTTTGCTTCGTCGTCAGTTTCGCCGTTCCAAACGTTTCCTTCTAAAGTGAAAGTAGTGTTAGAGCCGTTTCCGCTAAATTTAACGATATCGGTATCGCCTTCTGAACTTGACCAGTTAGATACGACGTTGTTGCTAAGGGTAACTTTTGCGTTTACGTTAGAAGCGCGTAAGAATCTTTCGGTAGAACCGTCTGAAAGGTTACCAACGATATTGATTTCGCCAGTATAACTACAACCGCTGTTTGTAGCGAGAAGAATATCTCTTGCTACGATATTTTTAAATACGTTGTTAGAGATGGTTACGTTTTCGGTTTCGCGAAGTTCTATAACTTGTTTAGCGCCGATAACGGTACAGCCTTTTACGGTTACGTTTTTAATTCCTTGGGTAAGGAAAACTTTATCAGTTAATTTGTCCGTATAAACGCTTGTTGTCGTTCCTGTTGCATACAATAAAACGTTGTTGCCGTCGTCTTGCATAGCGCAGTTTTCAAGCGTAAGACCGTCAACGCTTACTTTACCGCTTATTACGAAAGCGTTTTGAGCGCCCGTGAAAGTAACACCGCTAATTTTTAAATTCTTAATAGCGATATAACTTTGGAGATATCTCATTTCGTCCGAGTTAGAATGTAAAATTTCCGGAGTATAAGTTCCCGCTTCGATTTTAATGTTATCAACCGTAGCGCCGTCTGCGCCGAGTATAGTAACGTTTTCGATACTTCTAAATCTTTCAACGTCGCTATCGCCCGCCCAGTTGGAAACGTCAACGGAAACGCTTAAATCACTTTGTCTTAAATAGAGAGTTCCGTAATGAACGTTTTCAGCAAGTTGAATAACCGTTCCGGAAACTGCTGAATCTAAAGCGGTTTGCGCGTCGATAGCAGTTTCAGCGTTAGTTATTTTTTCAAAAATAATCGTGCCTTTTCCGTTGGTTTTGTTATGAGTTAAAACAGCGTTTTGACCAATAGTAATAGTTGCGTCTGCGTCAGCGTAAACGTCAACTTCGTAATGGTCGCCTGTAAACGTACCGCCGTTTAAGGTTGCGGTAGCCTTGCTTGCGTAAAAGCCGTAGTGTTTAGACGCGTGGAAAGTTCCGTCGTTAACGGTTGCAGTTCCACCGCTCAAACCAACAGCGCCGTGAGCGGCTTCTACGGTTGCGAAGTTGATAGTAAGGTCGCCCGTAGAGATAATAGCGTAAGTACGAAGGTTGTTAGAAGTGAACAAACCGCCGTTAATAACAGCCGTACCGCCTACGTTATTTAAACAACCGGGACCAGAATCGTCAGAAGAAGAACCTGCGTATTCAGCGTGGAAAGTACCGCCGTTTATAGTAAGTTCGCCTTCGTTCCAAATCGCAGCGCCACCGTTTGCGTCAACAGAGTTAATAGTAACGCCTTCCCAAACGGTTAAAGTACCGAAGTTTTGAACGCCTCTTGCATTGATAGTTCCCGTACCTTTAAGAGTTAAAGCGCCGTAGTTGTCAACGTAGAAATGTCTACCTTCTCTTTGAAGTGTAGTGGTTAAGTTATGATTGTTAAGGTCGATAGTTAAAGTTACGTTTTCAGGAACTGTAACTTGAGCGATTTCTAAATCAGCGTCTAAAACGATATAGTTTTTATCTGCGATTGCGCTTGCAAATTCTTCTACCGAAGAAACAACCTTTTCAGTTACTACGTTTCCAAGAGTGGTGTTAGAAGTTAAAGAAGCGTTGCGACCTATGAAAATATAAGAATCTGCGTTTGCCTTAATATCGCTTTCTTTACCCGTGAAAGTACCGCCGTAAACGTATGCTTCGCCTTCGTAATCAGAGTGTAAAGCGTGCCATTGAGTTGCGGTGAAAACTCCGCCTAAAATTCTAGTATAACCGCCGTCAACCGCAACAGCGCCTTGAACGCCCACAACGATAGCGTCGGTAATAACCATATTACCCGTAGAAATAATCGAGTAAACGCGCTTGTTGTTAGAAATGAAAGTTCCGCCGTTGATTGTAGCAGAACCGCCGTAGTTATTTAAACAGCCCGGGCCTGAATGGTCGTTGTCGTCGCCAACGAAAGGAACTTTAAAAGTACCGCCGTTTACGGTAAGTTCGCCTTCGTTCCAAATAGCAGCGCCACCGTTTTCGTCAATAGAAGTAATAGTAACGCCGGTTTCAACGGTCAAAGTACCAAAGTTTTGAACGCCTCTCGCCTTAATTTCACCTGCGCCTTTAAGAACCAAAGTACCGTGGTTGTCAACGTAGTGATGTCTGCCTTCTTCCTTTAGAGAAGACGAGATTGTAAATCCGCCAAGGTCAACCGTCAAAGAAACGCCTTCGGGGATAACGAGATGTTCAAACTCTAAATCCGCGCCTAAAACGATTTCCGCTCCGTCCATAATAGAATTTAAAAATTCATCTACGGTCGTTACGGCTGTAGCCTGTTCCGGAGTGTCGCTTTCATCAGTTACAAGACAAGACGTTGCAAAAAAGCAAAGTGAAAAAGTCAGCATAACGGATAAAAGTGTTGTTAATAATTTTTTCATAATTGCCTCCTTTTGCCATGATTAAAAATTATCACGGCATCTTTTCGCCTTATATTATATAATAAAGTATGGCAAAAATCAATAGCGAAACTCAAAAAAAAGCAAAAAAGTGAAAAATGGAATATTTTTTGCAAATAGTTTAATCAAAAATATAAGGAAATATCTAAAATAATTGACATATCGTTTTTTAAGTAGTATAATTAAGAAAAATAAATCAAGGAGGTAGAACAATGTTAAATAATTTAGTTAAAAACAATCAAAACATAAACGAAAACTTGTGCGCCTCCAAAAAAACTGTGGTATAACGCCGTAAATTTTTAATGCGAATTTATGACGCCCCGACTTTTAGGAGTCGGGGCTTTTTACGTCTTGGGGCGAGAGCGCCCGTCGGATTATTCGACGGATGCTTGCGCCTTTTTTTTGGGGAAAAAGGAGACCTAAATGAAACTACTTTTTAAATATTTAAAACCTTATAAAAAATTGCTTATAATAAGCGCGATTACCGACGCTATAGGCGTATTTTTGTCTTTGTGTATGCCCTACGTTATGAGTGAAATCGTAGACGGCGGTATTGCGAACGGAAATTTTATTGCGGTAATAAACAGTTCGATAGTTATGCTTATTTTATCGGCGGTGTCGCTTGTAAGCAGTTTGATTGCGAACAAAAACAATTCAAAACTAACTACGGGCTTTACTACCGATTTATGCAAAGCGACCTTTAAAAAAATAAACGAAATGTCTTACGAGCAGTATTCAAAAATAGGTCCGTCGGGACTGCTAACAAGGGTAACAGACGATATTTTTAATATGGAAGGAGTGGCGAACACCCTCGTTTACACGATTGTAAGCGTTCCCATTATGTTTATAGGCTCGGTAATACTCTCGTTTTTAGCCGACGGCGTTTTGTCGATTATATTTATGTGCAGTATACCGCCCGTAATACTTATCGTGTTAATCGTAATGAAACCTTTGCACTCTATGTGGGAAAAGGCTGACCGTTATATTGACGAGCAAAATAAAATCGTTAGGGAAAGGTTGTCGGGACTTAGAGTCGTAAGAGCCTTTAACAACGAAGAAAAAGAACACCAAAGGGCGAAATTTGCTACCGAAGAAATGTCAAAATATATGATAAGGGCAAACGTCAGAAGCGGTTATATCGAGCCGATAGCAATGTTACTACTAAACGTAGCAACGGTAGTTATGGTCGCCGTTGGCGGAATTAGAGCGCAAAACGGACTTTTAGACAAGGCGGGGGATATAGTTGCAATCGTGCAATACGTAGCCTTAATATCGAACGCCCTTATAAATCTTTCTTGGACTATTTCTTGGATTCCGAGGTTAAAAGTTTCGATTGAAAGAATTAACGAAATTCATCTTCTTCCGTCGATAGAAGACGGCGAAGTAGTTAGCGAAATGGAAATTGACGGCGAAAAAAGTGATTTAGAACTGAAAAACGTTAGTTTTTGTTATCCTAAAGCGAGAGAAAATTCTATTATCGACCTTTCTATGAAGATTTCGCAAGGAGAAAAAATTGCGATTATAGGTGGAACGGGTAGCGGAAAAACTACTCTCGTAAGGCTTTTATTAGGTCTTTCTCTCGCAACGAGCGGAGAGATTTCGTTAAACGGCGTCGCTTATTCAAAAATTAAAAAAACCGAAGTTAGAAAAAGGTTTTCCGTCGCTTTACAAAAACCTATGATTTTTGAAGGAACTGTTAAAGAAAACGTAAAAATGGGTAATCCCGATGCGACTGACGACGAGATTTTATCCGTTTTAAACGACTGCGAAATGGGAAAATTCGTCTTGGAGCAAGAAAAGGGTTTGGAGCATTTTTTGGTAGGCGGTGGACAAAACGTCAGCGGTGGACAAAAGCAAAGGTTAAATATGGCGAGAACGGTCATAAAAAATGCGGACGTGTACGTTTTTGACGACAGTTTTTCGGCGCTTGACTTTTTAACCGAAAACGTAATTAAGAAAAATCTTGCCGAAAGGCTTAAAGACAAAACGCAAATAACCGTAACGCAAAGGGTTTCGACCGCGCTTTTCGCCGACAAAATTTACGTTTTAGACAAAGGGCGAATAGTAGGCGAGGGAAAACACGAAGAACTTATAAAAAACTGCGAGATTTATCGGGAAATTTGCGTTTCTCAACTTGGAAAAGAAGCGGTGGACGGGGTGATTAAAAATGAAAGATAAAAACAAAAAGCAAAAGACCGACTACCGCGGAGCGATAAAAGTCGTCGTAAGGCTTATAAAGGATATGAAACCCATTGCAGGTTGGCTTATAACGGCAATGGTAATAACTCTTTTTTCGGTAATACTTTCTATCGCGTCGCCAAACCTTTTGGGAAAAATTACCGATAGAGTATACGCTCTCGTCAACGACGGAGTTGAGTTAAACTGGACGGAATTTTTTAGAGAAGTAGGGCTTTTGGCTGTCGTATACGTAGGCGTTGCAATTTTGGGGCTTTTGACGACGTATATAATGAATTATTCGGTAACGAGACATTTTACTTGTAGAATTCGTACCGAAATGAGTAAAAAAATAGAAAAAATACCCGTAAAAACGGTAGACACTACGCCAAACGGAGAAATTATTTCGAGAATGACGAACGACGTTTCTATAATGGGCGGTTCGGTTCACGATATTTTCGGAGTTATAATAAACGGAGTAATAAGGCTTGCCGTAATTTCGGTCATCATCTTTTTTGAAAACTGGTTGCTCGCTTTAGCGGTGGTCGTGTTCGTTCCTGTTTCGATTATTCTGTCGGGTATTTTGGCGTCGAGAAGCGAAAAACACTTCGACGAAGCGAGAAAGGTAAACGGACAAGTTTACGCCCTTTGCGAAGAAAACTTGACGGGTTTTGACACCGTTAAAGTCTTTTCGTTAGAAGAAAGACAAAATCAAAGATATAACGAACTTATAACGGACGATATGCAAAAGGTAAACAAAGGTTACGTCGTTTCGGGAACGGTGCAACCGCTCGTTTCGTTCGTGAATAACTTTGCATACGTCGCTATTTGTTTAATAGGCGGATATTTGGCTATAAACAAAATCGTAAGCGCGGGCGAACTCGTGGCCTTTATAATGTATACTAAACTCTTTTCAGGCCCGCTCGAATCTATTGCAAGCGGTATGTCTATGATGCAGTCTACGATAGCCTCGTCAAAGAGAGTTTACGAGTATTTAGACGGCGAAGAAATGCAAGAAAACGAGCATAAAGAAAACTTGCCAAAGCCAAAGGGAGAAGTCGTATTTGACGACGTGTATTTTTCATACGTCCCCGAAAAACCGCTTATAGAGGGACTTTCGCTTACCGTAAAGCCCGGACAAAAGGTCGCAATCGTCGGTCCGACGGGCGGGGGAAAGACTACGATAGTAAATCTTTTAATGAGATTTTACGATCCCCAAAAGGGTAAGATTTACGTAGACGGAGAAGATATTTCAACCCTTTCGCGCTCGCAGGTAAGAGAGTCGTTCGGCATGGTGCTTCAAGACACCGTTTTGTTTTCGGGTAGCGTTTTTGCAAACGTTGCGTACGGCAAGCCGTCGGCAACCCAAGAAGAAGTTGAAAACGCCGTTAAAAAAGCGCACGTCGATACTTTTATAAACTCGCTTCCCGACGGTTATCAAACGGTAATTAGCGAAGATAGCGCGAATATAAGCGGTGGACAAAAGCAACTTTTAACGATTGCAAGGGCGTATCTTGCCGATAGACCTATACTCATACTCGACGAAGCGACGAGCAACGTCGACACGAGAACGGAACTTTTAATTCAGCAAACTATGGATACGCTTATGAAAGGAAGAACGGCTTTCGTTATAGCGCATAGACTTTCTACGATAGAAAACGCCGACGTGATTTTAGTTATAGACAACGGAAAAATCGTCGAAAAGGGCAATCACAAGGAACTTTTAGAAAAACGCGGACTTTATTACAAAATTCACAGCAGTCAATACGCCAACGTTTAGTATATGAACGCAACTTTTGAAAAATAAAAGCCAAAATCATTTAAAACTCTATAAATTATTACTGATAAATTTTTGACAAAAAAACGTTTGACAAATATTTATTAGATAATGTAAAATATTTTTTGGAAAGATGAATTGTAGAAACAAAATTTTTTATATACAAAGGAGATTTTAATGATCTGGCAAAGTGTAATTGCATTACTTGCAGGTGTCGGCGTGTTCATAGTCGGTATGAACATGATGGGCGACGGGTTAGAAAGAAGCGCGGGCAAAGGGATGAAAAAATTGCTCGGCACAATATCGGGCAACCGTTTTTCAGGAGTTGCAGTCGGAACGGCGGTAACGGGAATAATTCAATCGTCTTCAGCGACGAGCGTTATGGTTATAGGTTTCGTAAACGCGGGGGTTATGACCTTATTTCAAGCGACCTCTATTATTATGGGCGCGAATATCGGTACTACGGTAACGGGTATTTTGGTTTCGCTTAAAGATTTAGAAATTTCCCTTTACGCAACGTTACTTGCGTTCGTCGGGGTTATGATGACCTTTTTCAAAAGCGATAAAATAAAAAATATAGGTAATATTTTATGCGGTCTCGGCGTTATTTTTATCGGTCTTGACCTTATGAGCGGAGCGTTTTCGGATAAAACGGCGGGCGGAATTGCTTTAAGAGATTTCTTTACGGGCGTTTTCCAAGTCGTTAATTTCCCACTCTTACTTATCTTAATCGGCGCGCTTTTCACGGGGCTTATTCAATCTTCGTCGGCGGCGACGGGTATCGTAATTATTATGGCGAGCCAACAAGCGATTTCGGTTGAAAACGCATTGTTTATCGTTCTCGGCTCAAATATCGGAACTTGCGTTACCGCAATTTTAGCAAGTATGGGAACGAGCGTAAACGCAAGGCGTACGGCGCTTATCCATCTTACCTTTAACGTTATAGGAACTGTTGTTTTTACGGCGTTCTTATGGCCGTTTGCAGACGTTTTCGTTTGTTTTTTAGAGTCTATAGTAAGTTCAACTCAAATGCAAGTCGCTTGGTTCCACGTAATATTTAACGTCACCACTACTGCGCTTTTATTACCGTTTGTAAAACAACTCGTTAAGTTTGCCGAACTCGTCATTAAAGACAAGCCCGCAAACGACGGTCTTAAGTTTAAATACGTTGACGAACGTCTTTTAAAAACGCCTTCAATCGCTTTGATGCAAGTTAAAAAAGAAATTGCTTATATGGCTGAACTTGCTAAAAGAAACCTTGAACTTTCTTTATCGGGCATAAAGACGGGGGACGAAAAGTTCTCTAAAGAAGTTTACGCAACGGAAAAGATTATAGACTTTACAAATCAAGGTCTTACAAAGTTTTTAATTAAACTTTCTCCGCACGTTGACGAAACGGATGAAAGAATAATCGGTTCGTATTTCCACGTTTTAAACGACTTGGAGCGTATCGGCGACCATGCTGAAAACTTCTATGAAATAGGCGTTCAAATGAAAAATTCGGACATAGCCTTTTCAAAAAACGCGCAAGACGAACTTACCGAAATGTACCAAAAGGTGTTTGAAATGTTTGAAATCGCGCTCGGCGCGTTTGATAATCTTCAAACGGATAGGTTGAAAGACCTTACCGAAAAAGAAAACGAAGTAGACGCGTTGAAGAAAAAAGTTAATCAATCTCACGTTTCGCGTCTTGCTTCGGGCGATTGTTCAATGGACCACAGTCCTTATTTCTTCTCGGCTGTCGCAGGGCTTGAAAGAGTTGCCGACCACTTGGTAAACGTCGGTTACAGCGTAGTAAACCCAACGGGTAGCCAAACGACAAAAGAATAATATAAAACGTAACGTAGAGCGCCGTTTTGCATTTTGCAAAACGGCGCTATTTTCATTATTCGTGCAAATCAAAAAACTAATTTCTATTAAAAACTCTAACGCAAAAAACGGTCATATCGTCTTTGGCTACGTTTCCGCTAAGATAAAGGGCTTTTTCAAGTACGGAGTCGGCAAGGGTTTTAGGGTTTAACGCTCTTTGAGTAGACAAAAAGTCGATAAGGTCGGACGAAGACGCAAAGGCGTCGGTAATTCCGTCGGAAAGGAGCATTATGACGTCTCCGCTAAAAAGCGGAGTAGAGCAAACGGTAGGGCGCATTTCTTCTAAAATCCCAAGCGGAAGGGAGTTTCCTTCAATAATTTTTACAGTATCTTTTGAAATAATAAACGAATAGGGCGAGCCTATTTTTATAAAATCGGCAAAACCGCTGAAAAGGTCTACTATAACTACGTCTAAAGCGGTAAAATTATCTTCGTCGCCAAATGAGAGAAGTTTGTTTACCATAGGGAGTATCGTTTCAGACCGTAGCCCTGCTTTATAAAAGGTTTCTACGAGGGAAATTGCCGTTGAAGAAATTTCTTCCGCGCTCTCTCCGCTACCCATACCGTCGTTTAAAGCGACTAAAAATTTGCCTTCGGTAATTTTTGTTATAGAGTGCGTGTCCCCGCTTTTTTTCTTGCCGTCTTTTATTCTTCTTGCAATCCCAAAAACCGCGTCCATATCGGGAGCGCGCTTTACCGTGATTACCGAAAGTTCTTCTGAAATGCGTTTATTTTGGCTAATAACCGACCTATAGCCCGTTATTTCGCTTATTGCTTTTATAAGTAACGGGTTGGAAACGTCTTTATAAGGTAGGGTGATTACGATTTCGTTTTCTTCGCCCGAAAACTTTGCGACTTCCTTTACGGCTATTCCGCATTTTAGCAAATTATCTAATAGTTTTTCTTCGGTTACGTCGCTTATTTCTATTTGTTTATTTATTGACGTCGCCAAACTTTTTAAGGCTTCGGATAAGCCTTTCGTTTGTTTTAAAACCAAGTCTTTTCCTTGTTCTAACGCAAGTTTTTCTCCTTCAGCCAAATTATATCTGCCGACGAGTTTATTAGTAAATTTTACTATTTCTTCGGGGAATAAACATCTATACGAAAACTGTTTTGGCAAATCAATCAAATTGAGTTTGCCTTTGGCTATCGCAAGCCCCGTTATCTTTACTAAATCGCTATCGGTTGGAAAAGACAGTTTTCTACAATCTGAATAATTTTTACATCTTGAACAAACCGAAATTAAAATTTCGTCGGCAAAACTTTGCGCAAATTTATCTTTAGTAGGCAGGTCGCTACCTATTTTATTTAAAGAACACGCCATCTCGTCGAAAACGGCGGACATCTCGAAAAGTTTACCTGAAACGGCGTTTTTATGTACGTTTATCGAATATCTACCAACGTTGTCCGACGAGTGTATTTTTAACCGACTTTTTAATTTATCGGCAAATCTTTCGGGGAAAAACAAGTAAACCGCGCAACTTATCGAAGTTAGTATAAACAGTTGAAAGGACGGCAATAACGGACTTTGCGGTAAGAAGAAAAGCCCGAAAGAAAGTAGAGCCGAAGATATTGCGGTTAGCAGTTTTGAGTAGTTAGAGCACGCGCAAACTACTATCGCAAGTAGCGAAAAAACGCCGAAAAAAGATAAGTCTAATTCGTATAGCGATAGGGGTAAAGCAAGGACTATCGACGAAAAAATCGGCGTAGATTTTCCTAACAGGTAAGACGAAAAAAGTATTGCCAAAAGCGAGAAAGCAAAGTAGAAGTCCGCCCCGAAGGCGATTATCGCGCCATACGCGCAAATTCCAAATAAAAACGAAGCGCAAAACAAGTCGTCTAAACCAAGTTTGTATTTTAGTCCTTTTAAAAGCCAAATCTTCGCTCCCGTATTCAAAATAAAACAGGATAAAATGATAATTGCGGAAATCGCGAGTTTTAACAAAAGTGGGTAAGCGGACGAAAAAGCGCAATACGGAGCAAGGGCTACGGCGAAGTATCCGACTATCTCAAAAGACGGTTTTTTGCCGTATCGTCTGTAAATTAAAAAAGCAAAACAAATTATAACGCCTGCAAAAAGCCCTATAATTATCGTTTGAAAATCTTGCGAGGGCAAATAGGGTATAAAGTACAAAACGAGCGACGGAATAGGCTTTACGCCTACGTAAAGGTTTGCAGTTAGCAAAGCGAGCGAAAAGGGGGTGTATTTTCCGTCGAGTAAGGAGAACAAGAAATAACCGACGCCCGTCAGTAAATACTTAAACAAAATTTTAAAATTTAAAGGTTTTTTCATATTTTTACCAAAATAAAAAGAATTGCCAAAAGGCAATTCTCATTATATTTTATAAAATTAAGAAAAAAACTGAAGATTTAGTCGAAAAAGTAAAGAAAAAGGAAATTACGCCATTTTAGCAGTTCCCGTAGGACGAACGTGCGCAGTAAAAACGTTTTCTTTTCCAAAAACTTTCGTCATTTCTCTTACGTAAAAATCTCTTTCAAAGTCGCTTACGATAGCGAGAATCGAGCCTGCAAAACCACCGCCGTGAACTCTTACCGCTCCGTCTTTTATAATATTTCTCGAAAGTTCGATACCGAGAACGACGGGTTGTGAAAGTTCAGCGGGAACAGAGCAGTTTTGAAGCCTTATTAAACTTGATAGCCCGGAGTCGTTTACCGCGTTTAAAAACTCTTTAACGTCGCCGTTTTTAAGCGCGTCGCAAGCCCTTTCAACCCTTTTATTTTCTCCAAAGAAGTGCATTGCGCGAAGAAGAGCCCTATCGCTAACCGATTTTCTTACGAGTGGCAAATTGGTTAAAAACTCGTGATAATCGACTTCGGCAAGGGTTTTTTTGCCAAAAACGTTTGCAACAGACTCCATTTCGCTTCTTATCGCGGCGTAATGAGAAGTAAGACTTGCGTGGTCGCCACCCGTGTTGGTTATAACGAGCGAGTAGCCTTTTGGCATATCGAATTTCTCTTGAATAGGAGTGGTCGGATTTTTAAAATCAAGATAGCAAAGCGAACCTATCGCAATACCGCATTGGTCTAAAAGTCCGCACGGTTTTCCAAAATAGACGTTTTCGCTATACTGTGAAATAACGGCTTTTTCTACGGGAGAAAGAGCGCCGTCCAAATATAAGCAGTTTAAAATTTCGGCAATTAAAACTTCAAAAGCCGCCGACGAAGAAACCCCTGCGCCCTTAAAGACGTTACTCGTAAGATACGCGGTAAAACCGCCTATTTTATAACCCCTTTCCATTATGGCGTGGGCAACGCCCCTCGTTAAAGCCGAAGAAGTACCTTTTTCGCAACTTCTAAATTCGGTGCTCGAAAGGTCTATAATTATAGGCGAGTAGCCCTTTGAACAAATTTTTATAAGGTTGTCGTCGGTTTTTTTAACCGCAGCCAAAATATCGCAAGAGATTGACGCAACCAAAACTTTTCCGTGATTGTGGTCGGTGTGATTGCCGAGTATCTCGGCTCTGCCCGGCGACGAAAATAAAAAGTCTGCGTCCACCCCTTCGTTATTTCTAAACGCGTTTAAAAGATTTTCAAGGCGTGGTTTTAAAAGGTCGATATCAAAACCGTCGCCGTAGTAGTCGTAAAAATTCATAATAACTCCGTTTGGCAAAAATTAGATAGTTAAATTATAAACGATATTTCGTTTAATATCAAGTTTTTAACGAAAATTCAATTATATAATTGTTATTTTTATACGCTTGTGGTAAAATTACTCGTATGAAAAGAAAAATAATTTGCTTTATAATCTCGTTTTTATTCGCGTTTTCTATTCCCTTTCAAAGCGGATGTAAAAAACAAACGGCAAAGTCTTTAAATTTGGTCGTTACCGTAGAGTTTGAAGATACGCAGGGCTTTTTTAAAGAAGAACAAAGTTCTATTTTAAACCGAGCGTTTATTACGGATAAAAACGGATTGAAAAACTTTATATTAAAAAATTCTAACTGCAAAAAAACGGTTGAAACGGTATTTACTCAAACCGTCAAAATCGACAAGAGCGTAAATTATTTTATGCCGAGATATTTTTACGATATTTTTAGCGAAGAATATCAAGAAGTCAACCCCGACGGTTACGATAACAGGCTTTACGACGACTTGGGGGTTGTAGATTTAAACGGCAAGCCGTCGAGCGAAAGGTTTTTTAGAGAACAAGACCTTTTATACGCGGTAACGAGTGGCGTAGACGAGAAATCTTTACCCTTATCAAAGGACTACGAATTCGAAAATTTAACCGTCGTATTTAGCAAGTTAAACGTCGGTTTAAATCAGTCGGACGTCTTTTGGCCACATCAAGCAAAGGTGTATACGGGCGATAAAGAAGGGCTTTCCTCCGTTTACAGTTTGGGGCAAACCGACGCGACTGTAAAAGAGATAAAGTTGGGCGATAGGTCGATAAACAGTTATATTTTTATACCTTACGCCTTTATTTCGGACGGGGAAAATTTAAAGACGACAACCCTTTGCCACGAGTATATGCACGCGCTTGGCGCTCCCGACCTATATAGAAACGGCGCAAAAGAATTCGTAGGCGAGTTCGATATTATGGGCGGAACGGAAACTGACGTTCCAAACCTTTCGCTTTCTTACGTTAGATATAAACTCGGTTGGATTAGCGAATTATCTCACGTAGAGCCTATTTCAAAGAGCGGTGAATACGTTTTGTATCCAACTGAAAATTACGGAGGAACTCTTGCGTACAAGATAACTTTACCCGAATTTGCCGAAAAGGGAGAGAGTTTTTATATAGAATATAGAAAACTTGGCGAGGGTAGTCGCGCGAATACGCAAACGGAAGGAGTTATCGTTTACAGAGTAAACGAAGATAACGGTTATTTAAATTCTAAGGGTGAAAATGGTAGTTCTTGGCGTGGGAACGCTTATTTTGAAGAAGTTAGCGTATTTACTTTTTGGAGAGAACTGTTAAACGGAGACGTCGAAGAAAGGGATGAAATAACGTCTATGGGAACGTGTTACGCTACGATTTTTGACAAGGCTGGTTATACGTCGTACGGAAGCGCCGTCGAAGGCGAGAAAGTAAACGCAATAACTTATTCGGACGGAACTAACAGTAAAATAACCGTTGAGTATTTAGGAGCAACGGAAAACGGCGGTATAAAGGTAAAAATAGGTTTGCCTGAAATTAAATTTGCCACGAAAATTAACGAGGGAATAGTTGCGAAAAACGGAAATAGGCACGTATTGACTTTCGATAGCGACCATTATGGGAAAACCGCTTACGTTTTATATTCTGAAAAAAGAATTTTAAATCCAAAGGCTGAAAAATTAGCAAAGCCGAAAGTAAACGGGAAAAACGTCGTTAAATTAAGAACGGAATTTTTACAAACTACGTTGCCTAAATTCGACGGAATTGAAAAGTACGTTTACGTTTTTTACGGTGATGAGAACGGATTTACCGCAGTAAAAGAGTATAAAATAGCTGGAATAAAAAATTTAAACGTAACGGCAGTTATCGTGATTGCCATAGGCGTAGGGGTGGCTTTACCGACGGGAACTCTCTATATAATCAAAAGGATTTCCAAAAGGAGAAAAGAAAATGGAAAATAAGGATAATCAACCTATAGACGACCTTTTTGTAGAAAAAGACGAACAAAAAGTCCCCGAAAATTTAAGAGAAAGGCAAGATAGGAGCAATTATTTTAACGATTTTGGCGGTGGAACAAACGCTCGGTCGTCGCATGCGCTGAGCCAAAACGAGAGTCAAACTCAAAGCGAGCGTACAACTCAAGGCGACGACCAAAATCAAAGCGAAAGAAAGGGACAAGATTTCTTGCCTAACGATTATGCGCCCGAGCAAAACGAATATTTTGACAATTCGCAAAAGGCAAATTTCGACGTAAACGCTGGTTTCCAAAACGGAAACAAGACGAGCGATACAAACAAATATTTTGCGCTTGGCGTCGTGTCAATGATATTTGGAATAACGTCGATATTCTCGTCTATTTTGATGGGAATAACCATAGTTCTTGCAATAATGGGCTTGGTTTTAGCAATTGTAAGAATGTCGGTAAAGGCGGACGGTTTTTCAATCGCAGGGCTAATAGCGAGCACGATAGGTTTTTTACTCAACGCTCTTTTTCTAATGGTTTTTATATTTATTGCGATTAATCCTACGGAGTCGGCAGTAGTTTTGCAGACGGCATTGCTCTTGTAAGCGATAAAAACGCGTAAAATTTTACTAAAAACGGAAAATTTACAAATTTATATAAAATATATAAAAAACGTTTGCCAAAAACAAAAGGTTGTGGTAAAATGTTTAGGCTATAAAATTCACACTCGGGCTTTGCGACTCTTCGTGCCGTTTCAAAAAAACTTAAGCGGAAACGGTCAAAGTCGCTAAAAAAAGGAGTTCGGGGAGGAATAACGGAGGAAATAATTATGGCAGTAACTTCTATGAAGCAACTTCTCGAAGCCGGCGTACACTTCGGTCACCAAACGAGAAGATGGAACCCCAAGATGAAAAAGTATATCTACGGCGAAAGAAACGGTATTCACATTATCGACCTTCAAATCACGGTTGACCTTGTTGAAGAAGCGTACAAGTTCGTTGTAGACGCAGTAAAGGCTGACAAGACCGTTTTATTCGTTGGTACGAAAAAGCAGGCTCAAGAAGCAATTCAACAAGAAGCAGAAAGATGCGGAATGTACTACGTAAACTCTCGTTGGCTCGGCGGTACTTTAACTAACTTTAAGACCATCAGAACGAGAATTGACAGACTTAACAAACTTGACAACATGGAAAAGACGGGCGAATTCGACCTTCTTCCAAAGAAAGAAGTTTTAGGTCTTAAGGCTGAAAGAGATAAACTTTTATACAACCTTGGCGGTATCAGAGAAATGAAAGGTATCCCGGGCGTAATGTTCGTAGTTGACCCTAACAACGAAGTAAACGCTGTTAAAGAAGCAAGAAAACTCGGTATCCCCGTAGTTGCTATTACCGATACCAACTGTGATCCTGACCTTGTTGATTACGTAATTTCTGGTAACGACGACGCAATTAGAGCCGTAAAACTTATCGCATCTATCATTGCTGACGCAGTTATCGAAGCAAAGCAAGGCGAAGACGCTGTTAGACGTAACGTTGAAGACGACGCTCCCGTTGCAGAAGAAGCGCCTGTTGAAGAAGTAGTTGCTCCTGCTGAAGAAGCGTAATAGGCAAAAACTTAATTTATATAACGCATATAAGGAGAAAAATTATGAATTTTACCGCACAAGACGTTAAGACTTTAAGAGAAAGAACCGGCGCAGGCATGATGGACTGTAAGAACGCTTTAGTTGAATGCGACGGCGATATGGAAAAAGCAGTAGATTATCTTAGAGAAAAAGGTATCGCAAAGGCTGCTAAAAAAGCAGGCAGAATCGCTGCTGAAGGTATCGTTGACAGTTATATCCACATGGGTGGTAGAGTAGGCGTATTACTCGAAGTTAACTGCGAAACCGACTTCGTTGCAAAGGGCGATATGTTCAAGGCAATCGTTCACGATATCGCTTTACACATTGCCGCAGCAAACCCTTCTTACGTTTCTAAAGAAGACGTTCCTGCTGACGTTATCGAAAAGGAAAAGTCAATTCTTCGCGCTCAAGCGTTAGAAGAAGGTAAGCCTGAAAAGATCGTTGACAAAATGGTTGAAGGAAGAATTAAGTCTTTCTACGAAGACAACTGTCTCCTTTGACAAAAGTTCGTTAAAGATCCAGACAAGACTATTGAACAAGTCGTTGTTGAAGCAACCGCAACTATCGGTGAAAAGATTTCTGTAAGAAGATTCGTTCGTTACGAAATGGGCGAAGGTCTCCAAAAGAAAGAAGAAAACTTCGCTGACGAAATTCAAGCGCAAGTTGAAGCAATGAAAAAATAATAAGGGATAAGCATTTTGCTACCCCTAAAATATTAAGTAAATGTTTGGGGGACTATACTTTAGTCCCCCTATTTTTATACCAAAAACAATGATAAGGAGTAAATTATGCAAGCAAAATACCAAAGAATTTTACTTAAAATCAGCGGAGAAGCCCTTTCAGGCGATAAAGGACACGGCTATGACGTAAACGAACTCTCGTCGGTTGCTAAACAAATCGCGGAAGTTGCAAAACTCGGCGTAGGCGTAGGCGTTGTCGTTGGCGGCGGAAATTTTTGGCGCGGTAGACAAGGCGACGAAATGGACAGAACGACAGCCGATTATATGGGAATGCTTGCAACGGTTATAAACGCGTTGGCTGTTTCGGACGCTATTGAAAAAGAAGGCGTAGCGTCAAGAGTTTTAACTTCTATGTTAATTACGGGAATTGGCGAGCCTTTCAACTATAAAGTTGCCGATAGATATTTAAAAGAAGGCAAAGTGGTAGTGTTTGGCGGAGGAACGGGCAATCCGTATTTTACTACCGACACGGGCGCGGCGCTTAGAGCGGTTGAAATTAAAGCGGACGCTTTATTACTCGCAAAAAATATCGACGGCATTTACGACAGCGATCCAAAAACTAATCCGAACGCTAAAAAGTTCGACAGCCTTTCTTACGACGAATACGTAAAGTTAGGGCTTAAAGCGCTTGACACTTCAGCCGTTATAATGTGTAAAGAAAACGGTCTTAAAATTCACGCTTTCGGTTTAGACGGCGCAAGTTCTATTTTGGAAGCCATCGTTGGAGATACGAAAGGTACGTTAGTATATTAAAATTGTAAAATTTGTGAGATTTTTATAAACGTATTGCTTTTTAAAGAAAAATAATATATAATAATGTAAACTACTATATAAAAGTTATATAGAATAAAATAAAGGGAGAAAATTTATGGCACTCGATATAGAAAAAGTTGAAATGATAATAATGGAAGCAGAAGAAAGACTTCAAAAAACTACCGACGTTTTCCGTTCGGACCTTTCTTCAATCAGAGCAGGCAGAGCAAATCCGCACGTTCTTGACAAAATCAAAGTAGATTATTACGGAGAATTATCTCCTATCAACCAAGTGGGTAACGTTTCCGTTCAAGACGGACAATGTTTGGTTATCTCTCCATGGGATAAATCTTTGCTCAAAACTATTGAAAAGGCTATTCAGGTTTCGGATATCGGTATTAATCCGACTAACGACGGTAACGTTATAAGGCTCGTTTTCCCAACTCTTACCGCTGAAAGAAGAAAAGAAATCGTAAAGCAAGTTAAAAAGATGAGTGAAGACGCTAAAGTTGCCATCCGTAACATTAGGAGAGATTGTTTAGATTCTCTCAAAAAGATGAACAAGGCTAAAGAAATGACCGACGACGAGTACGGCGCTTACGAAGCAGACGTTGAAAAGGCTGTTACTAAAGCAATCGAAGCGGTTGAAAAGATTACTGCCGACAAAGAAAAGGAAGTTCTTACCGTATAATGCCAAGTAGTGAAGGTAAAAAACTCCGTCACGTAGGGTTTATTATGGACGGAAACGGAAGGTGGGCAAAGCAAAGAAATAAGCCCAGAACTTTCGGTCATAAAAAGGGAGCGGACGCTATTATCGGCGTTTTGGAGGAGTGTTTTGACAGCGGTGTTGAAGTCGTTAGTTTATACGCTTTTTCTTCTGAAAACTGGTCAAGACCAAAAGAAGAAATTGACGCGATTTTCGACCTATTGGGCACTTTTTTAAAAAAATACGCCAAGAAACTCTTTGAAAAAAAGGCTCGTCTTTTAATATCGGGAGATTTAACCCCCGTCAGCCCCGCCCTTAAAGAAAGGTGCGAAAAACTTATGGCGGACACCGCCCATTTTACCGACCACGTTTTAAACATTGCGTTAAACTACGGTTCGAGGAACGAGATTGTTCGCGCCGTTAATCTTTTGAAAGATAAACAAGGTGAAATATCCGAAGAAGATATTTCAAACAACTTATATACGAAAGGGCTACCCGATATCGATTTAGTAGTTAGAACGAGTGGGGAAATGCGCCTTTCAAACTTCTTCTTATGGCAATGCGCTTACGCCGAGTTTTATTTTACCGACGTTTTGTGGCCGGATTTTAATAAGGAAGAAACGAAAAAGGCTTTAGAGTGGTTCTATGGCAGAAAAAGAAGATTTGGTGGTATAGAAAATGCTTAAAAGAACGATAACAGGGCTTATTATTGCGGGAATATGGGTATTATTTTTCGTGTTAAAAGCCACTTTTTCAAACGTTATAATAATAAGCACGGCGGTAAGTAAGCATCCCGTTGATCTCGGAACGCTCATCTTCGACTTTTTATTGCTTATAATGGGCTCGCTCGGAGCAAATGAAATTTTGCGCGTTTTTGAAAAGAAAATTATTCGTCCGCACAGGGTTTTGACGGTTTTATATCCTATCATACTCTTTCCAATAATGTCCCTTTTCGGCGTTGAGTGGGCGGTTGTTATAACGATTTTGGCAATGCTCGTAGTTTTGGCTGTGTCAGTTCCTTATTACGAAGACGTAACTATCGAAGGAATAGGACTTACCTTTTTATCAATGGTTTATCCGTCGGGGCTTTTAGTGTGTTTGGTTGCGGTAAACCATTTAGCGCCTTTTTCCGCTTTGGTTTTAGCGTTTGCCGTTAGCCCCGCCGCCGACGTTATGGCGTACTTTGTAGGAAGTTTATTCAAAGGCAAAAAACTTTGCCCCAACATAAGCCCTAATAAGACGATTAGCGGTGCTATAGGCGGACTTTTGGGTGGAATTATCGCCGCTATTTTGGTATGTTTAGTTCTTCATCCTGCGTCCGAACATATATTCAAACATTACTGGCAAGAAATTCTTGCATACGGCGTGGTTGGGTTTTTAGGTTCGCTACTGACCGAACTTGGCGACCTTGTTGAAAGTCTTATGAAACGCAAACTCGATATCAAAGATATGGGTAGACTTTTGCCAGGACACGGTGGCGTTATGGACAGAATAGACGGGCTTTTGTTTGCGTCTCCGCTCGTTGCCTTTTTATTCTGCGCCGTTTTACCTATGCTTGCGGTATAAACTTTTTAAAGATTGAATAAATTATTTTATAGAAATAAATGCTCACGCCTTATTTAAGTTCCGTGAGCAATATTTTTAAGAGGATATTATGATAAAAATCGCGCTACTTGGCAGTACGGGTTCTATAGGAAGACAGGTTTTAAATACCGTCTCTCGCCATAAAGATAAATTTGAGATAGTTTCGCTTTCAGCAAACTCGTCCTATCAATTATTCCAAGAGCAAATCAATCAATTTAAACCCAAAATCGCGTGTTTAAGCGACTCTGTATCAGCCCAAAAAATAACCGAAATTCCAAATGGTACTACTCTTTATACGGGCGAGAACGCAATATATCACGCCGTTTGTGAAGATTGCGATATAGTTATGGTTGCCGTTTCGGGCTTTGCAGGGCTTACACCCGTTTTACAGGCTATCGAAATGGGCAAGGATATCGCGCTTGCAAATAAGGAAACGTTGGTTGCAGGCGGTAATATAGTTATGAAAGCCGTTAGAGAAAAAGGCGTAAGGCTTATTCCTGTAGACAGCGAGCATTCGGCGATTTTTCAATGCTTAAATTTCGATTTAAACGCGAAATTTAAAAAACTCATTTTAACCGCAAGTGGCGGAGCGTTTAGAAATTATACCAAAAAGCAGATAAAAACTTTAAAAGCGAGCGAGGCTTTAAAGCATCCAAACTGGATGATGGGGCAAAAAATTACTATCGACTGCGCAACCCTTTTAAATAAGGGTTTGGAAGTAATTGAAGCCTGCCATCTTTATAACGCTCCGCTTGAAAAGGTAGAGGCGATAGTTCATCCCGAAAGTATAATTCACTCTATGGTTGAATTTGAAGACGGCGCAATTATGGCTCAACTTGGTTTTCCGTCGATGGAAATTCCTATTCAACTTGCGCTCACTTATCCCGAAAGGCTTAAAACGGACGTTCCGTTTTTAGAACTCGCGGGCAAGAGTTTGACTTTTGGAAATATTGACGTCGACAAATATCCTTGTTTTGACCTTGCTTTAAAATCTTTTAAAACGGGAGATAATTTCTCTTGCGCAATGAACGCCGCAAACGAAGCGGCGGTAGGTTTATACCTAAAAGATAAAATCGGGTTTTACGATATATCCGACGCAATTTCATACGTTTTAGACAAAACCGAAAGACAAGAAGTTACGAAAGAAAGTCTTCTTTATACCGACGCTATGGCAAGAAGGCTTGTTTATGAAAAATACGGAGATATAAAGTGATAGTAAATTTATTAAGTTTTGCGTCTGTAATGGCAACCGTAGGCGGTGTTTTGGGCGCGCTACTAATTTTGATGATAATGATAACCGTGCATGAGTTCGGTCATTATATCGTTGGAAAAATTTTCAAATTTAAAATTAACGAGTTCGCAATCGGTATGGGACCTGCTATTTATAAAAGGCAGTTAAAAAGCGGAGAACAATTTTCAATTCGCGCCCTTCCCGTAGGCGGTTTTTGCGCTTTTGAAGGCGAAGACGACGAAGGGGACGACCCCAACGCTTTCAATAAAAAGAAGCCTTGGCAAAGAATTCTCGTGCTTCTTGCCGGCGCTACGATGAACTATTTGCTCGCCCTGCTCATAATTATCATTTCTATGGGAACTATGGGGCAGTCGGTTGTTGGAGGCGGTCTTTTTATCGACGATCCCGCGTATAGTGGGTATTCGCTTGAAAACGACGATATTATTCTTTCGATAAAAAATTCCGAAAAGAAAGACAAGACTAATATTTATATAACGACAGACTTTATTTCTGCTTTAAACCACAAGAAAAAGGGTGAAATCGTCTACGTGGATATTATAAGGGACGGTGAAAAAATATTCGACGTTCCCGTAAAACTCCGCGCCGACGTAGAGTGTAAAAACATAACTATGGTCGACATGGCTTACGACGCGCTCGGAATAGGCTCTACTATGATGCTCGATATTAGCGAAAGCAAGTGGTTTAAACAGGACGATTATATTAAAAAACTCGTAGATAGGGGAGTCGGCGAAGACGAAAAATACCACGATTTTGAAGAATTTTTGTTTACTTACGAACAGTTTATCGGCGTTATAAAAGACAAAAAAGAGGGCGACGTAATAACTCTTTGGGTAGGAAGAAAAGGCTTTGAAGCCTCCGTTCCCGTAAAGATTGAATTTGACAAAGCGTGGGAAGAAGTTGATAAAACTGATCAAATTGCAGTTCAAAAATATTTTGGAATAAAGGATATTACCACAGGATATTATACTATTTCCGACCATCAAAGGCTTGGATTTTTTACAACTATCGGGCACTCCTTTGAATATTCCTTTAAAATAGGCGGTATGGTACTTCAATCGCTCGGTCAAATTATAACGGGCGCAATCGGTTTAAACGCTGTTGGCGGTACTGTAACGACAATCGTAACGACTACGGAAATTATTGCTTTTAATCCGCTTTTAGCCTTTGAAATCGCCGCTTTAATAGGCGTAAACCTCGCTGTTTTCAATCTTTTGCCTATACCTGCCTTAGATGGTTCAAGAATAGTATTTTGCATTATCGAGTGGATAAGGAAAAAGCCTATAAACCGCAAGGTCGAAGGAATTATCCACGGCGTAGGGCTTGTATTTATATTAGCGTTTGCTGTACTGGTGGATGTTTTACAGTTCATCTAATTTAAAGGCTTATCTGCGTCGCAATACTACGTTTCTGCAAGTCATTTACGACTGGGATGACCGACAAGGTCTATCCCACCCGCAAATTCCTTGCGAGCCTTGTTTTGCTCGCATCTAACCCCTTAAATACTTTAAAGTGTTATATACTTCGCAAAAGTGCGTTACTGCCTTTTATTCCAAACC